>NZ_JACHDY010000005.1:300000-431323 GCF_014201315.1 Edaphobacter lichenicola
ACGCCGGATGGTTTGCCGTGATGCCGGCCGTCTACGGAGACGTGATGGGTGCGAAGATGGTCACATTTTACCCAGGTAACGCCGATAGAGGGAAGCATACGCATCAGGCGGTGATTCAACTGTTTCGTGCCGACACGGGCGAGCCGCTGGCCATGATGGACGGGCGGCTGATCACCGAGATGAGGACGGCGGCGGTATCGGCCGTGGCCGTCGACCTGCTCGCAAGGCCCGAGGCGAAGGTGCTGGGTATTCTTGGAAGCGGAGTTCAGGCCCGGTCCCATCTGCGGGCGCTGTCGCGAGTCCGAAAGTTTGAAGAGATTCGCGTTTGGAGCCGGACCGAGGGCAACGCAAGGAGGTTTGCCGAGGAGGTTGGGGCACGGGGTACGACGGCGGAGGAGGCAGTATCCGGCGCCGACGTCGTGCTGACGCTGACTAGTTCGCCCGAGCCGGTGCTGTTTGGCCGATGGCTCAAGAAAGACGCGATGGTCTGCGCGGTCGGTGCCGTAACACCAAACCGCAGGGAGCTCGACGAAGAGGCGATGCAGGGAGCCGTTGTGGTCGAGTCCCGAGAAGCCGCCCTGCGAGAGCCCGGGGATATTTTGCTGGCGAAGGCGCAGGTGAGTGCTGAGATTGGAGAGCTGCTGCAAGGCGGGGAGTTGGAGAGTGGTGATCGACCCGTGGTGTTCAAATCGGTCGGAATTGCCATCGAGGACATAGCCTCGGCGAAACTCGTGTATGACCGCGTGGTCGGAGCTGGCAGAAGCTAATTATTGATAGAGGTATGGTTACGGCTTCGAGGACAACGGGTTAGGAAGTTTGGAAGCCGTTCAAATATGACACTAAAGTTACAGAAGCAACCTCAGCTATTCGGAGATGAGTCCGATAAACTGGAAGAACGAAATGACGAATCGCGGACCGCATTTGGGGGCCGGCATTCGAACACTTGAACACGGGAGAGTTTGGATGCGGAGACTGCGCACGAAGGGCTTTGCAGCGGTTGCGGCCACCACGATGTTGATCTTTGGGATGAGCGGTTCGTCGTGGGCCAGGACCGTGCGTACCCGGGTACACGCCGGTCTGCGCAGCACTCTCCATACCTCCGCCCGGACTAAAACGCATCCGGTTGCGATCACAGGCGAAGAGGTGGTGCCGGGTGTGATGCCCGATGAGATCTCTTCGGGGGTGGCCTCGAGCGAGCTGTCGGACGACGGCAAGCCATATCAACTGCGGATGACAAATCTGCACACCGGCGAGAGCCTCGATGTTATCTACCGGATCGGCGACACCTATGTTCCTGAGGCGCTCGAGAAGCTGAACTACTTCCTGCGCGATCACTACACACAGGATGTAGTCCGCTATGAACCAAAAGAGTTCGATGTATTGCATGCGATGATGTCGCGGCTCGGACGGGTTAGTGGCGTCATCCAGGTTGTCTGCGGATACAGAACACCGGAGACGAATGAGGCGTTGCGGCACTCGTCGGTAAAGACCGGCGTCGCCGAGCACAGCCAGCACATGGAAGGTCATGCGATCGACCTTCGTGTACCGGGAGTTTCGACCGCACAGCTGAGGAATACGGCGCTCTCGCTCCACGCCGGTGGAGTCGGCTACTATCCCGTATCGCAGTTCGTCCACGTCGATGTCGGTCCGGTGCGCGAGTGGGCCTTTGGCGCAACTCCTCGCAAGCCAGGACGCCGGTATCGTACCGCCAGAGCGACAGGGATGTAGTTTGCCTGTAGCTGGATTTTCACCCTCCCCCACCCGTACGAAAAGTGTGCAAAGTCTTCAAAGCAAATATTTTAACTTTGGACTTACAGGTAGTCCCTGTTCCGAACAGAAGGCCAAGCAGGAAGGCCCGGCATTGTGCCGGGCCTCCCGTGCTTCCTGAATTAATTGTAGCAGCGGTGTCAAGACTGTTTGGCTGGTCGATGTGCTCGCGAGTTGCCGGGTGAGAACGTCGACTATACTTCGCCGCATGGAGTCTCTGGGGCAACGGCTCAGGGTGAAGCGATGGGGTCTGGCAATGGCGCGCGACCTCGCCGGGGAGATCCTTGCCGACAGGTCAGCGGTTCGTTCTTTGGTGCGGGAGCTCTTCGGCGAGGACGTAGAGGTACGCAAGCGTTCAGCCGATGTTGCGCGGCGGATCACAGAGAAGGACGGCAGACTGCTGGAGCACTATGCCGACGAACTCGCGGGTCTGCTGGAGACGCTGCCTGCGGAGGAGTCGCGGATGCGGTGGCATCTGGGGCTGGTGGTGCCGAGGATCGCGCATACTCACATGCAGCGGTTAAGGGCGGCACGTACCATGTCGCTGCTGGCTCAGGATG
The DNA here is from genome assembly GCF_014201315.1 of Edaphobacter lichenicola. Taxonomy (NCBI): domain Bacteria; kingdom Pseudomonadati; phylum Acidobacteriota; class Terriglobia; order Terriglobales; family Acidobacteriaceae; genus Tunturiibacter; species Tunturiibacter empetritectus. Next base: position 302,328 of record NZ_JACHDY010000005.1, read on the forward strand.
AGAGCAACGTGGTGAGGTGCTCCGCAGTGGAGGGACTGGGGCTGCTTGCGATGCAAGAGGCTTCGTTGCGCGATGAGGCGGAGGAGATGGCCGAGAGGTTTTTACGCGAAGGAACTCTCGCGATGAAGTCGAGGGCCAGAGCTGTAATGCAGATCTGGGCAAAGAGTACCCGACAGAAGCGATGAAGTTGCATCGAACAACTGCTAACTTCGCTCCATATCGTTCGTCTACGACGACTAGTCAATTAGTTATTCAGTTTAGCCGGGCTCCCTAATTATGTTCGAGGAGATCTCTATGTCCAAAGTACGACCACGCGTACTTGTCGCGGGTCTTTTCTGTTTCTTTGCCATTTGCCTGCAACCATGCGCCAACGCTATCGTTGAGCAGACATCAGCGAAGGACACTGCGCTCCCCGCACCCGAGGTATTTGCTCCGGGCATCATCTCCGGCCCTGCCAACGATGGTTCGCCGACGTTCTCTCCGGATGGAAGTACGCTCTTTTTCACTCGAAGTAGCGCGCACTGGTCCATTATTCTCGAATCGCATCGGCTCAAGGGTGGGTGGTCCGAGCCTAAGGTTGCATCGTTCTCCGGCGAATGGTCCGATTCCTCACCTGCTCTCTCGCCGGATGGTTCGTATCTTGTCTTTGTTTCGGTGCGCCCGCTCACTGCGGATTCTCCTCAAGCCAAACAGGGCAGCTCCCCCATTGCGTCCCACATCTGGAGGGTCAATCGCGTTGGATCAGGTTGGAGCGCGCCTGTGCAGCTTCCTGAGTCAGTGAACTCTTTCCAGTGGATCTTTCGACCGAGTGTCGCGGCGGATGGAAGCATTTATTTCACGGCTGCGGTGAAGGGAAAGGAGCTGAGTCTGTTTCGCTCGCAGTATCAGAACGGGGCCTATCGCAATGCGGAGCCTCTTTCCTTCAGTGATGGCAGCGTGAAGGACGTCGATCCTGAGATAGCTCCCGATCAGTCGTTCCTGGTGTTCACCAGTAAACGTCTCAGACCCGGTGATACGTCGCATGAGCATCTGTTTATCGTCTACAACCAAGGCGGTGTTTGGGGTTCAATCGTGCCGATCCGATACGCCGGCGACGACGCGAATGGCTCAAGTGAAGACAATGATCCGCGCTTTGGCGCGGATCATCGAACGGTTTACTTCAGCAGCGATCGCACGCTGGCAGTCCACTACCCTCGTACACGTGAGCAGGCCAATGAGGACTACCAGCGTCTCCAAACCTGGGACAACAGCAACTCCAACATATGGGTAATCTCGCTGAGTCCGGAGCTGAAGGAGGCGACCTCCTCGCAGTCCAAGCTCTGAACATGGCGACTGAGTGCAACAAGTAAAAGGCCGCCATTGCTGGCGGCCTTCTTTTGCATCGGTTTTGATTCTCTTGATTAGTCGCCGGAGACGGTCTCTTCGATGTTTTGGACGACCTCGGCCTTGGCTACTGGGGCGGCCTTGATCTCTCCGACAGAGATGAAGCCGGCAGGAGCGTCGGGCTCCTGGAGCACTTCCTTGCGGTAGAGCTTGGCCATGCGGGCGTTTTCGGCGTCCTGCTTGATCTTCGCATCGCGTGCGCGGATCTTTTCTTCGCGAGAGTTCTTCGCGATGCCGGACTTGTCGAAGGTGTCGTTGGCGGCGGCGTTGACGTGCTCGTCGTTGAGGACCAGGTCGTACTTCATCTCCGCTTCGAGACCAACTTTCTTGCCGCCGGCGAAGATCTCGTGACGGCCATGCTCCTCGTACCACTTGGTGAGGGTGGAGGTCATGTGCATCTTCTCGATGATGTTGCGCCAGCCCACTCCGGTGTTGTACGCGCAGAAGCTGATCTCACCCTCTTGTGTGGCGTAGGGGATGATGCACTGCTCGGTGCGGCGGAAGTCGTAGTTGAAGAGATCCTGGAACCACATGCCGGCGATGAAGAGGAAGTTCCAACGATCGCCGCGGCGTTTCTCGATGTCGGCCATGGTGCGGTCTGCAGTGACCTTGCCGTAGCTACGGCCGGTCGCGCCGAAGCTCTTATCGAACTTCTGCAGCAGGTCCTTGATCTTGAAGTGGGTCGGTGCAGCCTCGGGCTTGTAGTTGCGAAGCAGCGCGAGCGTGACGCCGATGATCGAGAGCCACTTGCCGCGGGCGGCGTCGTTGATGCGGGCGACGTCCTTGGCGAGGCGATCCGCATTGATGAACGCGGTGACGGGAACTGCTTCCTTTGTCTCCTTGTCGATCATCAGGGCCATCGAGATACCGCAGTTCGGGTGGCAGCCGCAGGAGAGCTGGCCCCAGTCGCGATCGGGTCCGTGGACGAGGTCGGCCCAGTCGGAGAAGGTGGACATGAAGGAGATGGGGAACCAGTCGCGGGTCGGTTCGCCGAGGCCGGTCTGGTTCTTCACATCGTGGGCGAGGTGCGACAGGGTGTAGCGCTGAGCCTGACGGCGCTCGTCCGAGATGTCTTCGTCGCGGCCGGTGAAGCTGACCGGCTGGAAGGAGAGGAAGTTGATCTTCTTCGGGTTGTCGAGCGCGAACTCGATGATGCGGCCTACCTGCTCGTTGTTGATGCCGTTGACGATGGTGGTGACGGGGACGATGTCGACGCCAGCCTCGTGCAGATTGTGGATGGCCTGGAGCTTCACATCGAATGCGTTGCCGACCTTGCGGTGCGAGTTGGCTGCGTTGCCGATGCCATCGAACTGGAGGTAAGCGTAGCGGAGACCGGCTTCAGCAGCGGCCTTGGCAAACTCCTTCGACTTCGCGAACTCGATGCCGTTGGTCGCGGCCTGAACGGAGGTGTAACCGACCTTGCGGGCGTAGGAGACGGCGTCGAGGAAGTATGGGGAGAGCGTGGGCTCGCCGCCGGAGAACTGAACCGACATCTGACGCTTGGGCTTGATGGTGACCGCGTTGTCGAGCATGGTCTTGATCTCGTCCCAGGTGAGTTCGTGGACGAAGCCGACCTGATTCGCGTCCATGAAGCAGGGATCGCACATCATGTTGCAGCGGTTGGTGAGGTCGATGGTGAGAACCGAACCGCGTCCGTGCGTCACAGTGGATGTACCGTGGTTGTGCAGCTTCTCGTCGTTGTGGGCGCGGATGTCGCGGCCGGGGAAGACCTCTTCGAGGTGCTTGAAGAAGGCGGTGTCGATCGACATCAGGTCTTCAAAGTGGCCGTGGATCGGGCAATCCTTGACCATCAGGATCTCGCCGTTGCGCTCGATGATCTGCGCCTTGATCTCACCGACCTTCTCGTTGAGCAGGATCTCGTGGGGGAGCTTGCCGTCGACGATCTGCTGACGAATCTCCGGGATGCACTTCGGACAGAGGGAGTCAGTGGTGCGGGGCCAGCCGAGGGGCGGCTTCTCTTTCTGATAGCTCTTGAGAAGCGGCTTGTCGCTCCACTTTGGGGTGAAGCTGGCGTTGGGGCTGAACGAGTTCAGCTTGTTGAATACTGCCCAACCTGCTTTGGCTCCATAGGTGAGAGCTTTTTCGGCAATTTTGGCCTTCGGCATTTACTTTGTCTCCTGAGTGTCCGTCTGATGTCTTGATATCTTCTGGATTTGTTACTTGATTTTATCTACTTCGATTCGTTTTTCAGGCTGCTGATCTGAAGCTTCATGTCGCAAGAGGTGTGCATCTTGATTCGAGCTATCTGTTGCTTTTCCTGTCAGATGCAGCGGCGATCTGATTTGACTCACCTCTTAACAGTACCCAGCCAGAGGGCCATATCGAAGCATGTGGTATCGAACGGCAATAATCTGCATTGAATGGCGACGTGAGGCGGTGGATGGGACGGAGTTTTGCGATAAATAAATCACTGCAGGTTGACGCCGCTGCTTCCGTTGGCGACGTTGTTCAGGATTCGCTGCACGAAGATGATGCGGACGTGGACGCGGCTGGCCACATCGGGGAGGAACTCGTTGAGCAGATTGTTGGCGGGATCGAGGGCGTATCCGGTGAGGATGCGAGTCACGGTAGAGGAGGCGTCGTTGTGGACGCCGGGCACATACTGATTGGCCAGGACCGCCTCAATCGGATAGCTGAACAGGACGGAGTAGTTGGGCATGGAGCGGCCGTCATCGTGGCGTGAGATGACGGTGCGGGAGACCGAGTACAGGATTCGCTTTGACAGGGGGGCCTTCGGCATACGGAAGTAGCGCGGATCCTGATGGAACAGAACAGGGATCGCAAAGGCTCCGAAGAACTGGCCCGTCACGTCCTGCAGGTAGCTGACGCCGACGGATTTGCCGAATCCCTTGAGGCCAGGGCCGTAAGCAGAGTCGGGATCAGCGGCCACGGAGATAGCGGATGTCCCAACGATGGTGACGAAGTTGGCGGGGTCGGCGAGCTCGTGAAGGGCGAGGTAGCCTTTCTCCTGCCAGGTCATTGGGATGATGATGTCCGTTCCCAGAAACTTTTGATAGGGATAGACGAGACTGCTGCAGGGGCTGGGGATCTCACCGAGGCGATTGGGGTTGTAGTGGATGATCTTCATGGCGCGAAAGGCGTTGCAGGGTTTGACGCCATCGCCGGTCTGCTGGAAGGAGGTCTGGGCTATGGCGACGACATTGCTCTGAGCAGGATCGACTGCGCCTGGAGCGTCGGGAAGATCGTTTGAGGTCGATTCGGAGGGGGTGGCGAGTGTCTTTGGGGGAGTCGGGGCCGGTGTCTGCGGGTGGGCTTTCGCGCCAACCAGCAGCAACGTTATCATCAGCAACCAACGCATGCTTACGCGACCCCAATCAGTGCGTTCATCCGACCATCCCATGAAAGTAAGATCAGTCAGGCTTCTTAAGGTGAGCAGATTGCGCCCTCCGGCTAAAGAGCAGTGGCTGGTCCATGACGTGAACGACATGATGTGAGCGTTTGCCTATGTATAACGGACGCAGGAACGTAAGAGCAAGTTGTATTTGGCCCGGCCGGTCGAGCCATGCCCGTCGTTACCGGCGTTACCATCCCGGCACGCAGATGCGATGAACGTTGACGCTTGCGTTTTCCGCGTCATCTAATCAAGAGGTAGAGGTCCGCACATGGCAACCGAAGAGCCGAAACGATCGTGGGAGCAGCCGTTGCGGGATGCGGCGACGCATCTCGAGACAGATCTGAAGAACGTCGTGAAGTACATCAATGACGAGGTGGTGCCGGGCGTGCGCCGCAACAGCTCCGAAGCCCTGCGAACCGCTGCGGCAGAGTTGCACAAGCTCGCGTCGCGAATGGACGATCAGGCGCGCCGATCGTCTGCTCCTCCCCCGCCACCACCAAAGGACGTGCCGAAGCCGTGATGAGATTCCGGCTTGGCACTGTCGCAGTGCTGTCGGCGTGCGCGCTGACGATCAGCGGCTGCCATAAAGAGACAACGCGGGCGTACCGGCCACCGCCTCCACCGGCCGGGACGACGGCCTCAAGCCACGGCAAAAACTCTCGCTCTCCGCGAAACCCAACCGCAGATGGGACTGCTGCCGAGGCGTCACCCCCGCCTGCTCCGGTCCCGGGCAATCTTGGGAAGCCCGTCTCAAGCGAAGTCGGAATGGCCAGTTGGTACGGGCCTCCCTACGCCGGGCGAAAAGGCGCTGACGGCACCGTCTACGACCAGAACGCGATGACCGCCGCGCACCTCACCCTGCCCATGGGGACGATGGTGCGTGTGACGAACCTGACCAACAACGAATCGGTCGTCGTGAAGATCACAGATCGCGGGCCCTTCGTGCATGGCCGCATCATCGATCTCTCGCTCGCGGCAGCCAAGGCAACCGGGGTCTATCGCGCCGGTGTCGCCAGAGTCAAGGTTGAGGCATTCGCCGCACCGGTTCGCGCCAACGCCGATCCCGGCGGTCGTTGGTGCGTGCAGGTCGGAGCGTTCGCGCGAGAGTCTGACGCCGTGAAGCTGAAAGAAGAGATGATGCGGCGCTACGCCACCGCCAAGGTGATCGAGTTCCCAGGGCCGACAGGGCATTGGGTCAGGATCAGCCCGAAGTTCCCCAACAAGAGCAACGCCACTGAGGTCGCCGACAGCATTCACCCCAAGGATCCTGCCGCCGCACCCTATCTGATTCGAACCGACTAGCCAGTTGATGCGCATGCGAGGAGACGTCCGCGAACTCTACTTGCCAGGCAGCGCAGGCGGCTCGTAGTACGGAAGCTTTTGCTGCTCCAGGGTCGCGCGCTTCACGCCAATATCATCAAAGAGCAGGCTCGGCGCGATGGTGGTCTGCGGTACGGTGCCGAGCGAGTTCGAAACGTAAGGGTCGTTGCCGGCCGCGACGATATCGGAGCGCAGGCTGCGATTGTCGAGCTCGTCGAAGATCGCACCACGCACGAGCTGGCGCGTCCCGTCAGGATGCACGAGATAGAGCAGGCGCGGCAGAAGTTCGCCGCCGAGGGTTTCGACCGAGTAGACGTCGCGACCCTGCTCCTTCGCCATCGAGAGGAGGCGCTTATTCAGCTCACCTCGCGACAAAGGCTGGCTCGCCTTGACCAGAATGACTCCGGCGCGGGAGTGAGCAGCCTGCGCGGGAGCGGCGCGTCCATGACCGTTCGAGGTGTCAAAGTCTTTGATGGGCTCCCGTCCGATAAGAAAGTTTTCGAGTTTGCCGTTGACGATGATATCGACCGACTGCGCGGGAACGCCCTCGTCATCGATGCTGTAAGCCCCAAGAAGCGCCTTGCCGTCGAACTTCGGCTGCAGCGGATCGTCGGTGACGCTGAGCATCTCCGGAAGCACGCGTGCCTTGAAGCTCGAGGAGTAAGCGCCGGTGGTGCGTGCAGTCGTTCCCATCTCGGGCCGATCGGCTTCGATGTTGGGCACAAGCAGCCGATCGATGACGTCAGCCGAAGCGTCACCGCTGAAGAGCACAGGCCCGTGGTAGTCGTCCGCTGAAACCACCGGCGCGTTGCGAAGCTCCTCGAGACTCTTCAGGTCCTCAATCGTGCGTCTGTGAAAAGCCGCAGCGCTCTCGAGCTCCTTTGGGTTTACGGCAATGGTGCCGTTATCGCGGCTCAGGCGCATCCCGTCCGCAGCCTGGCCACCGACGCTGATCGCTCCGTCGTAACCCGTGTAGCCCTGGCGCACCACCGTTCCTTCCGTGTTGACGAGGTAGCGGTTGAGCGCGATGCCACGAATGTTCGCGGTCGAATACTGCACGTGCTCGGCGAAGGGACGAACCTGGGGGTCCGAGACGAAGAGGCCGCTGGCTTCGATGATGCGGCGCTTCCACTCGTCGCGATCAAGCTCAAGCGTCACGACGGGCGAGACCTGGACAACCGGCTTGGCCTGCGCGAAGTCGGGTTGGGCCTGCAGGGATTGAAACTGCTTCAGCGCAGCCTGCTTGGCCGAATAAGCCCGAAGCGCATTCTTGTAGGCGGTGTCGGTCGCCGTCCAGAGCGCGTACCGCAGCGCTTCGGGGTTGTCGTCCGTAGGCGCAAGCTCGAGCGTGCCGTCGCCGCGGCTGGTGCTGCTGTCCACGGCATAGTCTCCAATGCGCACGGTCACTCGGACGATGCGCTGATGGTTCTCCTCCTCGCGGGTGAGCGCACCGTAGTTGGCGACTGCCTCGTACGAGGCCAGATCGTCCAGCCGATACTCCACGAAGTAGGGGTGCTGCATCCCGGGAAGCAGCAGAGCCTTCTCGCGCTCAAGTTCTACCTGCATCGCGTGGAGCAGGGGATCGTTCACCGGGGAAGGAGTCTCTGCACCTGCAGAATTTGTAACCGCAATTGAACTAAAAAGAGGTGCCAAAAAGAGAATCGCGGAAAAGCCGCCAATTTGTAACTGATTAAGTAATTTCATTACTGGCCACCCTTTTCGTCGGTAGCCGTAGTTGCTCCAGGGGGCGGAAGAATAGGCGGCCGCGCCGTTCCCTGAGCTTGACGCTGAGTCTCAATCTCGCTGACGAGCATTGCCGGAGCCACGGCGCTGACGGGAATGCTCCCCGATTCGGCACCGCAGATTCCGTTGAAGATATCCTGCTTGTCGTTGGTGGCGAGGATGCGGTTCAGTGCCGCCTGCGGTGTACCCACAATGCTGACTCCGCGGACGAGTTCATCCGGGCGGCCATCGACATACACACGGTAGACAACCAGCGGAATCACCTGAAAGGCCTGCGGCGACCGGCGCGTTGTGACAGCAAAGCCCGAAGAGATGTCCTCAAAGTAGAGCCCGTAGGCTTTGCCCTGCTTCTTCGCCTCAGCCTTCAACATCTCGCGCAGTTCCGCGTCGCTGACGGTCTTCGAGGAGGTGACGATGAGGTTTCCCTGGCGGCCCGTCGGCATGTGTCCGGTCTCGGCACGTCCATGTCCATTCGAGGTGGAGAAGCTGGCGATCGGAAGACGCGACATCAGGAAGGTGTCGAGGACGCCGTCTTTGATCAGGTCCACACGACGCGCCTGCTGGCCCTCGTCGTCGTAGCTGTAGTGGCCGCTGAGTGACACACCGTGAAAGTCAGTAAGCGTGGGATCGTCGGAGACGCTGAGAAACGGCGGAAGAATCTGTTTGCCAAGCAGCTTGGTAAAGGTCTGCCCCTCGTCATCGCCACGCTGGCGCTGGCCTTCAAGGCGATGTCCAAGCACCTCGTGAAAGAAGACAGCAGACGCGCGGCCACTGAGGATCGCAGGACCATTGAACGGCTCGGTAACCGGTGCGGCGCGCAACGCTTCGAGATTCTTTGCCATGGCCAGTGTCTTGTCGATCAGCGTCTTCTGATCCGGCAGATGCGAAACCTCGTCGGCCTCGAAGGTCTCGGCGCGGAAGAGATCCATGCCGTCCGCAGCGCGGGTACGGGCAACGATAACAAGACGCGCAACATGGTTCGGTGTCGCCACCTTCGCGCCTTCGGACGAGACAAAGTAGTCGGTCTCGGTGGTCGCCTCAAGTGCAATGTTGTTATAGAAGACATCTGGATATTGTTTGAACAATCCGGAGAGTTCACGCAGGCGGGTCTGCCACGCAGCAGTGTCGACGACCAGCGACGGCGAGGGAGGAAGGATCGCTGAAGCCGGCGTCTCGCTCGAAAAATCGGCGGAGGCATCTTCTTCTTTTGCGCGGACCTGCTGCTCCGTCTTCACCTTCAGGTAGCCGTCCAGCGCCTTGCCATAGCCGCGGTTAGTGGCGAACCAGAGAGTGCGAGCGATGGCGTCGCTATCGTTGGCAAGCGGCAAGGGGATGGTGGTAAGTGCGCTATTCCTGTGGTCGCCGTGAGTGTTGTCTTCAGCAGCAGTTCCAAGACGAACCTGCACATCGGCGGTGCGACGATGGTTTTCGCGAGAGCCGGTGATCGCCCCGAACTGCGCGGTAAGGCTCATGCTGTCGCTGTCCGAGACGGCGTAGCTGAGGAAGTAGGGCTTCGGCTGTTGGGTCGCGTCCGTCGCGCTGTTCCCCAGCGAACTCATCGCCCGATGCAGCTCGGACTCCATGGTATCGATCAGCACCGCCGCCGGCGCGGGTTCACTGCGGGTTGCCGCCACTGCACTGGTACCAACAGACGAAATCGTCACCGCTACCAGACCGGCAAACCCAACACCGGCCACCACCGCTCTTTGTCTCTTCATGGAAAAGGAAACTCGTTTCGCCTGCAAAATACGCCTGCTGCCGAGTGTATCGGAAGTGCCGCTCCAGCGTGTAACGCCTTGCAACTCATGCCACGCCGTGCATCTTCTCCGCAGACGACTGAGGATTGGACGCAGCCGGGAGGGTTTTGTCGACAGCCTATTCGACGCCGTGGCGCCGCACGCTAAGCCACACCGTCAGCGCGAGGAACTGCGCGAGAAGAACAGACTCCGCCAGTCCAAAGCTAGCGTGCCTGCCGTTGTACAGCGTCACAGCGATGAGGATGACCAGCGTAAGAATCATGCCAAGAAACACCGCGTTCCGGCCGTAGTGAGTGGCAGTGAGCGAAACAGGGCGTTGGGCAGGAAGTCTGCCAGCGACGCGAGCGGCAAAATCGGCGGGAACTTCCACCCTGGGCGCAGTCTCCAGAGCATGGAGAACGCGTCGGTCCAGTTCGTCGTAGGCCCTTACCAGCTGCGAGTTCATCAATTCGTCTGACATGCCGTTCTCCTCTCACTGGTTTGATTCTGCTGAATCGCTTCACGAAGCTTCTTGCGTCCGCGGTGAAGATGGGTCCGCACCGTGCCGATCGGCATTCCCAGCGCGTAAGAGATCTGCTCGTAGCTTCGCTCTTCCTGATGATAAAGAATCAGGATCGTTCGCTCAATATGGCTGAGCCGCTGCAACTGCTCCTCGACCACCTGCTGGAATTCGCGTTCCTCGATCTGCTGTTCCGCGTTCCTGTCGGGGTGCGCCAAACGCTCTTCCCACGCCGAAGTCTCGTCCGAGAGCGAGACGTGGGAGCGGTCATCGCGGCGGCGGCGCTTCCACTCGTCCTGCGCAACATTCACCGCGATCCGGTAAAGATAAGTAGTAATCAGCGCTTCGCCGCGAAAGCTGGGCAACGCTCGATAGAGGCGCAGAAAGACATCCTGGGCAAGATCATCGAGGTGCTCGCGGCTACCCGTCAGACGCAGCAGCGTGCGAAAGACCATCGCCTGATGGTCGCGTACCAGCTGCTCGAAGGTGAGATCGACGTCCAAGCGAGGTTAGACAATAGAGTGCTCCGAAAGTTTCATTCCGGCGAGTGAAACTTTCGGAGTGCCTCCCGGTCTAACGCGGGCAGAAAGAGGAGGTAGTCTATGGATTTTCTATCAAGTCCGTTTATTGTGCCGGTAGCCGGTTGCGCCGTCGGTGCCATCGCCATCGTCTCGGGCATCTGGTTCGAGGCCCAGCAACGCCGCAACAAGGCAGAGCAGCGTATGGCGATGATTGCGCGTGGTGTCCCCATCGCCGAGATCGAGAAGCTTTTGGGCTCCGGCGACGAGGAGAAGCGCGTCAGAGACCCTCTGCGCAGCCTCGGCAACGCACGCCGTGCAGGAATTATCCTGGTTTCGGTTGGGTTGGGATTGATCCTGTTCTTTATCACGCTCAGCGTCATTGTGCACGAGCGGGATGTCCTGGCAGGGTCGGCCGCCGGCATCATTCCACTGGCTATCGGGATAGGCTTTTTCATCGACTACAACCTGCAGAAGCGCGAACTATCGCGCTTCGGGTTGGAGATCGGCGCCGAGTCCGCAGGGGCTGGATCGGAACGATAGGTTCCGCCGCCGCCGGTTGATCTTTTTGCGTCGCGTAGACGAATCATGCACACTGGCTTCATCAGGATGGAGCCTTTGATTGATGAATGTACGTGCAGCTTTGCTTCTGCTGATCAGCTTTTTCGCAATCACGATTCCGTCAGCGAAGGCCCTCGGAACGACCCCCACTGAGGCGCGAGCTCTGCGGGAGGCCGCACAGAATCACACGGCCTACACGCTGCCACCGGACAAGGTCAAGCTGGCGAAGGAGTTGTTCCGCGACCGCACCGCGCTGCATCTTCTAGGCGAAGGATGGGGAATCCTGCAGCTTATTCTGCTGCTGGCGCTGGGTGTGCCATCGCGCCTCCGCGACGTCGCCGAGAGGGTGACAAGGAGCCGCTGGGGTCAATGCTTCGTCTTCGTCTTTCTCTTCCTGCTGCTTACCGCGCTGCTGAACGCGCCTCTACGGCTCTACGGACACCATGTGTCGCTCGCATACGGGCTCTCGGTACAGCGTTGGGGAAGCTGGTTCGCCGATCTAGGCAAAAGCTTTCTGCTCGAATGGATCGTGGCTGGCATCCTGGTGATGGTGCTGTTCTGGGTCATCCAGTGGTCGCCGAAGCGCTGGTGGTTCTGGTTCTGGATCCCGACGATGGTCGCGGTATTGTTCGGCGTCTTTCTCTCCCCGATCCTCGTCGATCCGCTCTTCAACAAGTTCGAGCCATTGCAGCAACGCAATCCGGCACTGGTGGCGCAGTTGGAGAGAGTAGTCGCGCGCAGTGGCGTCACCCTGCCTCCCGACAGAATGTTCTTCATGCGAGCCAGCAGCAAAGTCACGAGCATGAACGCCTACGTCACCGGCTTTGGCCCCTCGAAGCGCCTGGTACTCTGGGATACGACCATCGCCGCGGCCACGCCCGATGAGCTCGCCGGCGTCTTCGGCCACGAGTTAGGCCACTATGCGCTCCATCACATCGTGCAGGGCGTCTTGTTCAGTGCCGTTCTGCTGCTCGTCGGATTCTTCGCAGGGCAGCGAATGACATGGTGGCTGCTGGCGAGATACGGTTCGCGATGGAAGATTCGTTCGCAGAACGACTGGGCCTGCGTGGCGGTGCTGGTACTCGTACTCAACGTGTTGAACTTTTTTGCCGAGCCGATCGAAAACAGCTTCAGCCGCTCGATCGAGCACGCCGCCGATGTGTACGGGCAGGAGGCCATCCACGGCATCGTCTCCGATCCGCAAACCACCACCCAGCAAGGGTTTCAGAAGCTTGGAGAGAACTCGCTCGACGACCCAACCCCGCATCCTTTGGTCGATTTTTGGTCTGACGGGCACCCATCGACTGCAAGCCGAGCCGCCTTCGCACTAGCCTACGACCCCTGGACAGCAGGGCAGCATCCAAAGTACTTTCAACCATAATGAAGATCCCGCCGAGTAATCTCGCATCTTCCGACTGTCTTTTCTGCAAGATCGTCGCAGGAGACATCCCGGCAAACCGCGTCTACGAGGACGAGTTCTGCATCGGCTTCCCCGACATCAATCCGCAGGCCCCGACGCATCTGCTCATCATCCCCAAGCAGCACGTCGCCTCCACCGCGAAGGCGGAGGCGGAACACTCTGCGTTGTTAGGTTCCCTGATGTCTGCGGCGGCCGAGATCGCGCGCGCAGAGAAGCTCAGCAAAGGCTACCGAATCGTCGTCAATACGGGCGATGATGGCGGCCAGACCGTGAATCATCTGCATCTTCATCTTCTCGGCGGCAGGCACATGAACTGGCCGCCAGGGTAGCGGACTTCCCACCGACCAACGGGAGGACCAACGAAGCTCATCCCACCCAGAAAAGGTATACAAGTCACGAAGTGACCGCCCGAATCGGGGTCCCCGCGAACAGGTCTTCGTTCGTGGGGTGGCAAGCGTAGTGGGCCCGTCCGGCAGGACCGCATTACATATTGAAGTTAGGCTCTTCTTCCTCTTCCATGCCATACCGGCGGAGGAGGTTCGGCAGATTCTGCGAGAAGGCTGCACGCGGCATCACCGTATCGCATCCCGCTTCGACGGCCTTCGCCTTGAGATCTCCCTGCAGATGCGACAGAAAGCCGATGATCGAGGTGCTGCGCTTCAGCTTGGTCTTCAGCTTGGGAATCAGCGTCAGGGGCTTGGCGTTCGCATTGTTCAGGTCGAAGACGATCAGGCCAGGCCGATCTTCCTCCTCGCCGCCGACCAGCGAGGCAATTGCCTCCTTGTCGTTCTTGACGAAGGCGACCTTGACCCCGAGTTTGCGCGCGGTCTCAGAGATCTTGGCGATGAAGAAGAGGTCTTCGATGAAGAAGAAGATCTTCGTCGGGGCGTCTTCGGCAATCGGAATGGCGCGGCCCTGCGAGTAGTCGATGGGCTGAGAGTCGCTCTGGTAGCTGCGTCCGCCGCCATGGCCGTTGCTGCGGCCCTGGTAGTTGCCGTTGTGCGAATCCATCGTCGAAGGCGGAGTGTCGGCGAAGTTGCCGTTCACGGCGCGATAGCTGTGATCCATGGGGCCGACAAAGCTGCGAGGACCGCGCTGCTGCTGTTTGCCGCCGCCCCCCTTGCGTTTGAAGCCGCCGCTGTTATTGCCGGGCTGGTGAGTGTCGCGATCGCGATAGCCGCCGCCATTGCTGCTGAACCCGCCGCTGTTGCTGCCGCTGGCCACGTTGCCAGGGTTCTCAGGCGAGCGTTGACGGTCGCGATCCCGGAACTTCTTCTTCCAGCGTTTGCCGCTGGAGGAGGAGCCGTTCTGCTGCTGGCCAGCGTTAGCTTGAAAGCCCTGACCGCCCTGCGGTTGAAAGGTCTGTGGAGCGGCAGCGCCCTGAATGGAGCCGACCGGCTGCCCGGCACTCTGATCGCCGGACTGGACTCCGGACTGAGCGCCCTGAGGGGAGTCTCCACCCTTGCTCTTCCGCTTCCTGCGGCGACGGCGGCTGCTTTTAGACTGACCCATGCCGTGCGGGATGTTCTGCCCGGCAAATTGCGCCTCCCCGTCCTGTTGGCCGGGAGACATTGTCGAACCCTGGTGAGAATCTACCTCGGGTACATTCTGCTCTGAAGTCATGCTTCCACTTCCTATTGCTTTAGATCGCAATTAACGTTCTCTCCCACGCAGAAGGCCTCTCCTTCCCCGTGAAACTCACGGAGGAGGAACCAAACCGGTTTTGCAGCGTCGGATGAAACGGTCTCAAGTTTTACTCGAACGGACGTCTTCTATTGGTATTCGGCTGCAATCACACGGACAATCTGCCGGTTACGCACAGCCCGGAGCGCCAGACAGCGGCGAACCTGATTTTCACCCTCTACCTGTTTGCGACAGAGTCCGACAAATCCGGTCTACTGTAATCCTGTGTCTTCGGTCGTCAAACCTACCCGATTCGTAGCTTTCTGATGACCACACAGCGATCGGCACCCACAGCCGGTTCACAAGGCAACTCCTAGGGTACGCCCAAAGAAGCCACTTGGCAAGAACTCTCTTCTACGACTTCCTGGGCACGATTTGTTCAAAGCCAAAAGATCTGTTCAAAAACCAGAAGGACCGCTTCGCTAAGCGGCCCTTCTACAGTAAATGGCCAGTCACTGGCCTCCTGAAAGACTTCCGATGAAGGAAGCAGACCTCCGGGCTTATGGTCCACACCATCGGTTGGGTGTAGCTTCTGCTGAGCCGGGGCCGTACCTGGCACACACCGGATTCAATCCAACGTGCTCCCTTCCATGAAGGAGCAATTCGGTCGCCAAAAGCAGAGCCAGCTATACGCTGGCAATCTCCCGGAGAAGCTGCCAGGCCTCATCTGGAAAATTTGAAAAACAGTATATTGCCTCAATCCCAGTCCATCTTTCCGTAGCCTGTCAGCCCCGGGCCTGCTGGCGAATCGGCTCGATTGACCCTGCTCTGGCTGGACCCTATAATCTATGTGTTCCGGCAGCCCTCTCGTTTTGCCGCCGATTTGCCCTCACAGCAGTCGGTCCGAGCGAGGTCAAAGATGGGCGTGCTCTGTCTCAAGGGTGCGTTGATCGAGTGGATGGAGGGAACGGCCCAGACGGCACGCGATGGTGCGCCAGAAGCCGTACAAGGTTTGATCAATCCCTGAAGGAGTACCACACACCGCATGAATCGCACCTTTGCTCTTGTTACCGCCCTCGCTGCGGGAATGACATCCGCTGCCGGAGTGGCCCAGATCGCTGGCACACCGGCTGCACCCGCTGCAGCTCCCACCCAGACCGCACCTGCTCCGGCCCCAGCACCTGCCCCGGTCGCGCCACACGCGGTCCCCGCGAAGATTGCAACCATCGAGTTCGAGCAGGTCGCCGCCGCAACCAACGAAGGACAGCGCGCCCTGCAGGCCCTGCAGAAGAAGTACGAGCCCAAAGGGGCAGAGCTGCAGGCCAAGGCACAGGAGATCGATACCCTCAAGAAGCAGCTGCAGAGCGCCCCGGCAACCCTTACCGAGTCCGAACGCGCCTCGAAGCTGCGTACCATCGACACCAAGGAAAAACAGCTCCAGCGTGATGGCGAAGATGCACAGCAGGCCGTCGCCGGCGAGCAGCAGCAGGTCATCGGTGTGGTTGCGAAAAAGCTCGCGCCAGTCGTGAAGAAATACGTCGAGGACAACGGCTACACTATGCTGCTCGATATCACCGGCCAGCAGGGCGGCTCGATGAGCGTGCTCTGGACCAGCGAGGGCACCGATATCTCCCGCGCAGTTCTGGATGCGTACAACGCGTCTTCCGGCGTCGCACCGCCAACTCCATCCGCGCCTTCTCCCGCCGCTCACCCGCACGCCTCGGCCGCTCAGAAGCCTGCGCTGCCGAAGCAGTAACCCCGGGCATGACAGAGTTCGTCTAAGGAGAATCTACGGAGAGTTGGCTGTTCGAAGCTAATCTCTTTGAAAGCTGACCTCCGTAGTCGCCGAAGACGATGTGGTCGATAAGCCGAATCAGTTTATCCAGAGATTTGTAACAGGCAAAAATTTTGTAACAAGCATCGACCGACCGAAGAGATCGAAATTTTGAAGGAGTACCACAGACCGCATGAATCGCACCCTCGTTCTTATCTCCGCGCTAGGCGCCGGATTGATGACCACCGCCGGAGTCTCCCAGACTGCTGCAGCTCCTGCTCCTGCCACCGCTGCACCTGCGGCCGTTGAGCCCCAGGCCATCCCCGCAAAGATCGCGCTGGTCGCCTTTGAGCAGGCGGTCTTCGCCACCAACGAAGGCCAGCGTGCCGTCCAGCAGATTCAGGACAAGTATAAGCCCAAGAAGGATCAGATCGACACCCTCTCCAAGGAGGTCGACTCGCTCAAGGCTCAGCTGCAGAGTGCTCCCGCAACTCTCTCCGATGAAGAGCGCGCTACTCGCCTGCGCAACATCGACACCAAAGAGAAGGAGCTGAACCGCAACGCCGAGGATGCCCAGACCGCCTACAACGCGGATCTGCAGGAAGCCTACGGCAAGGTGGCCGCCAAGGTCTCGGTCACGCTGAAGGACTACGTCAGCAAGAATGGCTACACCTTGCTCCTCGATGTCAGCAGCCAGCAGAGCAACGTGATGTGGGCCAACCAGAGCATCGACGTGACCCAGGCTGTTGTGACCGCGTACAACACCTCTTCCGGTGTCGCTGCGCCGGCCCCGTCCGGACCGTCTTCCCCGGCCCCCACGACAGCTCGTCCGCGTCCAACGACAACGCCGAAGCCCGCCGCACCGAAGCAGTAACTTCCAGAAGTTCACGTCAAACGCAGCGAGGAGCCATCTCCTCGCTGCTTTGTGCGTGTTTTTGGGGCTAAGCACAGGACCCCTGTGGAAAAATCTGTGGATTGCGGGGACCAAAGTATGGGGAAAGATCGGCGAATCTCATCTTCCATCAACCCGGCTACTTCCGCAATGTCTCCGTAAGTGCATAGGAATCAGCATATTGAGAGGCGTTTGCCAAAGTTACGAGCACGAACGATATGCGACTCTCAGCAACTAACGCTGTTTCAAGGGTTTCCACAGATCAACGTTACGACCAGGTTACATATTCCCGCATCTAAACCGGATCTGTGCCGGAACTGCACGCAAATCTCCAGGACAGATCGCATTCGTTCAATAGGAAGTTGCGTAACACTCGAAGCCGCCTGAAACAGCTGCGCCATCAGGCTACTCCTCGCCGACCTTGAGGACCGCAAGGAAAGCCTCCTGCGGAATATCGACCTTTCCAATCCGCTTCATCCGCTTCTTGCCCTCTTTTTGCTTCTCGAGCAGCTTACGCTTCCGGCTGATGTCGCCGCCATAGCACTTCGCGATTACATTCTTCCGGATCGCGGTTACAGTCTCACGCGCAATGACCTTCGAGCCGATTGCGGCCTGAATGGCGACCTCGAACATCTGTCGCGGAATCAGCTCCCGCATCTTCGATACCAGCGCCCGGCCTCGCTGTTGCGCAAAGTCTTTGTGAATGATGATCGAAAGTGCATCGACCGGATCGCCGCCAATCAGAATATCCATCTTCACCATCGGCGAAACCCACATGCCCGCAAGCTGATAGTCGAGAGAAGCGTATCCGCGCGAGACGGTCTTCAGACGATCGTAAAAATCCAGCACAATCTCGTTCAACGGAAGCTCATACGTAATCAGAACGCGCGTGTCCGAGACATACTCCATGTTCTGCTGCCGTCCGCGCTTCTCTTCCACCAGCTTCAAGATCCCGCCAACGTACTCTTCGTTCGTCAGAATCTTCGCCATGATCACCGGCTCTTCGATCTGTTCGATCTCGGTCGTCTCCGGCCACCGCGAGGGATTATCCACCTCGCGCGCGCTGCCGTCGGTCATCGTGATCTTGTAGCGCACCCCCGGTGCAGTCGTAATCAGGTCGAGATCGTACTCACGCTCCAGGCGCTCCTGAATAATCTCAAGGTGCAGCAGCCCAAGAAAGCCGCAGCGAAACCCAAACCCAAGCGCGACCGAAGACTCAGGCTCAAACGAAAATGAAGCATCGTTGAGGCGAAGCTTTTCAAGCGCGTCGCGCAGCATCGCGTGCTCATGCGAATCGACGGTATACAGCCCTGCGAACACCATGCTCTTGATATCTTCAAAACCCGGCAGCGCTTCGGCACAGGGGTTTTCGACCGAAGTGATGGTGTCTCCGACCTTGGTATCCGCAACGTTTTTGATGGTGGCAACGAAGAAACCAACCTCGCCTGCACTCAGCTCCGCAAGCTCAACCGGCTTCGGCGTCATCACGCCCATACTCTCTACGTCGAACATCTTGCCATTCGACATCACCTTGATCTTCATCCCCTTGCGCAGCCTGCCGTTGATGATGCGGGCAAGAACAATCACGCCTCTGTAGGGATCAAACCAGCTATCGAAGATCAACGCCTGCAGCGGCGCCTCGGGATCGCCCTCCGGCTGCGGCAGCAGCGTCACCACAGCCTCAAGAATGCTGGCGACATTCAGCCCCGTCTTCGCGCTGACGGCAATCGCATCATCCGCAGGCAGCCCCACGGACTTCTCAATCATCTCCTTCGTGCGCTCGATGTCGGCGCTGGGAAGGTCGATCTTATTGATGATCGGAATAATCTCGAGTCCGTTCGAGATCGCTAGATAGGCGTTGGCGAGCGTCTGTGCCTCCACACCCTGCGACGCATCGACCACCAGCAGAGCCCCTTCGCACGATGCCAGCGAGCGCGAAACCTCATAGGAAAAATCGACGTGGCCCGGCGTATCGATCAGGTTCAGCTGATAGGTCTCGCCATCGTGTGCCTTGTACATCATGCGGACCGTGTGGGCTTTGATCGTGATGCCGCGCTCGCGCTCCAGATCCATGGCGTCCAGCACCTGGGCCTGCATCTCGCGCGAGGTCAGCGAACCGGTCAGCTCCAGGAGCCGGTCGGAAAGGGTGGATTTGCCATGGTCGATATGCGCGATGATCGCGAAGTTGCGGATGTGACTTGGATCCATTTTGTAGCTGGGTAGCCTCAATATCCATCTTAACACCCATGCGTTGCTACAAGCAGGAACGGCAGATTGCGGTAGTGGTCAGGCCGCATTGATCTATAACGACTTGCAGGCAGCGGACAATCTCGTTCGACGGCAATTCCAAAGTCGGGCCTGTTCAGAAGCTCAAACTTTGCATCGCGGCGTTGACCGCAACATCAAACGGGCATAGATTCCTGTCCAGTCCTTGCCAAGGAGGACACCATGGCGACCCAGTTCCCCCCGCTTGATGCGTTCGATGCCCTCGAAGCAGTTCCCCACAACATTCACTCCTCCTGCGAGTTCATCCAGGCCCTGATGAAGTTGCAGCGGGCGGCGCAACTCATCACCTCCAGCCTCGACCTCGATGTCCTGTTCGATCGCGTTGTAAACGATATCGCCGATGCGATCGGCTGCGTAGAGGTCTCCGTCTGGCTGCGCGATGCGGGCGGCGACGAGATGGTGCTTCACGGCGTGCGTGGATGCTCAACCTACTGCAAAGGCGACCGCCTCAAGATCGGCGAACGAGGCATGGTCGGCCATGTCGCCTCAACCGGTGTGACGCGCTACGCCGGAGACGTAACAATCGATCCCTACTACGTGGCCTGCGAACTCGACACGCGGTCTGAAGTTGCAGTTCCGCTCCTGCTTCACGGCGAGGTCATCGGAGCCCTGTGCGTCGATCACAAGCAGATCAACGCCTTCTCGGACGACCAGATCGCCGTCATGGAGGCGTTGGCCGGCCACATCGCCGTGGCGATCGAAAACGCCAGACTCTTCCGCAACGAGCGCCACGAGCGCGAGCAGATGCAGCGTGAAGCAGACGACGCCCGCGCTGTTCAGCAATCGCTCTTCGTCAAGGCTGTCCCGCTGGTCTGTGGCTTCGCCTTTGAAACCGCGTGGAATCCAGCCGGAACCCTCGCTGGCGATTGGTTTGATCTGATCGATCTTGGCGAAGATCGCTGCGGAATCGTGCTCGCCGATGTCTCCGGCAAAGGAATGCCTGCGGCCCTGTTAATGTCGGCAACGCGCGCCATCCTGCGCTCGCTGGTCAAGCTCGATCCCTCTCCGGGAAAAACGCTCATGCAGCTTAATCAGATCCTGATGGAAGACTTTCCCATGGGCAAGTTCGTCACCATGATCTACGGCGTGCTCGACGCGCGATCCCGCGAGATCACCATCGCCAGCGCCGGACATCTGCGTCCGCTCCTCATCAACGGAGAGTGCTCCTTCCTCGACATCGACACCGGCATGCCGCTCGGACTCGGCACGACGACGTATCCCGAATACAAGGTCACTCTCAAGCCGGGCACTCAACTCCTCTTCTATACGGACGGCATCACCGAGGCAATGAACCGCAGCGACGAAGAGTACGGCGCAGCGCGGCTGGTCGATCACTTCCTGCGGCCCTCGGCCTGCGTGGAGGGGCTCATCGAGGAGGTGTGCAGATTCAGCCACGGATCGAATCACACCGATGACGCGACTGCGGTTCTGATCCGAAGCCGATAACCCGAAAGGAATGTTGATCGGACTGTGGCAGCAGTTCGCCTCGCTCTACTTTGAGAGCGCCCCTTCGCATCCCCAAAGGTTCTATTCCAACAGCGCCCGCGAATTTGCTTCTTGCACCCCTTACAATGAAAAGCGAAGATGGTGCGGATGACTTTAAGCGATTCGGTGCGAACGGTGGCACTCGTGGTGGCGTGTCTGCCGCTCGTACTCTTGACGGGCTGTCCGCAGGATCAGGAGGCCTCGCCCGGCAACGCCCCCGCTTCGACAACCGCTCCGACGATCATGCAATCAGCTGCAGCCCCAACGCAATCCGCGCAGGCCGCTCCCTCCACCGCGCAGTCTGTCGACAACTCTGCCCGGGCCTTCAAGGTGCAGCAGCTGATCAACTCCGCCGAGGCAGCCTATCGCAGCGGCGTAGACAACTATCGCGCCGGCCGTCTCGACTCCGCGCGGCTCGACTTTGACTCTGCCGTCGACCTCATGCTCACCAGCGGCATGGACCTCAAGACCGACCCGCAACTCGCCGATGAGTTCGACCATCTCTTGAACGCGGTCAACTCGCTCGAGATGGCAGCGCTGAAGCAAGGCAACGGATTCTCCCCGAAGATCGAAGAGGCGCCGCTCGACACCGCCGAAGACCTCACCTTCCCCGCGAATCCCGAGCTCACTGCAAAGCTGAAGGCCGAGCTGCAGACCGCGTCCGACCTTCCCCTCGTCATCAACGATCAGGTCGCAGGCTACATCGGGTACTTTGCGAACTCGCCCTCCTTCCACGCCCACATGCTTGCGAGCATGGAGCGCGCCGGAAAATACAAGACCATGATCCAGAAGGCGCTCACGGCCCAGGGCGTCCCGCAGGACCTCATCTACCTCGCGGTAGCCGAATCAGGCTTTCAGCCCCAGGCGCTCAATTCGAGGTCGGGCGCAGGGGGGATGTGGCAGTTCATGCCGACCGGCGCCTACGGTCTCGCACGCAACGGCTTCTTCGACGAGCGCTTCGATCCGGAAAAATCTTCGATCGCCTACGCGAAGTACATGAAGTCCCTCTACAACCAGTTCGGCGACTGGTATCTCGCGATGGCCGCCTACGACTGGGGTCCAGGCAACGTGCAGCGTGCCGTGCAGCGAACCGGCTATGCGGACTTCTGGGAGCTCTATCGCCGCAACGCGCTGCCCAGGGAGACCCGCGACTACGTCCCGAAGATCCTCGCCGCTGTCATCATGGCCAAGAACCCCGAGAAGTACGGCCTCGACAAGATGGTGCCTAACGAACCCGTCGTCTCCGATACCGTGTCGATCGACTACGCGATTGATCTGCGCCTGGTCGCCGACGTTACAAACTCCTCCCTGCCGGAGATCGTGGCCCTCAATCCCAGCCTCCTGCGCATGACCACGCCGGGAGACATGCCCTTCGATCTGCACATCCCCATCGGTACGCGCGACGTCTTCACCGAGCGCCTCAAGGAGATCCCCGAGGACAAACGCAGCACCTGGCGCTTTCACGTGGTCCGCTCCGGCGAGTCGCTCGACGGCATCGTCGCCTCGCTGCATGCCCACCTCAGCGACGTCAACGCCGCGAACGGCCTCTCTGCGACAGACAGCGTCGATGCCGGAGACGAGCTCGTCATCCCGGTGACCGTCGCCCAAAGCACGCGACCGCAGCGATACACCGTGCGTCGTGGCGACACGCTGGTCACCGTATCCGACCGATTCGGCGTCTCCGTCGAAGAGTTGCGGCGATGGAATCACCTCCGCTCAAGCACCGTGCGACCCGGCTACTCCCTCGCCGTCGCCGAGCCGGTGAAGCTCGCACCCGGAACGCACCTGCGCGGCAGAGGGGCTCGCAGAAGAAGAGGCGCGCGCACTCTTTCGACCAGTGTTCATCAGGGTTCCGCGCATCCAGCCAGCGGGCGCACTGGCTCGAAGACAAGTGGAGCGTCAACGAAAAATAAGACCGCAGGCAAGAAGACTGCGGGTGCAGCCAGGCCGAGTTCAACGACCAAAACGAAAAAGAAAGCTACACGATAAGCTACCTCGTGAAAAAGATTGCTTGCCTTCGGTAGCGCTTGGATGCATCCTGTTGCTAGAATCTCGTCCCGGGAAGTAAAGATGTTTCTTGTTGCATCGAAGCTGGTAAGGCAACGCAGAGAACGATAGAAGTAGAGAGCAGTGAGGGATAACAAAAATGATGTTCGACGACACCATCAAGCTTCACGCAGCTGCAGCCGATGACGATCATAACTTCGGCGATGAACACGATGACGAACAGGACGATCTGCACAGCCGCTTCAACGATGACGAAGAAGAAGAAGAGGTCACGATGACCTCGGACGATGATGAAGCTCAGCTCGACGAAGAAGACACCGACGACGATCCCCACGCCGAAGAGGCGAAGCTGTTCGCGCTGCCCCCCTCCCCGGTGCGCAGCTATGAGCCGCCAACCAGAGAGTCGGTGTTGCCGGTGAAGAGCGAGTCCTCTCCGAAGCCGGCGGCCAAGAAGGTCGCGCCAGCCAAGAAGGCTGCGCCAGCCAAGAAAGCTGCGCCAGCCAAGAAAGCTGCGCCAGCCAAGAAGGCCGCGCCGCTGAAGAAGGCTGTAGCAGCAAAGAAAGCTCCTGCGAAGAAAGCAGCAACCAAAAAGGCCGCGAAGAAGGTCGTAGCTAAGAAGGTTGCGGCAAAGAAGTCCGCAGTGAAAAAAGTTCTGGCGAAGAAGGCCGCACCAAAGAAGGCCGCCGCCAAATCGAAATCTGCCGCGAAGAAGGTTAGTGCTCTGCGCGGCGGTAAGGTCGCCCCCAAAAAGGCGGCCGGCAACAAGGGCACTGCAAGCAGTAAAAAACTAAAGAAGAGAGGTACTACCTTGGCAACTAAGAAAGCAGCAAAGAAGGCACCAGCGAAGAAGGCAGCAGCAAAGAAGGCTCCTGCTAAGAAGGCGGCCAAGAAGGCTCCTGCAAAGAAGGCCGTAAAGAAGGCTGTAAAGAAGGCTGCTCCAAAAAAGAAGTAACTAACACCAAGGCAAGCAAATAGGCCCGGACTCCTCAATTGAGAGCCCGGGCCTTTTTGCGTCTGCTGATAAGTCTTTACTTCTTGGCGGCCGTGATCTCAGCCAGAACTTCCGTGCTGTGGACGTTCGGATCGACCTTCTCCCACACCTTCTCCACCTTGCCGTCGGGCGAGATCAGGAACGTCTCGCGATTGGCAAACTTCATCACGCCGTAGTTCTTCACCGGGACGCCATACAGATCGACCACCTTGTGATCCGGATCAGCGAGCAGCTTGAAGCTGAACGTATCCTTCGAGCACCACGTCTTGTGCCCTTCCACCGTATCCAGGCTCACACCCAGAACGACCGCGTTCAGAGCGTCATACTTCGCGATGTCGCGCTGGAAGTTATGCGCCTCGATCGTGCAGCCGGTCGTCTGGTCCTTCGGGTAGAAGTAGAGCACGACCCACTTGCCCTTGTAGTCGGTCAGGCTGACCGGCTTGTCCTCCTGCGAGGGCAGGGTAAAGTTGGGCGCCACGGCTCCAGCCTGTATTGTGTCTGCGGCGGGCGCTGCATTCGCCCTGATACCTACGCCGCACGCCGCTGCTACGCCGATGATTGCTGCGATCCAAACTGCTTTGCGCATGGTGGTTCCCCTTGTGTCGTTCTCTTAGCTGTAGACGAATGGCCGCCGCGTTAGACGCGCACCGAATGTCCTGACGGCAATTTTACCCTTCCAATGCAACCCTTTACAGAGCGGTGACAAGATCTTTACATCGCGACGATCGTAATCCCGGCCTCGTCCGCTGCGCTGAAGATCGCCGCAGGATCAAACATCAGCGTTCTCTCTGCCTCAATTGCAAGGCAGGTGGCCCCCGCGGCCTTCATCGCCTCGATCGTCGCGACGCCGATCACAGGCACATCGAAGCGCATGTCCTGATTGGGCTTGGCCACCTTCACCACCGTAAGCGCGCGGCGAAGCGTAGTCTCGTCTCCCACTCCAAGCGTACGAAAGAGCTCCCCGGCGCGTGCAATCGTAGCGTCCGTTCCTTCCATCGCCTCCACGGCCACGCACGCCTGCGCCGCAATCACCACCGTCTGGCCCAGATCGTACCCGGCAATCGCCTGCGCCACCGTGCGTCCATAGACGACGTCCTTCTCCTCCTCCGCATCAGGAGTCCGCCGCGTAAGCACACCAGCCTTCGCCAGCAGCGGCTCCAGATACTGCGTTGACGAGATCAGCTCAATCCCCTCATCGCCAAGAACCTTAGCCACCGCACCCAGCAACATATCGGTATTCCGAGTGCGAAGATTCAGCAACAGCTTCGCCAGCCGCCAGTCCGGCCGAATGCTCGAGAAGATCTGTTTGTGCTTTACCTGTCCAGCCATCACGGCCCGCGTCACACCCTCTGCGCGAAAGGTTTCAATCAGCCGCGAGAGCTCCCCAAGCGAAAGCCAGTGGACGCGAACCCCAGCATCGGCAGCCGCACGGTCGTTCATCTCAGGGTCGGTCTCCTCAGTGATCGCCACAACCACAACCTGCAACCCATGCGCACGCGCAGCATCCAGCAGCAGAAACGGAAAGCGTCCGTTCCCTGCAATCAGTCCCAACTTCTCAGGTGCGTCCGATAAAGTCATTTTCTCCAAGGTTGAGACAGACTACTTGGCCGCTTCTGCAACTTCACGAGCAAGATAAATCGTCCTGCCACTCTGCGCAGACCGTCGCGCAGCATCGAGAATCCGAACCACAGTAATATTTGTGTCGAGCGAGTTCAAATCATGCTGCGGCTTCACCGTCCCAGCCAGAACCGCGGCAAGATAGTTCAGCGAATCATTTTGCGGTGCCTGAAGCGGCGGCGCAGTCTCAACGTGTTCGGATTTCTCCCCGGTCAAACGAGCGCGAAGCATCGCACCAGGCGCCGCATCCTCATACACCGTATCCACATACCCGGTCGCCCCGTAGATCTCCATATCCTTGCGCGCAAAGGGCCAGTTCCACGAGCCCTGAAGTATCGCCTGCGCATGAGGATAGGTCAGCACCACCGTGCTGTCGTCATCGACGTTAGGATAGATCTTCGGCTTAATCTGCAGCGTAACCGCGGTCACGGAAATCGGAAGCTCCCCATGCAGGATCCACGTAGCCAGATCCACTCCATAGCAACCAAAGTCGAAGAGCGCCCCAGCGCCGTTCTGCTTCGGGTCCGTCAGCCAGCTCAAAAACTCCGGATCAACCCCGATCTCCTTCGGCCCCTCGTGACCGTCATGCACGACCAGCTTGCGCAGATCGCCAATCTTCCCCTCCTCCAGCATCTTCACCGCAGCGGTGTTCGAGTTGTACCAGGTCGTCTCGTAGTTGGTCAGCACCGGAACGTTGTACCTCTCCGAGAGCGCCTGGATCGCGAGCGCGTCCTCCACCGTAGTGGCCAGCGGCTTCTCCACCATCGCAGCGATATGCAGCGGCGCAGCCTCTTCAATCGCCGCACGATGCCCCGCAATCGAGGTGTAAACCAGAATCGCCTGCGGCTGCGTACGCTTCAACATCTCCGCTTCGGTCGCGAAGAACATACTCCCAGGAAGGTGTGTCTTCGCAATATACTTCTGGCGCAGCGCCGGGTCCGGATCGGAGACACCCACCAGCGCAATCTCAGGATGAGCCGCAAGCTTCCCCAGAAAACCCTGCACGTGCCCATGAACCAGTCCAACGATCGCCACACGCAGAGGCGGAGCCGCCTGCGCCTCTGCGCTCGCAGAAAAAGAAAAAGTTGCAGCAAAAAGGGAAGCAGCGAGGACGAAACGATTCGAAACCGACAAGATCATAACGGGCCAACTCCAATCTGATGCTCTGTGCCAGACACTACCTAAAGCGCCTACTTGATAATCCCACGCTCGCTGTTGGCGATAAAGTCCGCGAGATACGCAACATGCTCTCCCGCGCCGCCGGAGGCAATCGTCTCGCGAATGGCCGCCAGCGCATCGGAGATATTAAGCTTTGAAGCAAGCAGCGTGCGATAAGCCGCGCGCAGCTCCTTCAGTTGTTGCGGCGTAAATCCCCGCCGCTCCAAACCAACTTTATTCAGCCCGTAAGCATGGTTGTTCCGTTCTATAGAGGTGAGCGAGTAAGGAAGAACGTTCTGCGTAATCGTCGTCCCACCGCCGATGTAAGCGTACCGCCCAATCCTGCAAAACTGATGCACCGGACACAGCGCCCCAACCACCGCATAGTCTTCCACCGTCACATGTCCCGCCAGCGTAGCCGAGTTGGCCAGAATGCATCCATTACCAATCTGCGAGTCATGCCCAATGTGCGTATACGCCATAATCAGGCACTCACTCCCAACCCTGGTAGTTCCCCCGCCACCCTTGGTCCCGCGCGAAATCGTTACATATTCGCGAATCATATTGCCGTCGCCGATCTCCACCCGCGTCGGCTCCCCCGCATACTTCAAATCCTGCGGCGAGATCCCGATGCATGCAAACGAGAAGACACGATTCCCACGTCCCATCGTAAGGTGCCCATCGAGCACCACGTGCGAGACCAGCTCACACTCCTCGCCCAGCACAACATCAGGACCAACCGTGCAGTAAGGACCAACCGTGCAGCTCGCAGGAATCTGCGCACCCGCCGCAACGATGGCTGTCGGATGGATGCTCACTCTGCCGGAGTCTCCGGCGCAGCCTTCTTCACCACTCGCGGCACCACCTGGCACATCACCGTAGCGTCGCACACCAGCTTGCCATCCACCGTGATGTTCCCCAGCATCTTCACCGCTCGGCTCCGCCACTGCAGCACCGTCACCTCGATGCGAAGCTGATCCCCCGGCAGCACCGGCCGGCGAAACCGCGCATTCTCAATCCCCGTAAACACCATCAGCTTCTGGTCGCGGTCGGGAATCTCGGTCAGCAGCAGCGCCCCACCCGTCTGCGCGATCGCCTCCACCATCAAAACCCCAGGCATGATCGGGTAGTCCGGAAAGTGCCCCTGAAAGTGCGGCTCATTGATCGTCACATTCTTGATCGCCACAATCCGCTGCTTACGCTCCATCTCGACCACGCGGTCGATCAGCAAAAAAGGATAGCGGTGCGGCAGCAGGGACATGATCTCGAGAATGTCCATCGTAGTGCGTGCCGCTGGTTGTTCGTCGGCAATCTGATCCGTCGTAGTCTCACTCATGGCAAGGATGAGTATAAACGCCGAACCACGCCAATCGAACGAAACTGCTATCTCCGCGACCAACGGGAGCGCCAACCGAAGGGGTCACGAAGTGATCGCCCCGCGCGTAGCGGGCCCGTCCGGCAGGACTCACCCCGCCCCCTGCAGCTGCGCCCCCGGTGTCGACCGCGAGATCTCCAGCTCCTCCGGCGTCATATCCACCGCAATATCCGCAAACAGCGGCGTACTCAGGTACCGCTCCCCAGTATCCGGCAGCATGCACAGCACAGTCGAGCCCTTCGCCGCCTCCGCACACACCCTCAGCGCCCCGGCAAAGGTCGCCCCCGACGTAATCCCCACGAAGATCCCCTCCTTCAGCGCCAACTCCTGGCTGCACTTGATCGCATCGGCGTTCCCAATCCGCAGCACCTGATCAATCCTGTGGTCATCAATCGCATCCTGCGTCAGGCTCGAGATAAAATCCGGGCTCCACCCTTGCTGCGGGTGCGGAGTCCACGCCGGGTGGCTCCCCGACGGCGTCCGATCCGCATTCCGCGGCTGCGCCTCCCCGCTCGAGATCATCGGCGCCGCATCCGGCTCACACACCACAATCTTCGTCTCCGGACGCTTCTCCGCCAGCACCCGCGCCACTCCCTTCAGCGTCCCACCCGTACCAAACCCCGTCACCCAGTAGTCCAGCCGGTCGCCCTCAAAATCCCTCAGAATCTCCTGCGCCGTCGTCCGCGAGTGCATCTCCGCATTCGCCTCATTCTCAAACTGCAGCGTCCTGAACCACCCATGCTTCTCCGCCAGCTCATTCGTCTTTTTGATCATTCCCACCGCCCTCTCCGCCGCCGGCGTCAACACAATCTTCGCCCCCAGAAACCGCATCAGCTTCCGCCGCTCAATGCTGAACGTCTCCGCCATCACCACCACCAGCGGATACCCCTTCTGTGCGCACACCATCGCCAGACCAATGCCCGTATTCCCGCTCGTAGCTTCAATCACCGTCTGCCCCGGCTTCAGCGTCCCGCGCCGTTCCGCGTCCTCAATCACGCCCAGCGCCAGCCTGTCCTTCACCGACCCCAGCGGATTGAACGCCTCCACCTTCACATACAGATCCACATCCGGCGGCGCAAGCTTGTTGATGCGAACCACAGGCGTATTCCCCACTGTCTCCAGAATATTTGCGAACTTCCGTTTCATATCGTCTCGCTCCTTTGGTCTGCACAGAGTCTACTCAGGCCCGGTCGTTCTTACTGTTTTTTCTTACTGTTTTTTCTTCAACAACACATCCGGATTGAACATATCCGGCGAAGCATCCACGTCATACTCCACCTTCAGCAGAAACGTCTGACTCGCCAGATCCCCATTGTGATATCTGCTGATCGTAAGCGCCGTCGGCAGCCCCTGGATCGTGTGGTAGTCCGCATACTCCTCCGCGTCTTCGTCGAAGTCCTTGAAGGTCTCATTCCTCCACTCAAAGGTACGCCGCAGCGGCAGGTGCGTCGTAGCATCCAGGTACAGCGTCACCCCGTCGTTTTCCGCAGAAAGAATCGAGACCTTCTCGGCCAGCTGCCGCTCCACCATGCTCGTCCCTTCATACACCACCACCACGCCCGGAGCCTTCAGCCACGTATTCACCACCGCCTCCACCGAGTGCTCCTGCCGCCGATAAAAGTCCGTCACCTGATCCTTCGGCAGCTCGGTCCGGCCTTTGTAGGTCACCTCGTACCCCTTGCCCGCCGTCCATATCTGCACAATATCGATCTTCTTCCCCGGCAGAAGAATGCTCTTGTCCGTAATAAATCCCACCCGCAGCGCCTCGAACCGATTCGCCGTCGCAAACTGGCGCGTCGAAGTAAAGTCAATCACGATGCCCGTCGGCGTGCCCCGAAAGAAGCGCCCAACATGCCCAAGCTCGCGCATATTGCGCCGATGCAGCCATGCGTCCCCGCCCAGCGCCTCCACCATCTCATCCAGCAGCTTGTGTCCACGCTGCTCCGGCGTCTGTCCCGCAGGCGTCACCGGAGCAGCGCTGGGAATCTCGCTGGCCTGCGACCACAGCGACTGAGTCGTCCCCAATCCAAGGCTCAATCCAAGCCCAACCGCAACGCCGATTCTAACCACAATCTGCTTCATCGAGACTCCACTCATCCCACCAGCACCGCGCCGCCATTCACATTGAAGATCTCGCCCGAGATAAACCCAGCGAACGGCGTACAAAGAAAAAGTACAGGAGCAGCAATCTCCTCCACATGCGCCGGACGCCCCAGCGGAATCAGAGACAGCAGCTTCTTCGAGACCTCTGGATCGTTCAGCACCCCAGCCGAAGCATCGGTCGCCACCCACCCCGGCGCAACGCAGTTGCAATAAATCCCCTCGCCGATCAGCTCCGTCGAAAGGCTCTTGGTCAAGCTGATCAGCGCCCCCTTCGTAGCCGCGTAGTCGGCATGGAACGCCTCGCCCCTCTGCCCTGCCGTAGAGCTGATCAAAACAATATGCCCACGCGCAGAGCCGGTCTGCGGCTGAACCTTCATCTGGGCCACAGCAGCCCTTACCACCCCAAACACGCTATCCAGATTCGTCCCCATCGTCAAACGCCACTGTGCACTCGTCATCTCGGCGATAGGCGCATCCTGCGCAGGCCACACGCCATGATTCAGAATCGCGCAATCCACCCGCCCGAACGCCGCCACCGCAGCGCGCACCAGCGCCGCACCGTCCTCCGGGGTAGAAAGTGTCTGCTCCACCGCGCGACACACCTCAGGGCCGCCGCACTCCGCCACAATCGCCTCGGCCTCCTTCGCCGCCGACCGATAGTTGAAGACCACCTTCGCCCCCGCCTGCCGAAACATCCGCACCGTCGCCGCGCCGATCCCGCGCGAGCCGCCCGTAATCAGCGCAACCCTCCCGGCCAGCGACATCGTGACACCAGAGCTACCGCTATTCAACATAGATTAGACACATCCCATGATTCTTCTTGACGCCATTCAACCACACACAGAGAATTCTCTACCAGATCCCCTCGAAGGAGTTAGCCGCCTATGAAAATCGCCGTCCTCATCGCACGCATCCTGCTTGGACTAGTCTTTCTCGTATTTGGTCTCAACGCCTTCTTCCACTTCATCCCCATGCAAACCATCCCCGGAGACGCCGGAGTCATGGCCACCCTCATGTACACCCACGGCTGGCTCACCTTCCACGGCCTCCTCTACACCATCGCTGGCATCCTGCTGATCGTAGGCCGCTACGTCCCCGTAGGCCTGGTGATCCTAGGCCCAATCCTGGTCAACATCCTCGTCTTTCACATCACCCTGGCGCCGTCCGGCATCGGCATGGGCCTGTTCTGCACCCTCCTCGAGCTCTTCCTCATCTGGGCCTACTGGCCAGCCTTCGAAGGAATCTTCACTTCAGACGGCCGCCGAGCCTAGCTACCTCCGCGGCTGTTGCCTACCCGTTCTCTACGCGAGCCTTTATATCCGAGTACGCCATCTCGATCAGCCTGCCGAGCGATGCGGCGTCTGTTGCCGTTCCCGGTCGTAGCTTCACATGGCGCATGAACTTGCCGGTGCCCTGCAACAAGCGCGCCGGATCCGCCAGCGCTGCGCCATGAAAGAATCCCACGTTGACGTGCGAAGCGAAGACATTCACGTAGCCGAACGGCGCATCTCCCAGACACGCCACCGGACATCCGTCATGCACAAGCTCCCGGACCTCGTCCCCGCATCGTCGCATCCTCTCAAACCACTCCTGCGCGATGAATCCCAACTCCCCGCCATGCTCTTTCATCCAAGCATCGATGGAGGGATCGTGTTCGACGGCGCCGTCGAATCGCAGCAACTCCGTTCTCATCAGCTCTCGCGCGCAGCGGCTTCCAACGCGGGCAGGTCCATCTTGACCATCCCCATCATGGCCTCCATCGCTTTGGGGTGACTGATCAACTCGCCGATATTGCGTGGCACAATCTGCCAGCACAGGCCGAAGCGGTCTGTCAGCCAGCCGCAGGCCATCGGTTTGCCGCCCTCGATCAACTTGTCCCAGTAGCCGTCGATCTCTTCCTGCGAGTCGCAGCGGACGAAGAACGAGAAGGCCGGGTTGAGCTGATGCGCAGGGCCGCCGTTGAGAAAGACCATCTCCTGGCCTTCCAGCTCGATCGTGATCGTGGCAATCTTGCCCACGGGCCACGGACCGACGCCCTTCGAACGCAGCTCATCGAGCCTGCGCGCATGCGGGAAGACGCTGAGGTAAAACTCGGCGGCTTCTCCCGCGTTGTCATCGAACCAGAGGAATGGCGCAACTTTGTTCATGGCTGGCATGGTAGCAACGAGACGTCCGCGACGACAAGCCGACTTATCAGTACCAATCCAATGGCCCTTCTCGATACGCGCTGAATCGTGTGGCGATACTTACGTGGCTGCAATCTCTTACAGAGAAGCGACGACAGGTAAAGAGGAGGGCGATCGGAAGCCATCGCCACCGCGCCAGCTTATAGGCGAGAGAAGGCGCACCTTTGGAAGACGCTCGACGAGCGTGTAGGTGGCGGCAACAGTGGCGGTGCGGATAAGTGGTGCCCCGACGCATGCATGCCGCCCAGCGCCAAGGCTGACCTGTCCCAGGCCCCGACGCATGACAGACACCTCGTTTGGATTGGAAAAGCGATCAGGGTCTCGGTTCGCTGCGAAGATGCGTAGCGTAAGCCGCTCTCCATGGCGAATGCAGATTCCGTTGACCATCGTATCTGCCTGGGCTCGTCGATAGACAAATCGCGTCAATCCAGCAAAGCGCAACAACTCCTCTACCCCTCGTGCAATCAGAGCAGGTTGGCAATGAAGACGACTCCATTCTTCAGGATGATTGATGAGCCCGAACCATACATTCCCCAGCAGGTGCACCATGGTCTGCGAGAGTGCCACAAAACCAGACTCACGCAAAGGCATTGGGCCTGAGGCAAAGTAAGGACACAACGCCGCAGAGGCCGCCTTGGATCTTGATTTAAGTTCAAGCGCAAAGGGGTCGGCGGACGAGGCGGAGACCTGCCTGGCCAACTGATTGAGCGAGTCGATGTCATTACAGGAGGGTTGCGTCACTTGCAGCGCAAGCGCAAGGCAGACAGGCTCTGCGTAATCCTTGATCAGATCAACAGGCTGTCCCCAGTGGAGACTTGCAAGCTGCGCTCTGGCATCTTCGAACATCTGTCTTCGCACCGAGCGCAATACTTTTGACGAAAGTGCCTCGCGTGTCTCTAATCTCATACCAAGTCTGGCATCTTCATCGACTATCAACTCGCCTTTCTTGTGCGAAGGGCCGACCAACAAGAGCTCGGGAGAATGAAGTGCTGCAACGACGTCGGCGTAACGGCTCAGTATCCAACAATCGGCCTTCGAATCGAAATAAGCAGGCTGAACTCGTGGATGACTGCGAGCCCCTAACCAATCATCTTCCGACGCAGACCGTCTCTCCTGCATTGGAGAGTTCGTAGTTTCGTGTACGACAGGATCCGAGAGACTCATAGCAACTCGTCCTCCGCGAAAAAGACTGCCGCCGATCACAGGAGTGCATAACAGGGCCCAGGCGTTAGTGCAGTCCTCGAGATACGCGACATGCTTCATAATTACAGCCACATGCGCGATGCAGGACACCGATGACAATCTGCTTACAACACGATTACACCAGGCTGACACGTCTCTGTGCTTAGCGACCGATCCTCAGATGGAAAGTGTGGTACCGATCAGCCATGATGACACGTGGAAAGGTCGTCCTCTTCTATCCGCCATACGACGGACCACCTCTTGGAGCGCCCCTTTCACTTCTTGCTCTAGCTGGTACTCTTCGAGCCGCGTCATTCGAAGTTGTCCTGATTGATGCGGCGATCGAGCCCAACTATCTGTTGCGTATTGAAGAAGAATGCCAATTCGCCCTTTGCATAGGTATCTCTGTGCTAACCGGCCCAATGATTCGCGGTGCGATCGAGGCTGCCCAACACATCAAAAAACATACGCCTAATGTCTGCGTCGTCTTTGGCGGCTGGCATCCTACACTCTGTCCGGAGTCGACTCTTCAAGAAGAGTTCGTCGATGTGGTGGTGCGTGGGCAGGGTGAAATCACGATCGTCGAGCTTGCAGAGGCGCTTGCCGGCAACAAGCCTCTGGACTTCATTCAGGGGTTGTCCTGGAAGAAGGGCGGCCGCCTGATCGAAAACCTCGAACGGCGCGTGCAACCAATCGACACCTTTCCTCTTCCCGCCTACGAGCTAATCGACTTCGATGCCTATGAAAAGGCCTCCGGAAAACGAGAGCTGGCCTACGCAACCAGCGTAGGCTGTCCGTATGCATGCAACTACTGCACCGACATGGTGGTCTATAAGCGACGCTTCAATGCATATTCAGCGGAGCATGTCGTTGGAGAGTTGACTGGGCTTGTCAAGCAGTATGGTATTACCCACGTCGCGTTGCTCGACTCCAACTTTCCCGTCGATTTGCGGCGGGCGATTGCCATCGCTCAGGGCATTCGTGACTCAGGCGTAAAGTTCACCTGGACCTTTCAGGCCTCTACCGATTTTATCTGCCGCATGAGTCAGGAAGAGGTTCAACTACTGGCTGACAGCGGCGTCACTCATATGGGCTTTGGCACAGAGTCCACATCGAAAGCCGTACTGAAGCTGATGAATAAGCGGCACCAGCGCGTCGACGAGATGTACGAGACAGCGCGCAAGACGAGCCTGGCCGGCATTCGCGTCACCTTCAATCTCATCCTTGGCTATCCTGGCGAAACCGATGAGGATCGGCTGATTACCTTCCGAACCATGAGCGATATCGGTAGAAGATTCGGCAACATGCGCTTCTCACCCAACATCTTCACCCCCTACCCCGGAATTCCTATTTGGCCTCAGCTTCGCGAACTGGGAGTGGTAGAACCGAAGACCCTGCAGGAATGGATGGATATGCCACTGGGTGCGAATCTTTTACCCTGGCTCCAAGGGCCCGAGTTTAGCCACTTCGAGCGGGTACTCTCTTTTTTCCTTCTTCTAAATCAGCTGC
Source organism: Edaphobacter lichenicola (assembly GCF_014201315.1). NCBI lineage: Bacteria > Pseudomonadati > Acidobacteriota > Terriglobia > Terriglobales > Acidobacteriaceae > Tunturiibacter > Tunturiibacter empetritectus. Next base: position 337,093 of record NZ_JACHDY010000005.1, read on the forward strand.
GCAAGCATTCTGAGGAAGCTACGTTCACAAAACGAGTATTCAACCTGATACTCGAAACGACGATTCGTTGGCGGCTTCAATGGAGTCTTTTTTCCTTTCCTTGGGAGCTATGGCTCTCAAAGCTATCAGAGCATTTAGTGAGACGCCGTTCCCTCATTACAGGACAGGAGCTTCCGGTCGGGGCCGCGAAGGTCTGCTGATCTCCGCAGTTGCAGCAATGCGGTGGGTCCTCCCGTTGGCCGGAAGAAAGATGGCTCGCGACCAACGGGAGCGCCAACCGAAGGGGTATACAAGTCACGAAGTGACCGCTGCCCGCGCAGGGCGCCAGTCCGGCAGGACAGAGCTTCTAGGCTCACCGTCCTCTAGCAGCCTTCGCAGCCAACAACTTCCTCCGCTCCGCGATCAACCGCTTCTGCTGAGCCGCAGGCATCTCAAGCACCGCCCGAACCTTCGGTGGCAGCTTCGCCAGCGTAAGCGCATGCGCCGCACTCAGCTCCCGCTCCCACTCCGTCTTGCGAAACACATCCCAACCAGACACCGCGACCCAAAAAATACGAGCCGAATAAGGAGCAGGAAAAATTCCATCGACCTCAATCAACTCCGAGTAGCGCTCCGGCCCTGCAGAATAGGAGATCACGCGGCTCTTCTCACTCCGCTCCAGGCTCTCGTTCTCGTCCAGTCGCATCATCGCAAACATCTTGCCGCCAATCGCCTTATCTCCCACCCAAAAGACAAGCCCACCCCACTGCGCCGTCTCAAGCACATGCGGCAGACCCAGCAGATAGCTGCGAATCCGTTCAATATCCATCCCCGGAGTATAAAACGCGGCCGATCTAAATTCGCCCCGCAACCGTAAACTTCAACGCAACCGCAAACGAATAGCTCCCTTCGCGGTCGAAGGATCAACCATGTGCCCATGACGCGTCACCACGATCCTCCCCGCAGCCACCAACCGCCGAGCCGCAGCCCGAGCCGGCTCCATCAGACCCTCCCAGTCCCGCCGACTCTCCAGCCCACCCACCGCCTTCGCCGCCTCCGACGGACAGATCGTCTTATCCTGCCCCCGCTCCGCCAGCAGCTCAAGGATCGCCGCCTCAAGCTCAGCGTCCAACTCCCCCGGCCTATACCCCCTGCACTCATCGCTGCAGTACTTGATCACATCCCAGTCCTGCGCCCACCTCTCGCGCCACGCAAAGCTGCGCCCACACGTCTTGCAGATCTTGTCCCTGTGCGGAGTAGTGCGTTCGGGTTTGCGTCGACGGTCCGGCATAAAAAAGAACGAGCAGGGAACCCATAAAAAAGAAGATGCAGGGAGCCGCAGAGCCACCACGCGCCCGGTGCAAATCCCTGAAAAAATCTTACAAAAAGTTGGCGTATTTTTTCGACCTCGAAAGTGACGGCTAAAACACCACATCAGCCACGCAAATCACCACAACTTCACCACAAAAAACCACTACAAAACACACCAGAATTCGCAAAACCCCCAGCAAAAGACCACTTCGATACCCAACATTTTTTTTTCCGCGGAACCCTCCAAATTTAGGAGAGACTTGTACCTATCCATGACGAAAACGACGAAACAAAAGAAGCAGACCAAACAGACCAGCAAGCCCTCCCCCAAAAAACTCCGCGTCGGCATCCTCTTCGGTGGCCGCTCCGGCGAGCACGAGGTCTCCCTCCTCTCCGCCGCCTCCATCCTCAAATCCATCGACCAGTCAAAATACGAAGTAATCCCCATAGGAATCACCAAACAAGGCCAGTGGCTCACCTCCGCCGCCGCCCAGCACCTCCTCGCAGGTAACACAAAACCCGCGCCAATCCAGAAGAAACGCGCCACCACCGAATCAATCGAACTCCGCGCCAGCGCCAATCTCGCCCAGCAGAACGGCTCCCTCGCCCAATCCCTCGACGTCATCTTCCCCGTCCTCCACGGTACCTTCGGCGAAGACGGCACCATCCAGGGCCTCTTCGAACTAGCCGACATCGCCTACGTAGGCTCCGGCGTCCTCGGCTCCGCCACCGGCATGGACAAGTCCGCCATGAAGCAGCTCTTCGCCGCCGCCGGCCTGCCGCAAACCCCGCACGTCAACCTCCTGCGCAGCGAGTGGAAGGCCGACGCCAAACGCTGCATCAAGCGCATCGAAAAGAAGCTCGACTATCCCGTCTTCGTAAAACCCGCGAATCTAGGCTCTTCCGTAGGCATCAGCAAAGTTCACGACCGCAGCGAACTCGCACCCGCCATGGACCTCGCCGCCAGCTACGACCGCAAGCTCATCATCGAGCAGGGAGTCGGCGGCCCCGGCGCAAAGCCTCGCGAACTCGAAGTAGCCGTCCTCGGCAACGACTCCCCCGAAGCCTCCGTCGTCGGCGAGATCGTCCCCGGCGCCGAGTTCTACGACTACAACGCCAAGTACCACTCCGACACCTCCATCCCCATCATCCCGGCCAAGCTCTCCAAGTCCGAATCAAAACAGATCCGCGAGATGGCCATCGCCGCCTTCCGCGCCTGCGACTGCGCCGGCCTCGCCCGCGTCGACTTCCTCATGGATCCAGCAGTTGTAAACAAGAAGGGCAGGGAATCAAAACCCGCCCGCATCTACCTCAACGAAATCAACACCATGCCCGGCTTCACCAGCATCAGCATGTACCCCAAGCTATGGGAGGCCACCGGCATGCCCTACAGACAACTCATCGACCGCCTCATAGCCCTTGCCGCCGAACGCCACGAAGAAAAACAACAGACCACCTTTACCCGCGTCTAACCACAATCGCATCGCGGTCACATGACAGAAAAAGAGAAAGGAGGAGGCATGGACACCAACGGTAAACCAGTCACAGCTCCACGCCGCACGCCGAACTACGCCCTGGCCTCCTCCCTCCTCCATCTGCTCCTCCTCGCCGCGCTCATCCACCAGAGCGCCTCATGGATCGCCCCCATCCGCCTACCCGGCAGCCCCCACGGAACCAATCTCCTGCTGACGTACTCCCCCGGCAAGGCCCCGCTACAAACCTCCGCCCCCAACCCCAAAACCCAGCCCAGACAGGCCCAATCCACCACTCCGCTGCCAACGACACCCACGCAAAAGCCGAAAGACGCCACCGCCTCTCCCAACATCAGCTCCCCAGCCTCCACCCAGCCAGACTCTGCCGCAGGCGCCGACTCCCTCGGCTCGGGCAACATCAACATCGCCCTGCTCAGCTACTTTCCCACGCCCAAACCCGACCTCACCGCCCTTCCCCGCGGCACCAAAGGCGACGTCATCCTCGACATCGTCATCGACACCACAGGCAAGATCGCCGACATCAAGATGACCAGTGGCCTCGGTCACGGCATCGACGAAAACGTCATCGCAACCGTCCAGCAGTGGACCTTCCACCCCGCCACCAAAGACGGCCAGCCCGTAGCGAGCGAGCAGGAGCTTCACTTCCACTACGAAAAGGCCTGACCGCCAAAGCGCCGGCCCAGACGCCAAGCCCAGATCGCTAGACCACCTGGCTGTACCTGTAACCGCCGGCAGTCATCGCAGCCAGCAACTCCTCTACCTGCTCTCGCCCGCGCGTCTCCATCGTGATATCGATCGTCGTATCGCCCAGGTTCACACCGTAATACGCCCGGTTGTACAGCGTATCCACGATGTTCGCGCGGTACTTCGCAATCAACAGCGTCAGCTCCGCCAGCGCCCCGGGCTTATCCAGCAGGTGAATCCGTAGCCGGATCATCCTTCCATCCTGCACCAGGCCGCGTTCGATGATCCTGCTCAGCAACGTCACATCGATATTTCCGCCGCACACCATCACCGCGGTATGCGCCCCGTTCAACGTCGTCTTCTTCTGCAATAACGCCGCCAGCGCCGCCGCTCCCGCACCCTCGGCCAGCGTCTTTTCGCGCTCGAGCAGAACAAGAATCGCCGAAGCAATCTCATCTTCGTCCACCGTGACAATCTCATCGACATACCGCTCGACCACGGGAAACGTGACATCTCCCGCACGCCGCACCGCGATACCATCAGCAATCGTGGTCGAGGCCTCCAGCGTCACCGGATGACCCAACGTCCGCGCCTCCACCATCGAAGGCAATCTGGACGTCTGCACCCCGATCACGCGAATCTCGGGCCGCGACTCTTTGATCGCGCAGGCGATCCCGCCAATCAGGCCGCCGCCGCCGATCGGCACCACCACCGCCTCCAGCTGAGGCACCTGCTCCAGCAACTCAAGCCCAATCGTGCCCTGCCCCGCCATCACCATCGCATCGTCGAACGGATGAATAAACGTCATTCCCTCCGCCTCGCAGAGTCGGGTAGCCTCCTCGCAAGCCTCGTCGTAGTTGGCCCCGTGCAGCACCACCTCTGCTCCAAATCCCCGCGTCGCCGTAACCTTCACCAGCGGCGTCGCCAGCGGCATCACGATCAGCGCACGAATCCCCCGCTTCGTCGCATGATAGGCAACGCCCTGTGCATGGTTCCCCGCGCTGGCAGCGACCACCCCCCGTGCAGCCTGCTCCGGCGTCAGCAGCGCAAGCCGGTTCAGCGCCCCGCGCTCTTTGAACGAGCCCGTCATCTGCAGGTTTTCCAGCTTCAAATACACCTGCTGCCCCGTTAGAGCAGACAGCATCTGCGAGTGCGGACAGGGCGAGTAGTAGATCGCCTCACGCACCCGCTCCCTCGCTGCGGCCACATCGGCAAGGCTGATACTCAGTTGGCTTATCGAATCCTTCACAGGCATCATGATCTCTCTTCAAACTCGCAAACATCAATCTTCTAGCGTAAAAAACTAATCATCGCCGCTGACGAAACCGGTTTGCCAGCGTAAACTCATCCCGCAACTCCGGCGTCCGCAGATTCTCCCGCACATGCTGCAACCGCTGCTCGAGCGCGAGCAGAGTATCCGCGACCGGCCCCGAGTTGGTCATCGCGACATCCCGCCACATGCTGTACGGGCTCGCTCCCAACCGCGTCGTCTCCCGCAGCGCACGGCCCCCGATCGCCGCAATCTCCGGAGCATCGCCAAACCTCTCTTCCAGCAGCGCCGACAGGGCAGTCGAGAGCATCTGCGGCAGGTGACTCACCCACGCGCACATCTCGTCGTGCCGCGTCGCATCCATGTCCAGCATCCGCGACCCGAAGCACCCAATCCATCCGCGCCACTCTCTCTCCATCGCGGTCATCTCGAGCGTGATCGGCGTGAACAACCACATAGCGCCGTCAAAAAGTCCTCCCTCCGCCAGCAAAGCCCCTCCGGACTCTTTGCCCGCCATCGGATGTCCAGGGAGAAAAACAGCCGTACTGTCTCCAGGGAACAACTCCCGCGCCAACTCCACAATCTCGAGCTTCGTACTCCCGACATCGGTCACCAGCTGCCCCGAACGTAGCACCGGCGCCAGCTGTTGCATCCAGTCTTTGATCGCAAGTACCGGCACCGCCAGCACAATTACATCCGCCAGCCTCGCCAGCTCCAGAGCGTTCTCGCGGCTCGCCGCCCTGCCGTCGATCGCACCCATCTGCACTGCGGACGCCATCTCGAGTTGGCTGGTATCCCATCCGTCGATGCGCCCCCCAAAGCCAGCCGCACGCAGCGCCAGGCCCGTCGAAGCGCCAATCAATCCCGTCCCAATGATGAAAACCCGCTCCATTATGCCCGAATCCTCGCCTTACGCCATGACCCTGTTCACCACTGGAGCCAGCAACTTCAGCTGCGCCATCAGTTTTTGTAACTGTTCAGGATACAAACTCTGCGCTCCATCGCTCATCGCTTTATCGGGGTTCGGATGCATCTCCATCAGCAGTCCATCCGCCCCAGCCGCGACACTCGCCAGAGCCATCGGCGGCACAAGATCGCGAATCCCAACGCCATGCGATGGATCGCCCAGCACAGGCAGATGCGTGAGCTTCTTCAGCACCGGAATCGCCGAGATATCCATCGTATTCCGCGTATAAGTCTCGTACGTCCGAATCCCCCGCTCACACAGCATCAGGCTATAGTTGCCGCCCGAGAGAATGTACTCCGCGCTCAACAGCACCTCTTCAATCGTCGCCGAGATCCCGCGCTTCATCAGCACCGGCTTGCGCACATGCCCAAGCTCGCGCAGCAGATTGAAGTTCTGCATATTGCGCGCACCCACCTGAAAGCAGTCGATAAAGGGGAGCATCAGCTCAATCTGCGAGATCTCCATCACCTCTGTGATCACCAGCAGCCCGGTCTCATCCGAGACCTCGCGCAACAGCTTCAACCCATCCAGCCCCATACCCTGAAAGCTGTAGGGCGAGCTTCTCGGCTTAAACGCGCCTCCCCGCAGAAACTTCGCGCCCGCAGCAGCAACCTGTTTCGCGCTGGTCAGGATCTGCTCCCGAGACTCCACCGAGCACGGCCCCGCCATCACCACCACTTCCTTTCCGCCCACCACCACGCCGTTCGGAAACGTAACCGTGGTTCCCTCCGGCCGGAAGCTCCGCCCCGCCAGCTTGTATGGCGACGAGATCCGATAAGCGTCATAGACGCCGGCCAGCACCTTGAACTCGGCGACGTCGAAGTGTTCCGGCGTCCCCACACCCGCCAGAATCGTCTGTACCGCGCCCGTTGTCCGGTGAACGTTGAAGCCAAGCTCCACCATCCGTTCAATCACCTGCTGAATATTCTCTTCCGTCGCCTGGTCATGCATCGCAACTATCATCTTCTTCGCTTCACTCTCTTTTACGTAACAAAATTAGCTACAAATCAATCCGGCAGATTGCAAACTTCCGGCTCCCGTGCGGGCCAGCTAAAGATCTCTTCGCTGTAGCGTCCGCATCACGTCAATGATTCGCTCGTAGACATGGAGCAACTCAGCGTCCGCCAACGGTCCCGGATTCGCCTTGCGGACACGGTCGAAGACCTCCTGCTCCCGCCGAGGCTCATAGACCGGCAGGTCCGCGGTCTTTTTGATCTCGCCAATCGCGCGTGCAGCCTCTGCCCGCTGGCTGATGAGTCGAACGATCTCAACATCCAGCTCATCAATCTTCCGTCTCCAGTCGGAGATATCCATCCATTCGCCTCGCAGTGCAGCCGACCACGCCTGAACGCAGCTCGCTGCAAAGTATTTTGTACAGACAATGATAAACGTCCCATCGCGCCGCTTTGCCCGGACAACTCAGCGGTCCTCATGCTCTCAACCCCGCGATGAACTGCCCAACCGCAGTCGCGGCATCGGCAGGTGGAGTCTTCTCGATAAGAGCCACAATAGCGCTTCCGATAATGGCCGCATCGGCGAACTCCCCCACCGCCTTCACATGCTCAGCGTTCGAGATCCCGAATCCCACGGCGATCGGCAGCTTCGTAAACCGCCGCAGCCGCGTCACCAGCTCCGAAGCATCGCCGGCCACCTTCTGCTGCGTCCCGGTGATTCCAACCCGCGAGATCGCATACACGAACCCCTGCGACACACCCGCAATCGCCTTCAACCGGGCATCCGGACTCGTAGGCGCAGCCAGAAAGATCGGTGCCAGCCCGTTGGCCTTCATCGCCTCCAGATACTCCCCCGCCTCTTCGACGATCATGTCCGTAAGCAGCACTCCATCCGCTCCAACCCCGGCCGCTCGCGCGCAAAACGCCCCCATCCCCATCCGCACCACGGGATTCAGATAAGAGAACAGCACGAGTCCCGCTGCCGGTCGCGCCGCCCGCAACTCCTTGGTCAGCTCCAACACGTCGGTCAGCCTTACCCCTCGCGCCACGGCACGCTCACTGGCTCGCTGAATCACCGGCCCATCCGCCAGCGGATCGCTGAACGGAACCCCAAGCTCAATCACATCCGCGCCGTTATCAATCGCAGCCAGAGCAATATCCCTCGTCGTCGCAAGGTCCGGATCACCCGCGGTGAGGTAGACAACAAGCCCAGGTTTCTTCCGGAAGCTAACGGACATCGTTTCTGACCTCCTCGTCTTGCGTGACGCGGATGTTCTCGCACTCAATGTCCACGTGAAGATCCGCAATGCGTCGTAGCGTATCTGCAGAAAGGAACCAATCCCGGTTGATCCCCGATACCTGGTTGTAGACGTGAAAAGTTCCGAAGAACTTCTTAGAGAGATCGGCGACTCTCTCACGCTTCAACGACAGTGCGCCAGCCAAGTACGCTAGCTGGTCGCCAACGTGGTCGGAATCGTCATCCTCAGGCTGCCAACACCATTCCGCTCCAAGTCTCGGACCAATCGCGTCCGGTGGACCAGGATCACCGATTCGCTTCACCCGGCTCGGCTGGATTTCGAGAAGGCGAGTAATTTCATTGGGGTCAAACTTTCCACTAAGGCAAAAGTAAGGGTGCAATACCTGACTCATCCTTTCGCTCCTTCCAGGCTCAACTCTTTCCGGAGAATCCCCATATCCTTATCGCCACGTCCCGACAGATTCACCATCAACACATCCGTCTTCGCCATCGTCGGCGCCAGTCGAATTGCCTCCGCAACCGCATGAGCACTCTCAAGCGCAGGCAGAATCCCCTCCGTCCGCGACAGCGTCACCGTTGCCTTCAACGCCGCATCATCCGAGCACGAAACATAGCTCGCCCGCCCGGAATCATGCAGCATCGCGTGCTCCGGACCCACGCTCGCATAGTCCAGCCCGGCAGAGACCGAGTGCGTACTGCTCACCTGGCCGGCATCATTTTGTAACACATACGAGTACGTACCCTGCAGCACGCCCGGCAAGCCGCCGCCTACCTTTTGAAACCGCGCCGCATGCTCTCCCAGCGCCGTCCCTCGCCCGCCAGCCTCAACACCGATCAACTGCACATTCGCATCCGGCAAAAACTCATAGAACGCACCAATTGCATTCGAGCCGCCGCCCACGCAGGCAACGATCGCCGTAGGCAGCTTCCCCTCCTGCTCCAGCATCTGCGCCCGCGCCTCACGGCTGATCACGCGATGAAAGTCCCGAACCATCGTCGGATAAGGATGCGCCCCCAGCGCACTGCCGAGAATGTAGTAGGTCGTCCGAACATTCGTCACCCAGTCCCGCATAGCCTCGTTGATGGCGTCCTTCAGCGTAGCCGACCCCGCCGAAACTCCACGCACCTCCGCCCCCAGCAGCCGCATCCGGTACACATTCAGCTCCTGCCGCCGCATGTCCTCCTCACCCATATAGACGACGCACTCCAGACCCAGCAACGCGCAGACCGTCGCCGTCGCCACCCCATGCTGCCCCGCGCCCGTCTCCGCAATAATCCGTTGCTTCCCCATCCTCCGCGCCAGCAGCCCCTGGCCCAGCGCGTTATTGATCTTGTGTGCGCCGGTATGCAGCAGATCTTCGCGCTTCAAATAAATCTTCGCCCCACCCAACTGCCCGGTCAGTCTCTTCGCAAAGTAGAGCGGAGTAGGCCGCCCACAGTAGTGGTGCAGCAGGTCATCCAGCTCAGCCTGAAACGCTGCATCCTTTTGAGCCAGCGCATACGCCTCCTCCAGCTCCTCAAGCGCCGCCATCAGCGTCTCCGGCACATACCTCCCGCCATACACGCCAAACCGCCCCGCCACCGCCGCACCTATAGTCGTCCCTGCACTCGAACCTGCACTCATCGGCCTCTCCTCGAATCTCGCCTTGCACAAAACAAAAGCCGCGACTTGGAAGGTCGCGGCTCGTATGGATGTCGAATCAACTGAAGTTACAGATATCTCTCAGATGAAGCTACTCCGCCGAGGCCGCTATTGAGCGCCAATAGCGGAGAATAAACGAAATTCGGCTGGACTGAAGAATCATCTTGCTATCAACCATACATCCTGCTCACCGCCTCTGCAACCCTGCGCCGCGAACCTAGATCTTCTGCACCCTCTGCACATCCCGAACCCCCGGCACCTTGCGCAGATTCTGCACTAGCTTGTTCAGGTGCCTCACATCCACCGTCTCCACCACAAAGTCCACCATCACCTGGCCATCCGGCAAAGGCTTGGTATCCACGCTGCGAATATTGGTCCCATCGTCGGAGATGATCGCCGTAAACTCCTTCAGCATCCCCGCCCGGTCATCACACAACACCGTCAACTTCACCGGATACGTCTGCGCCTTATTCGTTCCCGGCTCGGTCGGCGATGGCGACCACTCCACCTGAATCCTTCTATCCGACTCGTACAACAAATTCTGCACATTCGGACAGCTTCGCGCATGCACCGCCACGCCCTTGCCCCGCGTCACATACCCCACAATCTCCTCACCGCGAATTGGGTTACAACAACGCGCCCGGTACACCAGCAGATCGTCCTGCCCCTCCACCTGCAGCGAGTCCGAACCCTTCCCGAAGAAGACTCGCTTCACCGCCTCCGACATCTGCCCAACCACATTGCCGACTCCACCCTCCGGCAACGCAGGCTCCGCCGACATCGTCGAACCCGGCTCCAGTTTATTCAGAACCTGCCGCGCCGAAAACTTCCCAAACCCAACACCCGCCAGCAGCTCCGCCTGCGTCCCCAGCCCATACTCACTGGCGACCCTGTCGTAGTCGGCCTCATGAAACTTGCCCAGTGCCAGCTTGTACTTTCTCGCCTCGCGGTCCAGCAGCTTCTTGCCGATCTCGATCGCGCGCTCCCGCTGATGTTCATTCAGCCAGTGCTTGATCTTGTTCCGCGCCCGCGAGCTCTTCGTAAAGCTAAGCCAGTCGCGGCTCGGAGCATGTCCAGCCTGCGTCGAAATCTCGACAATATCCCCATTCCGCAGCTTCGTTCGCAGCGGCACAATCCGTCCATTCACCTTCGCGCCCACCGTCGTATTCCCCACCTCGGTGTGGATCGCATAAGCAAAATCAATCGGGCTCGCATCCTTCGGCAGCACCACCACCTTGCCCTTCGGAGTAAAGGTGTAGACCTCCTCCGGATACAAATCGATCTTCAGCGTCGACATGAACTCATTGGGATCGGTCATCTCCCGCTGCCATTCCATCAACTGCCGCACCCACGCCAGCCTCTGCTCATCCTTCGCGCTTACGTTGTCGGACGCCTTGTACTTCCAGTGCGCCGCGATGCCCTCCTCCGCAACGCGATGCATATCCTCCGTACGAATCTGCACCTCGAACTGATGCTCCCCCTCCGCGATCAGCGTCGTATGCAGCGACTGATAAAGATTCGGCCGAGGCATAGCGATAAAGTCCTTAATCCTGCCCGGCACCGGCCGCCAGATCGAGTGCAACAACCCCAGCAGCGCATAGCAGTCCTGCACCGAGTTACAAATCACCCGAATCGCCAGCAGATCATAGACCTGATCAACCGGAATCTTCTGATCCACCAGCTTCTGCTGAATCGAATACAGCCGCTTGATCCGCGACTCCACCCGCCCCTGAATCTTGAACTCCTTCAGCTTCGCCTCAAGCTGCTTCACAATCTTCTGAAGAAACTCTTCGCCCTTCCCGCGCAGCGCGTCCACCTCAGTCGACACCTGCTCATACGCATAAGGATCGGTATACCGAAACGCCAGATCCTCCAGCTCGCCGCGCAGTTTGCCCATGCCCAGCCGATGCGCCAGCGGAGCATAGATATCCAGCGTCTCCCGCGCAATCTTCTGCTGCTTCTCCGGCTTCAAATGCTCAAGCGTTCGCATATTATGCAGCCGGTCCGCCAGCTTGATGATCACCACTCGAACATCGGTCACCATCGCCAGCAGCATCTTGCGAATATTCTCCGCCTGGTGATCCTCGCGATTCGCAAACTTGATCTTCTCCAGCTTCGTCACGCCCTCGACGATGTGCGCCACCTGGTCGCCAAACCGCTTCGCAATTTCAGCAGACGTAACATCGGTATCCTCGACCGCATCATGCAGCAACCCAGCCGCAATCGCAGTCGAATCCATCTTCAGCTCCGCCAGCACCTGCGCCACTTCCAGCGGATGAATAATGTAAGGCTCGCCGCTCGCCCGCTTCTGTCCCTCATGCTGCTGCAAGCAGAACACCCAGGCGCCGCGAATAATCTCCAGATCATCCGCCGGCCGGTTCTCATGCACCGTCTCCAGCAGCCGGTGAAACTTCGCATCCACCGCATGGATATCCTTCGCCGAACTGCCCGTCAGGTGGCTCGCCGAAGACTCCTCCACGCCCGCAATCACCAGCGCCGAGGCATCAGGCGCCGCAGACTTCTTCTTCTTCACGCGAGACGTCGTGTCCGATCCAACCGGTGGTTCCGCGACCGGAAGAGCTGCTTCCAGCTCGATCCCCGTATCGGTATGTTCCACATCCGGCTGGCTCTTCGGTTCGTCGTGCGGCTTCGTCTGCGGGCCAGCCTGCGAAGAGGCCGGAGGAGCGATTGCCATAGTTCATTATAGGCCGAGCAGTCAACTCCTTAGCAGCCCTGGGCAGTATCGACATAGAGTACGACTGAAGATCTGTCATTTCGACCGGCGAGGGACGGCCGTTTGTCCCGCATAGTTGGAGAAACCTGCCGTTTGCCGCTGCCAGTCCAACGCCGATCCCTGGACCAATTGAGAACGAACCCGGCCTGGGGACGGAGCGGAGTATGACACGGAATCGTTGCGCGAGAAATGCAGATGCGCCGGTCTAAAACAGTTTGATCATCCAGGCGTTGCTGTTTACGGCGGCCGAGGGCATCGCGATGTGCTGGCCGTCTGGAGATGGGAGCGCCCAGGTTGTATTGCTTCCCTTGGGCTCCCAGAGTGGAGTTGCATTTCCTTCGAGATCGACATGGAGCAGGACGGCCCGAGGTTGAAGAGTACATATGAAAAATCCTGAGCCATCGGCGGTCCAATCAAGAGAGATCCCGTTAGTCCAACCCTTGACGGTGATGGTCTCCATGGTGTGTGTTTCTATCGAAAGCACGTAGATCTCAGGGGCGTCCCGGCGCTGGATCGCGATTCGGGTGCCGTCTGGTGAGAGGGCCCAGCCATAATCGGACTTCCAGTCCACTCTGAATCGCCCCAGCTCGGGTCCCCGGCCCGCGACGGGGTCAACACTCCAGAAGACGAGTTGATCTTTAGCCACCGTGGCAATGGCGCAGAGCCGTGATGGTGCCAGAGCGCAACTTGGGGTATCGAACAGGGCATCCCGAAGAATCACCTGCGGCGTGCCTCCTGCCATTGCTACTTTCTTCAGATCCATGGAGGTACCGGGGACGTAGCCAGCCGGAAATGGTTCGTACAAGAGCCACGCGCCGTCAGGAGTGACACGTCCGATTAGATTCCCCAGCCCGGCCGATTCGATACCTGTGACAATCGGTGTGACCTCACCGCCCGTAAAGGGGTATCGAAAGAAACCCATCTTCGGGCCGCGATTAGACGCAAAGACAACCTCCCGGCTATCGGGGGTCCATGCCACGGGCCATTCCTGTCCTTCGGTCGAGGTAAGGGGCCTGGGAGGACTGATCCGTTTTGTGCCGGGTTCGAAACCGGCGACATAGACGCTGACCTCGAATGATCTCTTCAGAAATACAAGCTTCTTACTGTCCGATGTCGCGGACGTGGTGTCGACGCAGAAGCCCGTATTATGCGTCAACTGCTTCGGCGCGGCTGAGAAGGTGCCCTCGGTCTTGTTGAGGCGCGCAACCCAGTAGTTGCAGGTCTCTCCCGTTCGGTCGCTTTCACCGAGGACGTAGAGTAGCCGCCCATCCTGCAACCAGTAGAGGCTCCGCAGTGCGTTGTCAGACAAAAGGGTTACCGGAGGCCCGCCTTTGAGCTCTCGAGTTTCCATCGAGATCTGGAATTGTCCCGACTTTCCTGCATATCTGAGGTACGCGATGCGATCGCTGTCAGGCGACCACTGAACAAAGCCGAACGCGTTCGCTTCGCCGGCGTCGTCAAGCTTTCGCAGGTCATTCCCCTTCGTGTCCATCAGCCATAGCTCAGACATCGGGCCGTTGATGCGCGTGGCTTTTGTAAGAACGATGGAGGAGCCATCAGGAGAGAGCGTCCACGCGATGGCGTTATCGCGAACCTTTTTTAGTTTGCCCGCCAGAACAGAGCCTTGCCAGATCACAGAATGACCGTCTCCTCCAAACTCGTTAACGAGGAATTGCGAACCATCCGGAAACCATTGAAAACTCCAATTGATTTGTCTCTCCTCAGGCTCGGACTGCCGCTCGATGTCACGCACCTCACCGGTCCGCAGCAGTGTGATGTGCACTCCGGTGATGTCACCGAAGAGGAGATATTTGCCGTCGGGAGAGATCGCAACCCCGGAGAGTGGGTTATCGGAAGAATGTCGAGTAAGTTGCGACTCGCCAAGTTCTGTCTGAGATGCTTGTCTTCGCGACCATAGAGCGCGTCCGACGGCGAGCAGAAGAAGAGCGGCTGCTACGAGCGACCACCGACGGAACCAGGAGACAGAAGAATGGACGGCTCCGGAAGAATCAGACCTGCCCGGCACTGCAGCCGGAAGTTGCTCTAAGTTGCCAAGAACATCGTCGTCCGAGGTTTCGACCGGGGGAAGAAATCGATATCCCACTGTCGGCACCGTGACGATAAATCGTGGCGCCGCGGGGTCGTCCCCCAGTACCCGCCGCAAAACCGCAACGCTGCGGGTGAGTGAGTTGTCGGTGACCGCCGCTTCGCTCCAAACCGCGTTCAGAAGCTCATCTTTCGTGATAAGCCTGCCCGGGTTGTGAAGAAAAAAGAGGAGTAAGCGAAACGCCTTCGGCTCGACGCGTGACACCTCGTTTTCTCTCGTCACGGTGAACTCGCGCTCACGGACCTCGACCCCTCCGAACCTGAAAACACGATACTTATGGTCCATCACAAACGCATCACCCCCTCTCCGAGAAGCATCACGTTCCGATCACGACCATGCAGACGAATGCGAGGAGAGTTTCACCCAGCCGATCCGGCTGAGGTGATCTCCGATGTTCAAGTTCAAGGTACTCGCACTCACTCTGCCCCTCATTCCTTTGCTACACGCAAGAGCACAATGCCCGGGAAATGTGGCAAGTCTACACGTGCGCGTCATAGAGCGCTCACTGGTCGTCGTTCCGGTGAAGATCAATCACAGCGGTCCATACGACATGGTGGTCGATACCGGCGCTCAGGTCACCACAATTGATCCGGCGCTCCAAACCGAGCTCCATCTCTCGACCGAGGGGACCGCCGGTGTGATCGGAGCGGGGGTCTATGAGCGGGACAACCTGATTCGACTCGATCTGTTGGAGGCAGGTTCCCAGGCCGTTGCCAGTGCGCTCGCGGTGGTAGGGGACTTGCGACAGTTGCAGGTAGCCGACAAGAATATCCGGGGAATTCTCGGCTCCAACTTTTTAGGACACTTCGATATGCTGCTGGACTACGCCCATGGCGTTCTTTGCCTCGACGACGGAAAGCGTCTACAGCAGAAGGTGAAGGGCGAACATATCGCGCTGATAAAAGCAGCGAAGTCGGACGAAGGCCCACCCTTTACGGAACGATCCGTGATTACCGTGAGAGTATCCGGCGTCAATGCTCGGGATCTCCATCTGATTCTTGACTCAGGCAGCAACGCCCCACTGTTGTTTAACAGCGCCCTACTGCCCGTGGATCTGTCGAAGAATGCTGTTCTGACGAGAGTCGACGGCAAGGGAGTGAAACGGAGGTTTGCCGTCCTGATGGCGCCGGATATTCAGGTTGGCACGCATTCGTTTCACCGGATCCCATTTGTCACACCGATAGACACAGGGAGAGATGTACCAAAGCTGCAAGAAGATGGGCTGCTACCAACGGTGCTCTTTCAGTGGATCTACATCAGCCACTCCCAGGCATACGCAGTGATTGAGCCGTGGTAGCGATCTTTGGTGGTGGCGGCCCAACTTGGGGCTCCTTGTGGCGGATGCGGCCTACTCATACTGAAACGATCGCCAGAAAAACACCGATCCCCACGTCTCAAAGTTCGTAAGGACGTGGGGAATCGGGGTTGAACAGAACATCTTTCCGCTGCGTACTACTAGGGCGTAACCCAGGGAGAAGGCGGTGGTGGTGGAACGACCGGTGGACGGTCGTCGCAGGTAATAGTATTGGGCAGCTCCCACGGGGCCAGCCAGGGTCCGGTAGTGCCGCCGCCAACGTTGCCGCCGAGATCGACCAACGTAAACTCCGACCCGGCCGGAGTGAAGTGGAACGAACCGCAGTTATTGACGCCAACGGCGCCTACGTTGCGGGCCTCCACGTTCTCGAAGGATGCCGAACCGGCCACCCGTGCGCTGACCACCGAGGTGCCCGTGCCGTCAACCCGGTCATCCTTGAAGTGCACGTTCGTGATCGTGTACAGGTCTTTTACGGGGAAATCGCTGACCAGCATGATCGCGTTGTAGGTGTTATCAAGAAAGCTGTTGCCGACCACCTCAAGGTCCACGTTAATGCTCCCCTCCAACGCGTAGATCCAGATCGCGCCCAGGCCGATGTTCCAGTTCAGCTCAAACGGGCCAGACCGAACCGTAGTGTTGTTCGTGATCCATAAGCTCCCCGTGAACGGCTGAGCTCCAAAGCGAGAACCAACCTGTAATCCGCTGCCTTCGCGGATCGGATCGGCCACCAGGTTGTTCGAAATGGTGTTGTCCGTGCCACCGTAGAGCGCGATGCCGTTGGCTAACACCGGTGTCTGCACCGTGTTGTGATCGAAGGTGTTGTTGGCGTCCTCAATCTTATCCGACCACATAGCCAGGGCGTCGTCCCCGGTGTTGCGAACAAAGTTATTCGCCACCACCGAGTTGGTGACGCCGGTGTGGAAGTTGATTCCATCGGCGATCTGGTCCGCGATGACATTGTTGCGGACTCTTAGGTTCGACATCGGGCCATCGAACCACATGCCCACCTTGGTGTGATGGATGTAGAGCCCTTCGATCGTCGAATGGCTCAACGAGCCGCCTATGCCGTTTACTTGGTCGCTATCAATGCGCTCCCGGACATCACCCTCGATGGCGAAGCCGGAGAGATGGACGTTCGAGCTGCCACCGTCGGCAACGTACTTGCCGTAGAAACCGACGCCGGTGTGCACCGAGCCATCTGGCAAAGGAGTACTCAGGGTCACCTGGTGTCCCTTGACGATCGTGTACCAGCTACCGGCACCTTCGATCGTGACGTTGTCAACGAGAATATGGCGGTTCACCTGATAGGTGCCTGGCGGCAAGTAGACCTCGCGGTGCCAGGCCTTCGCGAATGCGATCGCTGTGTCAAACGCGTCCGCCGAATCGCGCTGCCCGGTCGGATCGGCACCGAACCGCTGCACGTTCACGGCAGGCTCGTCGCGGTGCTGCGGGGGGCCAACCAGCTCGGAGTCAAGCAAGTCAATGACTGTCCAGGCGGCATTGCTCGAGGCCGGAGCAGTGAGGCGGATCTTGTCGCCCGCTTGGTATCTGTGACCGAGCAGCAAACGCTGTTCGTCGTAGAAGTGGTTCGGTCGGAACGGTATGGTGATGACCGGCGGCGGGGTCGTGGCCGACGGTACGCAGGCACACTCGGTAATATATTGATCGGGAAACAACAGGCCGGCGTTCGGATCATTCGAGAACGGGTACTGGTTATACAGCCAGGCGTACTGCGAGGTCAGCGTCATGGTGACAACGGAACGGCCGTTAATTGAGACGTCGAGCGGTGCCGTAATACCTCCGCCGGTTGGCGCATCCGGGATGCTGTAACGCACCGTAATGGCATTGGCCGCTTTGGGCAGGGTGAACTCGACATATTGTCCGGGGAGGAGCTGGACCGCTGCGCGACCCGACGCTTCGGCGGGAAGCGTGTATGCGGCCCGGGAGGGGCCAATGATCGTGCCGTCGGTCACGGCATTCTCAGCCTCCTGCTCAACAAAGTGAGCGTTCGCCCCACGGTCATCGACCAGCGACGGGTCGAGGGCCGCGCGGGTTACCGAAGGGGTTTGGGTTTGGGGAGCAGCGTAGAGGGGTAGAGCATACGATGCCGTCAGGCACAGGACAAAGCGAGACGTGCGACTCAGGAATCCCTGAAATTTCATGATGCCTCCTGATTAACCTTTTTCTTTTGGCACAAAGAGGACGGTTGGACCCACCGAGCAGGCTGCTCGAGCCACGCGCTTTAGATATCCGGTCGAGCGCGGGCGAACCTCTTATATAGAACTTCGGCGTAAGACGCAAGGCTATGTTGCTTTACTCGACAGTGAGCGTTGCAGGAGGTGTGATTGTTCGTTCTGCCGCGCCAGCTCCTCCACAGAATCCTGTCAAGCCCCAAACCTCTCAAAAACTCATTAACCCACACATAACAAACTAGATAGATTCTCCCAAACTTGGCACTTTAGTTTCACTCCATTCGCTACACTTGATACAGAGATCAAAAACAAACAAGCCCCGCAGGGATAGACTCCTCCGGGGTTAGAGCAATTTCCCTGTGGGTACAGGTGAGTCGATGCGCTGCGATAAATCCTCCACTCCCCCGGTAACAGGGAAATTGCTCTAACTTGTTGATAACAAGGATTCTGCACGCAACCCCTTTGTTATCTAATTTTTGCAGACCATGACCATCTGTAGGTTGTTGAATACAGGTGTTTTAGCCCCCGGTAATATGGGGGGGAGGGGGGACCCCTCTCCACCTGAAGATAGGGAGAAAGGAGAAGCCGTAGTACCGACAGCTAAGCCGAGGCCGGAACCTTCCCCGCCAGTTGCCGCAGCACGTACTGCAGGATCCCGCCGTTCTGGTAGTACAGAATCTCCTGTGGCGTATCGATGCGCACCGTAGCCGAGAACTCGATTGTCTTCCCCAGATCGGACTCCGCGAACACCGTCACCACCTTGCCATCGGAGAACTTGCCATCGAGCATCGCCTTCAACAGACCCGGCGCATCCCCGATCGCAAACAACTCCTCGCCGGTCAAATGCAGCGACTCGACGTTCTGGCCCGGCAGGAACTGCAGCGGCAGAATCCCCATCCCGACCAGGTTCGACCGGTGAATCCGCTCATAGCTCTCGGCGATCACAAACTTGATCCCCAGCAATCGCGGCCCCTTCGCCGCCCAGTCGCGCGAAGACCCCGAGCCGTACTCCTTGCCCGCAAGAATCGCCAGCGGTGTTCCGCGCTTCGCATACTCCACGCTCGCATCGTAGATCGACATTGGCACATCCTCCGGCAGCAGCCGCGTCACACCGCCCTCGGTCCCCGGAGCCAGCTTGTTCCGCAGCCGAACATTCGCAAACGTGCCGCGCACCATCACCTCGTGGTTGCCGCGCCGCGACCCATAGCTGTTGAAGTCCGAGGGCTTTACCCCATGCTCGGTCAGGTACTTCCCAGCAGGCCCATTCAGCTTGATCGAACCTGCCGGCGAGATGTGGTCGGTCGTCACCGAATCGCCCAGCACCGCCAGCACGCGAGCCCCATGGATATCTCCAACCGGAGCAGGCGCAGCCGGCATTCCATCGAAGTAGGGAGCCTTGCGAATATAGGTCGAATCCGGCTCCCACCCATACGTCTCGCCATCCGGAAACTTCAGGCTCTTCCAGTTGTTGTCGCCCTCCGAAACCGTGGAGTACTGCCGACGGAACATCTCCGAATCGATCGACGAGTTCACCACCGCCGAGACCTCTGCCTGCGTAGGCCAGATGTCGCGCAGGAAGACAGGCTTTCCATCCAGATCGCGGCCCAGTGCCTCCGTCTCGAAGTTGTGCGCGATATGCCCGGCCAGCGCATAGGCCACCACCAGCGGAGGACTCATCAGGTAGTTCGCCCTCACCTCCGGCGAAATTCTCCCCTCGAAGTTTCGATTCCCCGAAAGCACCGACACCGCGACCAGACCATGATCCTCGATCGACTTCGAAACATCGGTCGGCAGCGGTCCGGAGTTTCCAATGCAGGTCGTGCATCCATATCCCACCACCTGAAACCGCAGCTGATCGAGATAAGGCATCAACCCAGCCTTCACGTAGTAGTCCGTCACCACGCGCGAACCCGGAGCCAGCGAGGTCTTCACCCATGGCGGGGTGCTCAGCCCCTTCTCCACGGCCTTCTTCGCAAGTAAGCCCGCAGCCATCATTACGTAAGGATTCGAAGTATTCGTGCAGGAGGTGATAGCCGCAATCACAATCGATCCGTGATCGAGATACTGATCCGGATCCACGCCAAACCTGCTCCGAATCGACACATGCGGAGCCTCCAGCTGCGGGATGGTCTCATCGCTGATCGTAATCACCGGCACCACCGGAGCCTCCACCACTGGAGCCGAAGCTCCGACGCTGCTGCTCAGATCGCCCGACTCCGAAGCCGTCCCACCCTCACCCTCCCACCGCACCATCTGTCGAATCACATGCTTGTTTCCATTCGGCCCCAGCAGCCCAGGCAACTGCTCCTTGAAGCTTGCACCCGCCTGCGACAGCGCAACCCGATCCTGCGGCCGCTTCGGCCCCGCAACACTGGACTCGACCGTCGCAAGGTCCAGCGCAATCGTCGCCGAGTACACCGCCTCCTTTGCGTCCGCCGTATGAAACAGGCCCTGCTCGCGGTAGTAAGCCTCGACCAGAGCAATCTGCTCCTCGCTGCGCCCAGTAAGCCGGAGATACCTGAGCGTCTCCGCATCCACCGGGAAGATCCCGCAGGTAGCCCCATACTCCGGGGCCATGTTCGCAATCGTCGCGCGATCAGCCAGCGGCAGCTCCGCGATACCAGAACCATAGAACTCCACAAACTTACCGACCACGCCAAGCTTCCGCAGCATCTCGGTCACGGTCAGCACCAGGTCGGTAGCGGTCGTGCCTTCCTTCAACTTGCCCGTCAGCTTGAACCCAACCACCTGCGGCACCAGCATGCTCACCGGCTGTCCCAGCATCGCGGCCTCTGCCTCAATTCCACCCACACCCCAACCCAGCACACCCAGCCCATTCACCATCGTCGTGTGCGAATCAGTCCCCACCAGCGTATCCGGATAAGCAAAGATCTTCCCCTGTGCATCCGGCGTCGTCGTAAACACCACCCGCGCCAGATACTCCAGGTTCACCTGATGACAGATCCCCATTCCAGGCGGTACAGCTGAAAAATTATCGAACGCCGTCTGCCCCCACTTCAAAAACGCATACCGTTCGCGATTCCGCTGAAACTCCAGCGCCGCATTCAGGTCATACGCCCGCTGTGTTCCAAACTCATCCACCTGAACCGAGTGGTCGATCACCAACTCCGCCGGCTGCAGCGGATTGATCTTCTCCGGATCACCCCCCAGCGTCTTCATGGCATCCCGCATCGCAGCCAGATCGACAACCGCAGGCACGCCGGTAAAGTCCTGCATCAGCACCCGCGCCGGCATGTACGCAATCTCTCGCGAAGGCTCCGCATTCGGATCCCAGCAAGCCAGAAACTGAATGTCTTCCGCAGTCACAGTGCGGCCATCCTCATGCCGCAGCAGGTTCTCCAGCAGAATTCGCAGCGAGAAGGGAAGTCGGCCAAGATCGATGCCCGTCCCCTCCAGCGCCTTCAGTCGAAACAGGTCGTACGTGGTCTTCCCTACAGCGAGTGTGGACAAGCTCTTGAACGAATCAGGATGCGATTGGGTCGGCATGGTATCTTCTCCGAGGCGCGCTCTTGGAAGCGCGATGGTTGGGGCCGTGGTCACATCTTCGAACCGCAGACGGCGACGGCTGAAGCCTATCAAGTTTTCAGGGGAGGGGTCGAACTAGCAGCGACCGCGGTCAGGGCGACCGTGGCGAAAGCGCTTCGTGTTGGGAAGACAGCCTGCCATCAAACTAATTTTACTGCGTCCCGGCCGGTTGCGGTAAAGCGCCTGACCCTCCCACCATAGGGTGATTGCAAAACGCATCAGGCGCGCGTCCAAGGCGTCGCAACTAGCAGACTCCACAGCATTACGCGCGGCATTGGCCATCGCGTAATCAGCCGCAAAACCGTAATGTTTAGAAAAGTGCATCTCATTCAAGAAGTTCGTGTTTATACCAGCAGCAGGTACGAGGAGACTGGCAGTATGTACAAATCATTTCCCAAATTCTTTCTAGGTATGGCACTTGGCACTGCATCACTTGCGGCAACAGTGACACTCTCAGGCTGTCACAAAGGCGTCGAGCCCGCCGCCATCCCCGACAACTCCGGCCCCGACCCTGCTGATGCCAACGTGGCTCCGGTAGACAACAGCCAGCCCCAGGCTGCACCTGCCCCACAACCCGTGCAGGGAAGAGTCCTCGGCATCCGCTCCCAGTCCACGCCCGAGCAAAGCTCCGAGCAGTACGCTCCGCAAGCAGACTCTCCGCCTCAAAACGAAGCCTACACCGCCGCCCAGAGCGCCCAGCCCCCCGTTCAGAACTACGACCAGAACTATGATCAGAACTACGACTACAACGCCCCCAACAACTACGATGAGTCTCAGGTAGACGCCGGCCAGCAGGCGCTCGAAGAGGCCAATGAGCCTCCCCCACCCCTCCCCCAATACGAGCAGCCCGAAGCCCCTGCGCCCAACTACCTCTGGACGCCCGGCTACTGGGGATACGCACCCGTAGGCTACTACTGGGTCCCCGGAGCATGGTGCGCTCCACCCTTCTACGGAGCCCTCTGGACCCCTGGCTACTGGGGCTTCTTCGGCGGCCGTTACATCCTTCATCGCGGCTTCTGGGGCCCGCACATCGGCTTCTACGGCGGCGTCAACTACGGCTTCGGCTACACCGGCAGCGGCTACCACGGTGGCTACTGGCAGGGCCGCAACTTCTACTACAATCGCTCGGTCAACAACGTTAACGTCACGCGCATCACCAACGTCTACAACCGCACTGTCGTCGTCAATAACACAACCATCAACCGCGTCTCCTACAACGGCGGCCGCGGAGGCATCAATGTACGTCCGCAGCCAGCCGAGGTGGCAGCCAACCGCGGCCCCCGCGTCCCGCCCATGACCACGCAACTCCAGTACCAGCGCGAGGCCGCACAGAATCGCCAGCAGTTCTACAACGTGAACAAGGGCCGCCCTGCTCTGGTCGCCTCACCCCGTCCTATCGCCGCGGTCGCTCGTCCAGCCGTGCAACCAGCCCGTCCCAGCCAGCCAGAGAACCGTCCGGGCCAACCAGGCACTCGTCCCGGCGAAGTCAACCGCCCCGTCCAGCCCGCCGTCCAGCCGGCTCGCCCTGGGCAGCCAGCAGTTCAACCCGGCCGCCCTGTCCAGCCTGGAACGCGACCCGGTCAGCCAAACGCCGGCCAGCCAAATACACGGCCCGGCGAAGTCAACCGCCCTGGCCAGCCATCCTTACAACCTGCACGTCCTGGTCAGCCAGCCGTCCAGCCAGGCCGCCCCACACAGCCTGAAACTCGTCCTGCTCAGCCAAACCCTGGTCAGCCCAACACGAGGCCCGGCGAACCCAACCGTCCAGGCCAGTCTCAAACTCGTCCCGCGCAACCCGAGACTCGTCCGGTTCAACCACAGGTACGACCCACTCAACCCGAAACCAGACCGGTCCAACCGCAGATGCGACCCTCCCAGCCCGAAACCAAGCCGGTCGAACCGCAGGTGCGACCAGTCCAGCCACAACCCCAAACCCGTCCTGTCCAACCCCAGCCACAGCCCCAGGTTCGCCCTGCACCGCAGAGCAGACCCGAGCCAACCCCGCAGAACGTAGCTCGTCCTCAGTATCAACCGCAACCGCGCCCCCAACCACAATCGCGCCCCGCGCCTCAAGCTCAGCCGCGTCCGGCACCTCAACCGCAATCACGTCCCGCGCCCCAAGCGCAATCGCGCCCCGCACCTCAAGCTCAGCCACGTCCGGCACCTCAACCCAGGCAGCAGGCCGAATCAAGACCCGCTCCACAGTCCGCTCCACGTGGAGAAGGAAAGCCACACTAAAAGTACTTTCGCCGTGGCACATGAGAAGACCCGCCTCGCGCGGGTCTTCTTGTTTCTCTCAATCAAAAATCACTCCACCCCTGACGAAGCCTCGCCCTCCAGCCAGTCATGATCGCAGTCATCGCATCGCCATCGGTTTGCTGGCTCGACCGCCTCCAGCAGGGTCTCATGGCTCCCGCATATCGGGCAGGCTGGCAACGTAAACTCTTCCGACGCAGACTCGTCAACCTCCGCCTTGAACCGCTCAGCTAACGGCTGCGACAACAGTATCGCCGCATCCTCCGCATTCTCTGGAGCGACCACAACGCGAGGCCCCTGCACGTCCATCCGCGATCCATCTCCCTGCAAAACGATAGATTCAATCCCTGCCTCTCGTAGCGCGAGCGAGGCAGCCACCGCACCACGCCCGTCGGCGTATTCAAAGACGCACTCCGCCGGAGCCAGCGCGGCAAAGGCCCGCAGATCCGCCAGATCGTCCTCACTCAGCACTCTCTGCTCCGCACGCTCCGGCGCTGACGAAGCCTTAAGGCCGCGCCGCGACATCTCTCCGCGCAGAGCCTCCTGCGCCATATCCGTAAGGTTACTCATTCCGCGAGCCAGGTCCAGCAACTCGTCATCCCCATAGACTGCATAGAGCTTCACGAGCTCCTGATACTGCCCCGCATCGCCAATCATTCTCTTCCCTCGGTCAATAGCTTACAGCCGACTCGGTTTGACTTCATCTCCGACGATGCTAGCCTCGAAGTTGCGAAGCAAATTCGCACGCACAGGAGCGCATCAGCAAATGAAGGTCAACGAATGAAGGTTCTGGTAATCGGCGGCGGTGGTCGCGAGCACGCTATCGTCTGGGCTCTCCTCAAATCCCCTCAAGTCACCGAGGTCCTCTGCGCTCCCGGCAACGGCGGCATCTCCGCGCTCGCCCGTTGCATCCCCTGCGACCCCGGCAACCTCCAAGAACTCGTCAACATCGTCGCCATCGAGCAGCCCGCGCTCACCGTCATCGGTCCCGAGCTCCCTCTCTCCATCGGCATCGTCGACGAGCTCACCAAGCGCGGCCACCGCGTCTTCGGCCCCACGCAAGGAGCAGCCCAGCTCGAGACCAGCAAAGCCTTTGCCAAAGAGTTCATGCAACGCCACGCCATACCCACCGCTGAGTACGGCATCTGCACCACCCTCGCGCAGGTTCGCGAAGAGCTCCCCAGCTTCGCTGTCCCCATCGTCGTCAAAGCCTCCGGCCTCGCCGCCGGCAAAGGCGTCGTCATCTGCGAGACCCACCTTCAGGCCGAAGCCGCAGCAGCCGAGATGTTCAGCGGCTCCCTCCTCGGCACGACGGAGGAGGCAGTTGTCCTCGAGGAGTTCCTCACCGGCGAGGAGCTCTCCTTCTTCGCTCTTTGCGATGGCACTCACGCCATCGAAATAGCCTCCGCGCAAGACCACAAGCGCATCGGCGAAGGCGACACCGGCCCTAACACTGGCGGCATGGGCGCCTACTCCACTGACGGCATCGCCACTCCCGCCATGCGCAGCTGGCTCCTCCACAACGTCGCGCAAAAGGTAGTCGACGGCATGCGCTCCGAAGGCGAACCCTTCAAAGGCATCCTCTTCTGCGGCATCATGATGTCCCCGCGCGGTCCCATGGTCCTTGAGTTCAACACCCGCTTCGGCGACCCCGAAACAGAAGCCATTCTCCTCCGCCTCGAGACCGACATCCTCGATCTCTTCAACGCCTCCATCGACGCCACCGCCAATCAGCTCACCATCAACATGCGCCCCGGAGCCAGCGTCTGCATCGTCGCAGCCAGTGGAGGCTATCCCGGCAAGTATGCCTCCGGCAAGCCCATCTCGGGCCTGCCCGACAACCTGATACGGGACGCGAGAGACAAAGCCAAAGAGGAAGACATAGTCATCTTCCACTCCGGCACGGCGATCAAAGACGGAAAGATCGTCACCGCTGGAGGCCGCGTCCTGGCGATCTCCGCCGCCGCGCCCGACCTCCAGACTGCCCTCGACAAGGCTTACTCCGAACTCGCAAAGATCTCCTTCGAAGGCATGCAATTCCGCCGCGACATCGGCCACCGCGCCCTGCGCTAGCAGCTGCTTGAACCCTTCCTTCGTTGTCACTACTGCCTCCGTTCTCGTTCTACAGCATGGCGGAAGAATCTGCTTTTCCACGTCTTAAAGATTCTCAAAATCGCCGAAAAATACCGTGAGCCCCGTCGTGAACAACCCTTTGAGGCAACTATTGCAAAATAGAACAGGGGGTGAAAACCATGACCGAACCTGCTCTCACTGCTAACGACCTCATCGACTGGGTTGAAAAAACCTCTACCGGATGGCGCAGCCTTCTAAACCCGCCATCCTGAACTTCTTACCATCCCATGCGACATCATGGGAGTCCAGACCGTAGCTCAACTCCTCCAGCACATCGTAGCCGTAGAGCTCCGCTTTGCCGAACGCCTCGCAGACCAGCCCGCGACCGACTACGCCAACGTTCCCTACGATTCCATCGAAGCGATCTACGCCACCCATGATCGTACCCTTGCGCTCCTCCGCAAGCTTCTCGACTCTGAAATGAATTGGGACGAAGCAATCGAGTTTTCTACCCGCGCCATGGGGCCGGCTCGCTCTGCTCGCAAAACCATCCTCTTTCACCTCCTCCTCCACGGGATTCGCCACTACGCGCAGCTCTCCACCCTCGTTCGGCAGCATGGCGTCAAGCCCGGCTGGCCCATGGACTACCTCTTCATGGATATCGAGCCCGTCTGATTTCGCTCCTACGCGGAAAAATCGGCTCGAAGGCAATCCGCGCTACAAAACGAGGATATCGGGCCCGGCGTTTTGACAAAGGTCCGACCACCAAACTAAAGTTTTCTTTCATGCGCAGAGCCCGCTCCTATCGCTGCTCCCAATCCTTGGCAAGCACCCACCGAAGCTGAAAACCGCTAGACAGCTGGACCGCAAACACCTTAGCTCGAAGAACCCAGGAGCAACGATCATGCCCACCCGCCGCGACTTCCTCCGTCTCTCTGCCCTCGCCACCGCCGCTGGCTGTACCCTGGGTCGACTCCCCACCGCCTTCGCCGCCGACGCTCCCTTCGCCTACGGCGTCCAGCTCTACATGGTCCGGAAAGAGGCTCCGCAGGATCTCCCAGGCATCCTCCGCGCTATCCAGCAGATCGGCTACACCCAGATCGAACTCTTTCCCATTGTCTACACTCACCCCGCGCCCGAGCTCCGCCGCATTGTCTCCGACGCCGGGCTTGGACTCGTCTCAGCCCACTTCGACTACGCCAGCGTCCCCACCAAGATCGACTACGCCCACCAGCTCGGCCTCGAGTATATGGTCTGCCCCATGATCCCGAAAGAGCAATGGAACCTCGAAGGCTTCCACAAAGCCGCCGCCGACTTTAATACCTGGGCCCAAAGCATCCACGGTACAGGCATGCAGTTCACCTTTCATAACCACTGCTACGAGTTCGCCCCGCAAGGCCTCTCCACAGGCTTCGACGAGCTCATGAAGCACACCGATCCCGCCTTCGTAAAACTCGAGCTAGACATGTACTGGCTGGCCCAGGCCGGCCAGGATCCACTCACTATGCTGACCCGCTACGCCAACCGTGTTCGTCTCCTTCACCTCAAAGACCGCATCGCCAACGCCCCCACCGGCTTCGTAATGGGACCCACCGCCAAGCACATCACCGAGTTAGGCAAGGGAAGCCTAAACTGGACCGCCATCTTCGCCCAGGCCCACAAGCAGGGCATCCATTACGCCTATGTCGATCAGGACGACACGGCCCTTCCGATCCTCGACAGCCTCAAAGAAAACTTCGCCTACCTCCAGACCGTCAAGGCATAAAGGGCAGTTCGAGAGGCGTCAACAGACTCCCTTGTCCGAGTGCGAACACCGCCTGCACGCTCTGCAAAACGTGTGATTCATCCGGTGCGCGCAGATCATCAGCACGCTCCCGGTCATCGTCACCGCCACCTCGGACCCATGCGAAGGTAGCCTCCCGCCAAAGAACGCTCCGGCGAAGATGAAACCCAGCCCAAGTGCCATCAGTCCGAGAATGCGTCTGCGCCCATGCGTGCGAAACCCCTTTACCAGCGCCATCGCACCCAGAACGGCGACACCCAACGCCAGCGTACGATGCGTCCTCTCCTCCCCTGGGAGGAAGCGAGCCATCACCACCGACATCGAGATCAAAACCGGAGTTACAGCACAATGCACCACGCAGAGAGCAGAGGCCCACACGCCAAGATTATCTGCAGAAAAAATTGAAACGCGCAACGAGGAGTTCATTGGAGAAGACTCTTTCGTGAAGCGAGGTCGTTCAGTGTATAAACGCTATTGCAATTCTATTATCAATTTTCAATTGAAGTCATTCTCGGCTGCCCCTTCGGCCAGCGGACTCGCTAGCTTTACGCCGTAGTCACTGCTGGCAGAATCTCCGACACATCCACCCACTGCGTTGGGTAGTCCCCCGTATAACAAGCCGTACAGAAGCTCCCCGGTGACAGCCCATCCACCGGTTCTCCCTTCGTACATGCGTGCGTCAGCCCTACCAGGCTCAGGTACGCCAGCGAATCCGCTTCCACAAACGCGCAGATCTCAGCAATCGACTTATTTGCCGCAATTAAATCCTTCTTGGAAGGCGTATCCACCCCGTAAAAACAAGGCGAGATCGTCGGCGGGCAAGAGATTCGCAGATGCACCTCCGTTGCCCCGGCCGCCCGTACCATCCTCACAATCTTCCTCGACGTCGTGCCGCGAATGATCGAGTCATCGATCAACACAACGCGTTTGCCTTCCAGCAGGTTTCGCATCGGATTAAGCTTCATCCTCACGCCGAAGTCCCGCACCCTCTGTTCGGGCTGAATGAACGTGCGTCCCACATAGTGATTTCGAATCAGTCCAAAGTTAAACGGTATCCCTGACTCTGCTGCGTACCCAATCGCCGCTGTCACGCCCGAGTCCGGCACCGGCACAATCAAATCCGCCGGCACACCCGACTCCCGAGCCAGCTGTCGTCCCATCTCTTCGCGCGACTGCTGCACCCACCGCCCGTAGATCTTCGAGTCAGGACGCGCAAAGTAAACATGCTCGAACACGCAGCTCGCCTGCTCCGTCGTTGTGTTGAAGTAGCGGCTCGTCACGCCATCTTCGGACACCATCACCAGCTCGCCCGGCTTCACATCACGTTCGTACTTCGCATGCAGCAGGTCGAACGCGCACGTCTCACTCGCGAAGACAAACGTATCCGGTGCACCGTCCTTGCCTTCAATCCGCCCCATGGCCAGCGGCCGAAAACCATGCGGATCGCGCGCCGCAAAGATGCGGTTCCGCGTCATCATCACAATCGAAAACGCGCCCTGCACCTGCGTCAGCGCCTCAGCCATACAATCGATCAGAGTGTTCTTCGTGGAGTGCGCAATCAACTGAATGATGATCTCGGAGTCTGACGTGGTCTGGAAGATCGCGCCATCGCGCTCCAGCCGCTCCTTCGCCGTTCCCAGGTTGATCAGGTTGCCATTGTGCGCAATCGCAATCAAACCTTTCGTGCTCTCCACCGAGATAGGCTGCGCGTTCAGCAGCGCCGAGTCACCCGTCGTCGAATAACGTGTATGCCCAATCGCAATGTGGCCTGGCAGCTTCGCCAGCACGTCATCGGTAAAGATCTCCGACACCAGCCCCATGCCTTTGATGTCGTTAACCTGCTGCCCATCCGCGGTGGCAATGCCCGCCGACTCCTGCCCGCGGTGTTGCAGGGAGTAGAGCCCCCAGTATGTCATCCGGGCTGCATCGGGATGGTTATAGATCGCCATCACCCCACACTCTTCACGCAGCTTGTCGAACGGCGTACCGTCTTCTTCGTCTATCTCTGCTTCTTGCGTCGCTAGTCTCTTTTGATTGTCTTTCTGAAGCACTGTTGCGACTTCCCGTTCTACCACCAACTCATCCTCAACCAGAAGATCGCTCATGCCGTCACCACCTCTGCGGCCAACTGTTCTTCCAGCGCGCCCGTCCACGATCCCTTCAGCGCAGCGATTGGTTCATCAATAACTTTCTTCCCATTGATCACGCACTCGTAGTTACCTGCGGTCACCTCGCCCAGCGAAGCCATCCACATCTTTGGATGCGCTGCCAACTCGGTCCGAATCGCTTCTACCCGCTCCGGATCTGCAGAGACGATCACCGAAGATCCAATCTCGCTGAAGAAGCGCTCCTTCAGCGCGAACGGCTCGCTCTCTGAGACATTCATCGACACTCGAACTCCTAGCTCGCGCGGAAAACAAGCCTTCGCGAACGCAACCGCCGCGCCGCCATCCGAGATGTCTGTCGCCGAAGCCAGCAAACCCTTCGCAGAAAGGGCCGCAAGCGCCCTGTGCAACGCAGCCTCTTCCGTCAGGTCCAGCAAAGGTGGAGCGCCCCAAAGCTCGTGCATCACCGTCTTCGCATATTCGGTCGATCCAAACTCCCGCTCGATATTCCGTCCTTCGCCCTGAAACGCCGAGAGGAACAGAATCACATCTCCTGCCTTGCGAAAAGCAGAGGGTACAGCCTTCGTTACGTCGTCAATAATTCCGACGATGCCAAGCACGGGAGTCGGATAGATCCCCTCGCCCCTGGTCTCGTTGTAGAGCGAGACATTGCCACCTGTAACCGGAGTTCCCAGCGCGATGCAAGCCTCGGCAATCCCATCGATCGCCTGCGAGAGCTGCGCCATAATCTCCGGCTTCTCCGGGTTCCCGAAGTTCAAACAGTTGGTAGCCGACACCGGCATTGCGCCGGTGCAAGCGACCTTCCGCGCAGCCTCGGCCACCGCGTGCGTCGCACCCAGCTTCGGATCGAGATAGGTCCAGCGCCCGTTGCCGGCCAGCGCCATCGCCAGTCCACGATCGCCCTTTACCGTCTCTGAAAACTCGTGGGAAGCATTGGGCGCAACCACCGGGTTCGCTGCATCTTGATTGTCGGTGGCAAGTGTCGCTTCACCTTTGGGGGTCGAAGAGGCCACCAGGTCGGCTAACTTACCGAGCAATCCCTGATGGTGCGCCGCTCCAGCACTTTTGCCGGTGCCCTTGATGCGGATCACGCCGGCTTCACCGCCGGGGCCCTGCACCGTGTTGGTCTGCACCATTGAGTCGTACTGCTCGAAGACCCAACGCTTATCGCAGATATTCGCGCTTGCCAGCAGCTTCTTCAGATCCGCTGCGTAATCACTAGGCTTCTTCAACTCTTCGAGCACATGGGCCGGAGGATCGAGCGGCACCGGGGCCTTCCAGACGCCTACTGGCCGGTGATAGAGCGGAGCATCATCAGTCAGCGAGCGATTCGGAATATCAGCCATCAGTTCGCCATGTTGCGTGATCACCATGTTCGGCTTCTCGGTCACTACTCCGACGATCGAAGCATCAAGACCCCACTTGGCGAAGACATCGAGAACCTCCTGCGCTCGCGGCTTGTCGGCCACCAGCAGCATTCGCTCCTGCGACTCGGACAACATAATCTCGTAGCTCGACATTCCTGTCTCGCGTTGCGGCACCAGATCCAGCTCCACCGTCAATCCAAGATCTCCGCGTGCACCCATCTCGCAGGTCGAGCAGGTCAGACCAGCCGCGCCCATATCCTGAATCCCTAGGACCGCGCCGGTTGCCATTGCCTCAAGGCAGGCCTCGAGCAGCAGCTTCTCGAGGAACGGATCGCCCATCTGCACGTTGGGCCGCTTCTGCTCCGAGCCTTCGGTGAACTCTTCGCTCGCCATCGTGGCTCCGTGGATTCCATCGCGGCCAGTCTTTGCGCCAACGTAGATCACCGGATTGCCGACGCCGGTGGCCTTCGCATAGAAGATCTCGTCGCTGCGTACCAATCCGAGGGCAAACGCATTCAGCAGCGGATTGCCGGAGTAGCAGGCTTCGAACCGCGTCTCACCGCCGACGTTCGGTACGCCGAAGCAGTTTCCATAGCCCGCGACGCCATGGACCACGCCGGTGGCGATCTGGTGATTTCTGCGGCGCAGGGCTTCATCCGGCTCAGCCTCATCGAGTGGACCGAAGCGCAGCGAATCCATCACCGCCAGTGGCCGCGCATTCATCGTGAAGATGTCGCGAAGGATTCCACCGACACCCGTAGCTGCACCTTGATACGGCTCGATGTAGCTGGGATGATTGTGCGATTCGATCTTGAACGCGCAGGCCCACCCATCGCCTACATCGATGATTCCGGCATTTTCTCCGGGGCCCTGCACCACGCTCCCTGGCCCGGTCTTGCGCTCGCCCCTGGTGGGCAACCGCTTGAGATGTACGCGCGAGGACTTGTAGGAGCAGTGCTCGGACCACATCACGGAAAAGATCCCCAACTCGGTGAGGGAGGGGGTGCGTCCAAGGGCTGCTTCGAGGCGCGTGTACTCCTCCGGGGTGATACTGTGCTGCTTGAGCAGCGCCGGAGTAATGGTAGCTGGGGAGGGGGCTTTGTCTTGCTGGGCTTGCAGATTTGGCATGGCTCGCTAGTTAAGATTGTCGCATGCTCAGCCGTCCTCCGCACTTTAGCGCCGCTCGAGGGCCGCGCGATCCCACCTCGCCACATCGGCTGCTGCGCCGTAGGAGCTCTCCAGAAACTCCATCACCGCCTTCTCCGGGGACCCGAGCGACCGTACGGCGTCGTACTTGAAGACAAACTCTCCTAATGCTTTATCCCATCCTGCACCGTCAGGCCGGATCTTCGCGTCGGCGAGGCCGTCGGGCACCGGAGCCGCATAGCAGTAGAACGCCGCTGCACCATAGCCGCCGGTTCCTGGCCAGAACCCCGCCGAGATGACCTCATGCGAGTAGGCCTCGCGCTGAATCATGTCTGCACCTGGCCTCGGCGGCGCACGCCTGCCGGAGAACCGCGTCACGGCCAGGTCGAAACTTCCCCAGAAGAAGTGGATCGGACTCACCTTGCCGAGAAACCCCGTCTCCCAGGCACGAAAGACCTTCTCGGCGTGCGTCAGGACCTGCCAGAAGCGGTGCACATACTCCGGATCGTAGGAGGCGTGCTCGGTGTCCTGATCGAACCGGATGGGCTTCGCCATCTCGCAGGGCGTGGGATTGATCGTCACCGAAACTCCGAGCTCCTTCAGGCAGCCTAGATACTCTGCATAGAAGTCGGCGACGCTGCGGGGCTTCAGCTTCATCGTCTGGGTTGCACCGGATCCCATCCGGAGATGGAGCTCATGCACCAGAAAGTCGAACTCGATGTCGAGCACGTCGTCTTCGTAGTCCATCGCCGAGGTGCCCAGCCCCCGGGCAGTGACATAGAGGGGCACATTCCACCAGTGGTTCTGGAGCGGAGTGAGCGCCAGACGGGTCTTGCCGACGATCTGAGTCCACATATGCAGGGTATCGGCGGTGGCTGCCCAATCACTCCACGCCAGCTCAGGCCACTGCGGAACTCCACTCATAATGCCTCTCCTCGAAAGATCACCAGTAGCCGAAAGCATACGCCCGCAGGGTAGAAGCCAGTGCGTGTCTGGAGAAGATCGCTTGTGAATGCAGCGAACTTCAGGAGGGTGATGAAAAGGTGCCCTCAGAAACGAAAGGCAGACCTCAGCGGCTAAAGGCGCAATGCAATCCAAGCTTTCGCGGCACGGCTGAAGCCGTGCCCTTAAGCAAAACCGACTTTTTCAGCAGCCTCTTAGAGACAATGCACTAGCTTTAGAGACAATGCACTAGCTTCCGCTGCTGCCGAAACCGTTTGCTCCGCGTGGAGCTTCGACCAGCTCGCTTACCTCTTCGAAGGCTGCTTCGATCCTGCGTACGATCCGCAGCTGAGCGACTCTGTCCCCGGCCTTGATCTCGACTGCTTTCGTGCTCAGGTTCGTCATCACGACCTTGATCTCCCCGCGATATCCCGGATCGATGACGCCAGCCAGTGTGGTGACTCCCTTCACTGCAAGTCCGGAGCGGTCTTCGACCAGTGCTCCATGGGTTGCGGGAAACTCCATCGCCACGCCTGTCGCTACCGGCATCGTGATCCCGGCGTCGAGGGTCGCTCCTGCGACTGCATAAAGATCCGCTGCCAGATCCCCAAACTCTCCAGTGTGCGCGTACTTCGGCAGCTGAGCCTCGGGCTGCAACTTCACTACGCGAATCCGCACGATATCTCCCGACTCCAACGCCATCAAACCCTCCGAAAAACCTTCATCGAACTCTATTCTTACCCGAACCGGAGTTACTGCCCTTTTATCCACATCCCCCATAGCATTTACCGTTCCGGTATCCCACCTTTGGGGGAGAACCACGCGCTCATTTTTCGTCTTTTCCTCGCTCTCCGGGCGTCCAATCAATAGCGAGGGACGTCTTGATATGCAGTGCCCGAACCAACAGGAGAGTCGTATCGTGGCCATCAACGCCGAACAGCTGACTGCACCTGCTTTGCGCGGAACAACTGACCCTTCGCCGGTTATCTGGCTGAAACGGCTCATCGACAGCGGCACCCTTTATATCCCGCAGAACCTGAACCCGAGCCAGTTTGCTACGCTGCAGGCGATCACGCTGCTTCTGTCGCATCCGGGGTCGCGTTACGCGGCTTGCCGTTTGGACGCCAGCCTCGCTTTGAGCGCCGGCGAGGCCGAGCTCGATGCTCCGGCTCCGCCGATCGCCTTCGACTACCGCCTGGGCCTGGACGAGCTTGAGACAATCACCCGCACCCGTACCGGCTACTCCTTCACGGAGCTCCACACCGACCTGCAGGACGCCATCCTGAGCCTGATCGCTACCCGCGACCTGACTACCCGCAAGCTCGACCTCGCCCGCTGGCTCGCTGAGCTCCACACCCATACTCTCGCGCTGGCTGCTTGAGGGTTCGTGCTGGCTGGGTGCTGGTTCGGTTGCGCTCGAGGCGCGTAGATAGAAGCCTGAAAGCTTGTCGACAAAGTCATCATCGTCTTCGTCTTCGTCTTCGTCTTCGTCGAGGGCCAGGTCGGCTTTGGGGTCGTAGTCTTCGGGAATCTCTACTGTGGCTCCGGGTTGGGCGAGGTCGAGGCCGTCGGGGCCGGACTCTACGTCGCGGACGACTTTGGGGGCGTAGGGTTTGGTGTTGAGGCTGGCGGCGTTGTTGGAGGCCAGCTGCAGGCCGTAGAGGAGGGCGGTGGCGCGGCGGGTGTCCAGATTGCCGGTGGCGAGGGCGTTGATGACGACGGAGAGGGCGACCTGAACGGATTCGCGGTCCTCAAGGGTGTTGAGCTCGATGTGCTGGCCGGGGATGAGGTAACCGCGGGTGGCGTCGTTGTGGCGGAAGCGCTTGTGGCTCTGGTGGAGACGTGAATGGAAGTAGCACCAGATTCCGTCGGTGAGGGACGGGGCCTGGCAGCGCGTGCCGTTGGTCTTGATGTGGCGGCAGAGTGTGTATTTCATGGACATCCTCCTGGGGGTACCCCCCCTTATTACCTTTGTGTAAGCCCTTTTATTTGAGAGAGATGGCGGAGGTTTAGTCCGCTAAATACTTACAAACAAAAGGGTTGCCTGCAGATTATTCTTTCTAAAGGGTTTAGGTTAAAAACAGAAGCCCCGGCCGGTTGGCTCGGGGCTGATTTTGAATCTACCTACAAGGTTATCAGGTTGAGGGAAACTCATGCGCCAGCTCGATTTTGTTTGTTTTGTGATGGTTAGAGGACTTTGGGGGTTGACATGTGATTTTTCGGGGATATTTCGCATGGGTGAAGGTAAAAACGGTTTCCTCCACTCCCCCTTCGATTCCGCTCATGGTTCGGCCGGAATGACGGTGGGTATGTAGTTTTGGCGAAGTAAAGATGTTTGGAGTTCGTTCGCCAGGTGTAGTCGGAGCGAAGTGCGCTCCAGTATAAGGATCTTGAAACGGAGCTGCCGCTTATGAGACGGTGGTCGTTCGGGCAGGAGGCTGACGATGCGGCCTAAGGGTTTCCTGGTAGTCGTGGTTGCGCTGGGCGCCGTGGTGTTAACAGGGTGCAGGCGGGTGGCGCCGATGAGGATGGATTCCTCGACTCCGGTGTCGGTGGCTATCTCGCCAAATGGGGGATCGGCACAGAGGCTTACGGCAGTCTTTCAAGACCCTAAGGGTGGGGCGCATATTCGCGAGGTAACGGTGTCGGTGATGTCGGGTGGGCTGCGTCCGGGGGATCAACGGCAGTGGTCGGCGAAGCAGTGCCTGATGCGGTATGACGTGCAGGCGCAGGATATCAACCTGGTTCCGAATATGGGTGGGGTGTGGGGGACGCATCCGGCGAAGGTGGGGAGCTCGTCGGTGGTGAAGAACTCGCAGTGCACGGTGATGGCGGCGGGTGCTTCGTCGCAGGTTGCGGGGAAGAGTCTGACGGTGAGTCTTGTGGTGGAGTTTGCGCCGGAGTTTTCGGGGGAGAAGC
This sequence comes from Edaphobacter lichenicola, assembly GCF_014201315.1. NCBI lineage: Bacteria > Pseudomonadati > Acidobacteriota > Terriglobia > Terriglobales > Acidobacteriaceae > Tunturiibacter > Tunturiibacter empetritectus. The sequence continues at coordinate 373,156 of NZ_JACHDY010000005.1, forward strand.
GGATTTATCTGCAGAGCGAGGATGCGGAGGGGGTTTGGAGCGCTAACTATCAGCAGATGTTCGGCAGCTTGACGGTGGCTTCGCGCTGAGAGACTGGGGTTGTTCGAGCGGACAGCAGATCCCTCCGCTGCGCTGCGGGATGACAACAAAATTGCGGATGACACGCACGGTGCGCGATTTTGCGGGATGACGAACAGAGGCAAACGATAAGCTTCGTGGATTTTTCTTTAGTTCATCCAGCGCTTGTCGTTGGGGTTCTTGCGGAGCTCGTCTGGGTCTACGTAGCGGCCGTCCTTGTCGAAGTGGACCTCGCGGTTCTGCTTGCGCATGTAGACCTCGAACTTGCGGGCGGCGCGACGGCGCTTCCATCGGTAGTAGCGGTTGCGGACGCCGAAGTACTGCTCGGAGGCGGCGAAGGCCAGGCCGCGGCGGGGGGCGAACTTGACAAAGAGCGCGCCGCAGAGAGCGCCCGAGAGCTGGATGAGCGCGTTGAAGCTGTCGGCCTGCTTGAGCAGGATGGCGATGGCGATGAGGATGTAGATCGCGACCATGTACTTGGCCTTGATGCGGAGGACAAACCAGAGGAGGAACTCCTGGTCGCCGAAGATCATGGCGATGGCGACCATGAGGCCGAAGATGCCGGACCAGGCTCCGGCGGCGACGATGTCGGGACGCAGGCCGAGGACGTGAGTGAACGAGATGGCGGAGGCGAGGATGGCGCCGCCGATGACGGAGGTGAGGTATAGCTCGGCCAGCCAGCGGCCGCCAAAGGAGGGTTCGAGGAGGGAGCCGGTGAACCAGAGGGTGAGCATGCCGAAGAGGATGCCGAGGATACCCTGTTCGACGAAGGAGTAGGTGAGGAGCTGCCAGATTTCGCCGTGGAGGACGGCGAGGGGCTCGAGGATGAGGTGGGCGAGGAGGACGGCCTGAAGTTGCGGGGCGAGCCAGCGGAGGAGGAGCAGGCCGAAGAAGCTTCCGACGTTCAGAAGGATGAGCTTGCGGGTGGTGCCTTCGAAGGCGGGGAGAGCTAGCGAGATGGGGCCGGAACGGGGCATGCTTTTGTTATTTGATCATAGGCTTTTGGTGGGTGGTAAGTTTAGGCACTGAATATGACTAAGCCTTAAGAAAACTTCAATTCGGCATTACCGGAAAGGTTTTCTTCGACTAATTGAAGTTCGATCAGGAAGCGATCCAAAGCTGCCAGCTCGAAGTCCGCAATTACCACGGCGGATTGATTCGCACCTTTTCGATTGAAATCCGCCTCAATGGTCGCTTGAAGGACAACATGGCCGGCCAAGTCTTTGCGATAAAGTTGCAAACGAACCGCGCCGCCAGCCCATGTGGGTCCAAATGCTCCGAAGACAAATTCTCTTGCGTCGTCTCGAGATTTTGGGAAATCACTTAAAGCAGCAACAGCTTTGTGCAATTGACCGACCCCAACATAGACGTTGGTGGTACCGCCAAACTTCCCGTTGTCGGCGACGATGCGCAATTCGATGATGTCACTGTCGTGGTACAGATAGGTAAATCTCAATCCGGTAAATGACGGCATTTGCTCCTTAAGGTTTCCGCTCCCGCAGAATTATGTTTTCGACGACGGAGTTTCTAGATGCGATCTTCGAGGTGCACCTTGACCTGGTCGCCTGTCTGTTTGCCGATTGCCTTGCGGATGTCTGCTTTTACGGGGAGTTTGTGGGTGCCGTCGCCGAGGGCCATGAAGGAGCTGCGGAAGGGGTGGCCGTCGATCTTTCCGGTGACCTTGACGAGGCGGCGTGTGCCGAAGAATTTGACGGAATCGGGCCATACTACGTAGGTCCAACCACCCTTGGCGGGGCTTTTTTGCAGGGTTGCGTTGAAGGTTTTGTTCAGCATTGGGTGTGACCTCCGTTTGCCTGGAGCAATACTAGTCCAGGAATGACGGATGGAGCGATAGAAGCTGTTTTCTCGCGCTTTGTCCTGCCGGACGGGCCCACTACGCGTGGGGCGGTCACTTCGTGATGGGTATACCCCTTCGGTTGGCGCTCCAGTTGGTCGCGAGCGATGATCGTGCCGACCAACGGGAGGACCTGTGCCGGTCGTTTGCCACGACAAGGTATACGCGTCACGAAGTGACCGCGCTCCGCGCAGGAGGCTCGAGCGGCAGGACGACTTATTTTCGCTGTGGGGTGGGTAGGACGGCGGTGCTGCGGTGGCCGGCTGGGTCTACCGAGCGGACGGCGAAGACTACGTTGTCCTTGGAGATGGCCAGCTTGAGGCTTAGAGCAGAGCCGGCGGACTCGGAGTCGGTCCAGACGGGCTGGTCGGTCTCGCGAAAGACGACCTCGTAGCTGGTGTTGGCGGGGGCGCTGGCGGGAGGCTGCCACGTGAGCTCGGTGTTGTTGTCGAGGGCCGTGGTGAGGATGCGGACGTTCTGCGGCTGGCCGGGGGCGGAGGCCAGGGTGGCGAGGGTGGCGGCGTTGAGACGGGCTACGTTGGCGACGTAGTTGAAGTCGACGTACTGGAGGAGGTCGCCGTATTGGGTGCCGTCTTCGGTGCGGACGTTCTGGTGCTGGTGGTTGAAGTTTTCTGTCCACTCGGTGAAGCGGACGGCGGCGAAGCCCTCCTGGTTGAAGCTGGTGTGGTCGCCGCCGCGGAGGAAGCGGTCGCGACGGAAGATGAGGATGGGGTGGAAGGCGGGGATCATGCGCATGAGGTTGTTGTGCACGCGGCTGCCTGGGGGATTGGGCGCGTGCTGGGATGTGGGGTGGAAGTAGGTGGAGGCGACGTCGACGATGGCCCGGGCCAGCTCGCGGGAGGGGGAGTCGCCTTCGGCGCCGAGGGTTTCGATGGCGCGGAGCTGCTCGGGGGTGGCGTTGGCGGGGACGCCTTCGGAGAAGACGCGGACGGCGGTCTTGTCCTGGATGTTGGGGGGCGTGGTGCTGTTGGGGGTGGTGTCGCCGCCGACGATGTCGTTGTTGAGGACGGCTTCGAGCTGCCAGTTCTCTTCGCGGGCGAGTTTGGCGAGGTGGGCGCTGCCGTTGAGGCCCTGCTCTTCGCCGGCTACGGCTACGAAGACGATGGTGCTGGGGAACTTGAGTTTGGAGAGGACTCGGGCGGACTCGAGGGAGACGGCTACTCCGCTGGCGTCGTCGTTGGCCCCGGGGGCTGGGTCGTGGGTGTTTTCGTTTTTGGAGTTGCGGGAGTCGTAGTGGCCGGTGACGAGGACCATGCGGGCGGCCTGGGCGAGGTCGGTGCCGCGGAGGATCGCGTAGACGTTGCTGATTTTGGTGGGCTTGGTGATGCGGGCGTTGGGCGCGGTGCCGGCGGGTTCGGTGAAGGTGTCGCGTCTGACTTCGAGGCAGTTGCTGCAGGCGGCGGAGATGGCTTTGAACTCGGACTCGATCCAGTCGGCGGCGGCGGTGACGCCGGTGTTGGGTGCGAGGTCGGTGTCCAGGCTGGAGAGGGTGCTGCGGTTGTTGAAGGAGACGAGCTTGGTGATGGTGGCTTTGATGTGGTCGGGGGAGACCTGGGCGAGGGCGGCGGCGATGGCGGGGTCGGCTGGCGCGGGAGTGATGGGCTTGCCGGTGGGGAGGGGTTGTTGCGCGGGAAGGAGAATGGAGGCGAGCAGAGTGCAGGTGAGGGCGGAGGTGGCGAGGAGGCGGGAGAGGGCCGGGCGTGCTGATGAGGCGGATCGAGCGATCACGAAATCTTCTCCTTGTGCAAAAAAACTGTTGTGCTGGGTAAATCGTATGCTTGACGTGGGAGCGGGAGGGCCGCTAAATAAATAGCAAGGATAAATAGCCAGGACGTCCGCGGGGATGTTCCTGTAATCCTATAGACGGGCGAGTGGGCCCAAAGACCCTGGAGGCACGATCATGGCTGTTGTTTGTCCGGAATGCGATAACCCGATTGTGGTTGACGTCGATGAAGTGGAAGAGGGAGAGACGGTGCAGTGCGATGAGTGCGGCGTCGACCTCGAGGTGGTTTCGGTGGACCCACTGGAGTTGGCGGCTATCGACGAGGCGGGTTATGACGATGAAGATGTGACGCATACCGACGATGAGGAAGAGGAGTAACAGCTGATCCGGATGGGGATAGCCGTATACTGAAAGTTATGAAGCGTACTGATCTCTTGCTCCGTTCGTTTGCTGGTAAGGTGATTCTCGCCTCTTGTGCGATGGTGGCTGTCGCGGGTGCTGCGCCGTCGGTCTCTGCGGTTGCGGAGCAGCGGGGGCCTGTGCAGCGGGTTGTGCAGGGCAAGGTGACCGATAGCGGCGGGGCGATTGTGAAGGGTGCGGTGGTGTACCTGAAGGATGACCATAGCCTGACGGTGAAGAGCTTTTTTTCCGATGACGAGGGCGCCTACCGTTTTGGGCAGCTGGCACAGAATACGGACTATGAGATCTGGGCGGAGAGTAACGGGAAGAAGAGCGCCGTGAAGACGATCAGCTCGTTCGATAACAAGAATCAGTTTTTTATTGATTTGAAGATCGGGAAGTAGCTGTCCTGCCGGACGGGCGCCCTGCGCGGGCAGCGGTCACTTCGTGACGCGTATACCTTTTCTGGGTGGGATGAGCCTCGGTGGTCCTCCCTTTGTGTGGAACGGTCTAGTCGGCGATGCCTGGGTTGGGTGGGTCTACACCGAGGGCTGTGGCCAGGGCGATGAGGTGGTCCTGCTCCTGCATGAGGATCTCGCGGATGGACTCGCCGATGGCGAACTCGTTGAGCTCATCGCACTGGCGGATGCGGCGGCGATAGTTGGCGATAGTCACCTTCTCGTTTTCGAGATCGAAGCGGAGCATGTCCTCATTTTTTTCTGAGGTCTTGACAGGCTTTGGGGTGACAGAGGGCATGCCACCGAGATAGTCGATATGGTTGGAGAGGGCGATGGCGTGGGCGAGCTCTTCGGTGGCGTGGACGGCGAGCTCGTCGGCGATGTTCATGTACTGCGCGCCCTTGAGGACCTGCGAGTAGTTGACGTAGGAGATGATGGCTTGATATTCGCGGGAGAGATCTTCGTTGAGGAGGTCGATTAGTTTTTCGCGGGTGACGGCGGTGGTTGGTGCGATTGTTTTTTGGGCGGGCATTTCTTCTCCAGTCGATTCTGCGATAGCGGTCTTCCGGGTGAGATGCAGGAATGGAAGTGCACGTTGGGGCGGCGAGTAAAAACGAATCGACATTGCCGCATTAACAGTCGCAATAACGGATTCCTCCGCTTGGTTGTGGAATGCCAAGGACAGCCGGGTTAGACAGCAATGCGAGCAGAGGAGGAAGCTACAGCGGGTAGGACTTTAGCCAGGTGCGGAAGGCGGGGCCGAGGTCCTTGTGCTTGAGGGCGAGCTCTACGGTGGCGCGGAGGAAGCCTTGCTTGTCGCCTGCGTCGTGGCGCTTGCCTTCGTAGCTGAAGCCGTAGACTTTTTCGTGCTGGAGGAGAGCCTTGATGCCGTCGGTGAGCTGGAGTTCGCCGCCTGCGCCGGGGGTGATGTGCTCGAGCATGTCGAAGATGCGCGGGGTGAGGATGTAGCGACCGATGATGGCGTTCTGCGAGGGCGCGTCTTTGGGTTTGGGTTTTTCGACAAGGTTTTTGACGGTGAGCAGGCGCGGGTTTTTGGGGTCGGGGGTGCAGTCGAGGCAGCCGTAGTTCTGGATGGCTGCGCCTTCGACGATCTCGGAGCCGAGGATGCTGGATTGGGTTTCGTTGAAGGCTTCGACCATCTGCTTCATGCAGGGGATGGTGGCGTCGACGATGTCGTCGGGGAGGAGTACGGCGAAGGGTTCGTTGCCGACGAGCTCTTTGGCCATGAGGACGGCGTGGCCGAGGCCGAGGGGTTGGGGCTGGCGGGTGTAGGTGATCTTGGCGAGCTTCGAGACCGAGCGCGCTACTTCGAGGAGTGCGGTTTTGTGTTTCGCGGCGAGGGAGGCTTCGAGTTCGGGGCTCGAGTCGAAGTGATCTTCCATGGTGGATTTGCCGCGGCCGGTGACGATGATGATCTCGGTGCAGCCGGCGGCTACGGCCTCTTCGACGCCGTACTGGATGAGGGGCTTGTCGACGAGGCAGAGCATCTCTTTGGGCATGGCCTTGGTGGCGGGGAGGAAGCGGGTGCCCATTCCTGCGGCTGGGAAGACTGCTTTACGGATTTTCTGGTTCATGATTGGTGTCATCAGTTTCTTGGATGCAGGTTTGACTTTGAAAATGCTAACAGGGCTGGAGGACGGGTGGGATAGTCCGATCGGGTCGGGAAGAAAGTTGGATGCTTGAAATCAGCAGGCACTTTATGGGCGTTTGGGCCAAAGGAGACTATGCCGTAAGTGCGTGGTTGAGTTTGTACGATTTTCTTATTGGCTTGGCCCGCTGAATACGCGATAAACGTTTGGGGGTGTTCATGGCTTCCCACAGGTCTGTCCGGCGCTGTGTGTTCAGCCAGAAGTCGGCGGAGTTGCCGAACACACGTCCCAGGATTAATGCAGTATCTGCGGTGATCGCACGCCGGTTACGGCACAGCTCGTTGATATGCTTCCGTGGCAGCCCCGTTTTTTCTGCTAACTCGATCTGAGTTATGTTTAGCGGCTCCATGAACTCTTCCATCAACATCTCACCCACTGTGACTGGCTTTCTTTTTGTGTCCAACATAGAGGCTCTCCGTTACCGGTTTCCCGGCTCGCTCCTTTTCGTCTGCACTCTCAATCGGTCGATATATACAAAACTGATAGCACGAGGTTCATCGATAAGAATGGTTGTCTAAATAGACTTGAGCAGCTTTGCCGCCGTTCCATTGGAATACCAGCCGCCATTGATCGTTGACCCTGATTGAGTGCCAATCTTCCAATTTGTCTTTCAATTTCTCGAAGTGGTTGCTGGGTGGGACGCGAAGGTCCGCGTCGCTGGTTGCATCGTCGAGTAACTGCAATTTCCGGAATAGCCTGTCTTCCAGGTTGGCAGGAATTTTCTTCGAATGGGCATCGTTTTCAAAGAAGTTCCTGAGCCAGGTTTCGCGCCAACTCGTGATCATTGTACGACACTGTACCACACAGCGGTACAGCGTCGTACTACAGGACGGGGGAGTCGTCTTGGAGCATGGCTTTGCGGACGATTTTGATGGGGGCGAAGCCCTGGCGCATGAAGTTGTCGTGGAAGGTCTGGAGGTTGAAGGCTGCGCCTTGTTTTTGCATCATGTCGGCGCGGAGCTTCATGATCTCGAGCTTGCCGAGGGTGTAGTAGAGGTAGGTGGCGTCGACGGTGCCGCGCTTGGTTTCGACGAGACCGACGGAGTGGGACTGGTAGCCGTCGGTGACGAAGAAGTTGACGGCTTGATCGAATGTGGACTGGCCGGTGTGGAGCTTGATTGAGTTGACGAAGCGGGCGTCGCGGAGGAGGGCGTCCTGGATCTGGCCGAGGCGGATGAGTTTGGCTTCGCGCTCGTTCTGGGCGCCGGTGCCGGGTTGACCGTAGCCCGGATTCGCGCCTGCAGCGCGAGGATTTGGGGCGCTCGCATAGCCCTGGTCGAGCATCATCTGTTCGGTGTAGTGGGCCCAGCCTTCGATGTTGGTGTTGGCGCCGAGGATCTTGCGGACGGTGGAAGGAAACTGCGGGGTCCAGAGGAACTGGACGTAGTGGCCGGGGTAGGCCTCGTGGACGCTGGTGCTGATGACAGTGCCTACGTTGAAGGCAGCCATGTGCTCGGCGATGTGCTCTGGGGTCCAGGTTTTTTCAGGCAGGGTTACGTTGAAGTAGGCCTTGGTGGAGTGGGTTTCGAAGGGGCCGGGAGGGTCCATCGATGCCTGCGTGGTGGCGCGCATGAAGGGCGGGGTTTCTTCTAAGGTGGGCTCGACCTTGGAGGGGATGGTGATGATGTGGTGGGTGTTGATGAAGTCGATGAGGCTGGCGAAGGTGTCGTTGAAGGTGCTTAGGAGCTTGTCGGGCGCGGGGTGGATGGTGGCTAGTTCGGCGAGGACTTGTTGCGGGGTTTTGGTGGGGTCGACTTCTTTGGCTACGCGGGCGAACTCGGCTTGATTTTTGTGCAGGTCGGCGTAGGCGATCTCGAGGAGGCGGTCGAGGGGGATGTCGACCATCTCGTCGTAGCTGAGTTTTTTGGCGAAGGTGTCGGCGCCGAACTTGAAGTCGCCGTTGGAGCGGGGGAGGAGGTCGGACTTGAGCCAGGCGGCGTAGGACTTGAGGGCTTCGATGACGGCGGCGTTGGATTTGGCGAAGGCGGCTTTGGTGTCGGCGCCGGAGGCCGCTTCGGGTCCAGACAGGAAGGCGGAGGGGACGTCGGTCTGGAAGAAGCCGATGATGTCGTCGATCTGTTCGAGAGCTATTTCGGTGTAGATGTGCGGGGGATTTTTGAGGTTCTTGCGGGCTTCGAGGAGGACTTGCGGCATCTGCTTTTCGCGCTCGACTAAGGCTTTGAGGCGGGTGTCGGCGGAGGCGTAGGGGCGCTCCATGATGACGAAGGCGGAGTTGGTGATGCCGGAGGAGTAGTTGTCGGGATTCTTCTCCCAGGGGCGGATGACTTCGAGGGTGAGGAGGGTGCTGCGGATGCTGTTGAGGAGGATGGCGCGGTCGCCGGCTACGGAGGCGTCGAGTGCGGAGGGGTCGATGGCTTCGACTTTCTTCTCGTAGGTGTGGAGGGCGGTGATTTCTTTCTGGATGCTTTGGGCGGAGTAGTCCTCGAGCTTGTCGTCGTACTGGTGGAGTCCGGCGGAGGTGCCTGCGGTGGGGCCGAAGTGGAAGTAGACGTCGGAGAAGTACTGGTCGGCGAGGTAGTTGAAGGTTTGAACGCCGCCGTCTGCGGAGAGGTGCTGGGCTTGGGCGGGCCGCAGGTTGGGGAGGAGGGCGAGAGCGGCGACGAGGAGGGTTTTGGGGGCGAAGATGCGGCTGGCCATATGGTGCGACCAGTTTACGGTAGAGCGAAGAGGACTGCTCCTTTGTTTGGGAGAGACGGGGATGGGGCTGGAGATGGGAGGGCGGCCGGGATGATGTCGTAGCGCGCCATGACGCTGCCGATGTAGGCGAGGTTGGGAGGGTCTTCGGCGCGGAGTGCTGCGGCGAGCTCGAGGAAGTAGTCGGGACCGAGGAGGCCTGGGGTGAGCAGGCAGATGATGCGTGCGGTGGACTGCTGGTCGTTGAGGCAGGAGTGAACGGTGCCGCGGGGAATGTGGAGCTGCTGGCCGGGGTGAAGGGTGATCTGGCGCTGATCGACGATCCAGGTGGTGATGCCGTTCATGCCGAAGACGGTCTCGTCGGAGTTGCGGTGCAGGTGGGGAATGTTGAGTTGGGCGTGAGGCGGGATGATGACTTCGAAGAGGTCCGCGGCACCCTGGGTTTGATGATGGCTCTGGAGAAAGGTGATGCTGAGTTTGCCGATCTGGATGGGTTGGTACATGGAACCCCTTTCCGTCTCGATGAGCTGGACGACTTCGCTAGCCACTTAGTAGGACACCGAATTAGGGAAAATGTTACAGGGAAGGAGCGAGTCCACCGACAAGGAAGACGGAAAGATTACATGGCGGTGACAATAGTTACATGGTGGTGACAAAAGACGGCTATTGAGGCTGTGGAAGGGTGTATTCGAAGTCGTAGGAGTGTTTGCCGTCAACGATGTTGATGGACATTTTGCCTGCGAGGCCGGTGAGCTGGCCGGTGGCTGAGTCGGGGACCACGGTGACGCTGAGTGTGGGGGTGCTGCGTGTCATGGTGCCGGTGTGTTGGAGGATGAAGGTGCCGGTGCGGCCTTTGAGGGTGCCGGTGACGATCTCAAGGGCTACGTAGCCTCCTGAGGATCCTTTGGCTGCGGAGCCTGCGGCGAGCATGGTGCCTTTGCTGGTGGCTTCGAGGTCGCCGTGGAAGTGCTTGTCGAGGAGCATGCGGGCGATGGCGGGGCTGCCGGCGGTTTCGTCGGCGGGCTGCGGGGCTATCTTGACTTCGAAGGGGCCGGTGGCGTGTTGGGTGGCTTCGGCTGCTTTGGTTGCCTGGGGACTGGCTGGTGGGGTGAAGGTGAGGGTGAGGAGGAGGCAGAAGGGAAGGGTCTTCATGTTGCGGCCATCATCGGCTCTTGGTGGGAGGGAGTCAATGAGGATGTGCGGTTGGGCTTTGTGACTTTCGTGGCTTCGTGGCAGAAAGGTTCGGATAGTCGTGGTGTGTTGAGTTCTTCGGGATCCTTCGCTGCGCTCAGGATGACAGCAAAAACAGGCAACGGCAAAGGATGACAGCAGGAACAGGCGACGGCACGAGAGGAAGCAGGTTCCTTCGCTGCGCTCAGAGGACGAGAGCGGAGGTTAGTTGGGGAGGGTGGTGTCGAGGGCGTCGAGGAGGGCGCGGGTTTCGGAGAGGACTTCTTCGGATTTTGCGGAGGGGAGGGGCCAGCGGAGGGTGCCCTGGGGGGTGAACTGGGCTCCGCGTTTGGTGTTGCGGCTTACTAGCTTCATGAGCGTGGCGGGGTCTACGGTTTTGTTGTTGCCGTTGGTGAAGTGCGAGGGGTCGGCGTTGACGGCGGCGAACTTGACGTGGAGCATCTCGACGAAGGTCTTGATGGGAGCCTTTTTGTTGCCGTTGGGGTTGGGGAGTTCGACCTGGGTGCGCTTGCGGTCGAGCTGGGAGATGCCGAGTTGTTCGCAGTGGAGGCGGATCTCGCCTGCGGCCAGGAGGTTCAGGACGGTTTCGGGTGGGGTGCCGTAGCGGTCTTGGAGTTCGGCGCGGACGTCGGCCAGGTCGGCCTGGGTTTGGGCGCCGGCGATGCGCTTGTACATGCGGAGGCGCTGGTTCTCTTCGGGGATGTAGTCGGAGTCGATGCGGACGGAGATGCCGAGGTTGATGACGGTGTTGGCGTGGGCGGGTTTTTCTTCTTCGCCCTTCATCTTGCGGACGGCCTCTTCGAGCATGGTGGTGTACATCTCGAAGCCGATGGCTTCGATATGGCCGGACTGCTCGCCGCCAAGCATGTTGCCTGCGCCGCGGAGCTCGAGGTCGAGGGCGGCGATCTTGAAGCCTGCTCCGAGGTCGGAGAACTCTTTTAACGCGGCTAGGCGGCGGCGGGCGATTTCGGTTAGTTCGGTTTCGGGTGGGATTAATAAGTACGAATAGGCGCGGCGGTTTGATCTGCCTACGCGGCCGCGTAGTTGGTAGAGTTCGGAGAGGCCGTGGCGGTCGGCGCGGTTGATGATGATGGTGTTGGCGAGGGGGATGTCGAGGCCGTTTTCGATGATGCTGGTGGCGACGAGGACGTCGTACTCGTGGTTCATGAAGGCGAGCATGACGCGCTCGAGCTCGGCTTCGGGGAGTTGGCCGTGGCCGATGACGATTCTTGCTTGCGGGACTAGTTCACGAATCTTAGAGGCGAGGTCGTAGATGGTTTCTACGCGGTTGTGAACGAAGTAGACCTGGCCGCCGCGTTCGAGCTCCATCTCGACGGCGGTGCGGATGAGTTTTTCGTCGAACTTGGCGACGATGGTCTGGATGGCCATGCGGTCTTTGGGCGGGGTTTCGATGACCGACATATCACGTAACCCAATGAGTGACATATGCAGGGTTCGCGGGATGGGCGTGGCGGACATGGAGAGGACGTCGATGGCGGCGCGCATCTGCTTGAGGCGCTCTTTGTGGCGGACGCCGAAGCGCTGCTCTTCGTCGACGACGAGGAGGCCGAGGTCCTGGAACTTTAAATCTTTGGAGAGGACGGCGTGGGTGCCGATGAGGATGTCGATCTTTCCTGCTTCGGCTTTTTCGAGGATGATCTTTTTTTCTTTGGCGGTGCGGAAGCGGGAGATCATCTCGATGTTGACGGGGAAGTTGGCGAAGCGTTTTTTGAAGGACTCGTAGTGCTGGAAGCTGAGCACGGTTGTTGGGGTGAGGACTGCTACTTGCTTGGAGTCTTGTACGGCTTTGAAGGCGGCGCGCATGGCTACTTCGGTTTTGCCGTAGCCGACATCGCCGCAGAGGAGGCGGTCCATGGGGCGGGTGGACTCCATGTCGGCCTTGATGTCGGCGATGGCGGTGAGTTGGTCGTCGGTCTCGTTGAAGTCGAAGGCGTCTTCGAACTCGTGCTGCATGTTGGTGTCGGGTGAGAAGGGCGTGCCGACGGCGGCCTGGCGCTGCGCGTAGAGCTTGAGCAGCTCGGCGGTCATGTCGGCCATCGCTTTTTTTACGCGGGCTTTGGTCTTCTGCCAGGCTTGGGTGCCTAGTTTGTTTAACTCCGGCGGTGGGCCGGTCTCGCTGGAGCGGTACTTCTGGATGAGGTCGAGGCGGGTGAGGGGAACGTAGAGTTTTGCTTCGTCGGCGAACTCGAGGATCATGAGCTCGAGTGGAGGGGCGTCGTTTTCCTCTATCACTCGCAGGCCGCAGTAGCGGGAGATGCCGTGCTCGACGTGGACTACGTAGTCGCCTACGGCGAGATCGCGGAAGTCGGAGATGAAGGCGGCGGCTTTGGATTTGCCGCGACGGATGGGGCGGGTGGTTACGTCGGCGTCGTCGGTGAGGTCTTGCGCGCCGAAGATGACGATCTGGCGGGCGGTGGCTTTGTCTAGATCTAGAATCTGGACGCCGGCGGCGATGGGGGTTTTGACGATGACGGGGATGCGGAGATCGATGGTGTTGCCGCCGAGATAGCTGGACTCGGTGTAGACGGTGGAGCTGCCGGGCGATTCGTTGCGAGAGCCGAGGCGGTAGGGGAGTCGATACTCCTGCAGGAGGCCGGCGAGGCGCTCGACTTCGCCCTGGTTGGGGGCGGTGAGGAGGATGCGGGCTTCCTGTTTGATGAGGGCGTTGATGGCGTCGATCATGGCTGGGATGGAGCCGTGAAAGCGCATGGTGGGGCGGGTGGCGAAGTCGACTTCGGAGAGGTCGCTGCGGTCGGCGTCGAGGATGTCGACGGCGCCTAGCTGGTCGAGCTCGATGCCGGAGAACTTGTGGAGGCGGTCGTCGAGGTCCCAGGGGGAGAGGTAGATGTCTTCGGGACGGACGAGGTTGCCGATGCCGGAGCGCTCGTGGCGCTGCTCGATCTTGTTCCACCAGCGCTCGCCCTGATTTTTGATCATGGCGGGCTCTTCGAGGAAGACGCGCGGGGCGGTGGGGCTGGATGCGCTGAGGAGGTCGAGGAGGGTGAGGTTGGCGCCGGCTACGGGGGCGAAGAACTCCCAGCCGGGGAAGATGGTGGCTTCGCCCGTTCGGGTGCTGACGTGGGTGAGGAGCTCGGCGGGCTCTTCGCCGCCTTCGATTACGGCGCCGGCTTTGCCTGCGCGGGTGAGACGGGCGTTGATGGCGGTGAGGAGCTTGTCGGTGACTGGTGTTTCGGTGAGGGGGAGGAGGAGTGCGTGGTCGAGGGTGGAGGCGGAGCGCTGGGTGTCGGGGTCGAAGCGCCGGATGGATTCGATCTCGTCGCCGAAGAAGTCGACGCGCACGGGGCGGTCCATCTCGGGGGAGTAGATGTCGAGGATGCCGCCGCGGAGGGTGACCTGGCCGGGCATCTCGACGACGTCGACTTTGGTGTAGCCGACGGAGAGGAGGTGCTCGACGAGCATGTCGGGCATGTACTCTTCGCGGACCTTGAGATGGAGGGTGAGGGCGCGGTAGTAGTCGCGGGGGAAGAGACGCATGCAGGCGGCTTCGACTGGCGCGATGACTAGTTTGGCTTGGCCTGTGGCGATCTTCCACAGAGTCGCGGCGCGGGTCTCCTGGATCTCGGGGTGGGGCGAGAGGTTTTCGAAGGGGAGGACGTCGTGGGCGGGGAGACGTAGGACGGATTCGGCTGGGAGTGCGCCGGTGAGCTCGCAGGCGCTGAGGACGGCGGCCTGGAGGGCTTCGGCGGCTTTGTTGTCGGCGACGATGATGACGCAGGGGGCCTGGGCGGCGCGGACGAAGAAGGGGAGATAGAGGGCGCGGGCGGTGAAGGTGAGTCCGGAGACACGTCTGCGCCCCGTGCCACCGCTAAGATGGCGGCGTACACGCTCAAAGGCTTCAGAGTGCTCCAGGTCTGCGAGGAGCTCGCGGACGAAGGGAAGGACCATGCTGTATGGAGTTTATCAAGCGGAGTCTGCACGGGTTTACTCCGTTGAGTGATTTGGAGTAGTATCTGGCTCCCGCAGGGAAATAGAGCCTGCGCTGCTGCCCGATTTCGACATTTTTTCGGCTTCGGACAGAGATACTGCCGGAGGATGACATGAATACTTTGAGGAAGGGGTATCTTTTTGCGCTTTTAGCGGTGGTGCTTCCACTGATTGCGGGATGCACCCGTCACAGCAAGAGTGAGCAGTACTACCTTGTCGCCACAAATACGGCTTTGCCTTATTGGAAGGTGGCCGCGAGTGGATTTGCTGCAGCGGGGGCCGAGTATGGGGTTTCGGTCGATACGCGCGGGCCGGCGGGGTTGAACGCGCAGGCAGAGGTGGATGAGTTCAAGGCGATGGTGGCGAGGAAGCCTGCGGGGATTCTGGTCCAGGTTGTGAACTCCCAGCTGATGCAGCCGGAGATCGATGCGGCGATTGCGGCGGGCATCCCGGTGATTACGATCGACTCGGATTCGCCGGAGAGCAAGCGGTTGTACTTTATCGGGACCAACAACTTCGAGGCGGGTAAGCTTGGCGGGAGGCGCGCGGCGGCGCAACTGAATGGGAAAGGAAATGTCGTGTTCTTCACCAATCCGGGGCAGCCGAATCTGGATGAGCGGTTGAAGGGCTATCAGGACATCTTAGAGGATTATCACGGGATCAAGATCGTGGAGGTGTTCGATATCAAGACGGATGCGGGGACGGCGATGGATAAGGCGGGTGAGTACCTTGAGCGCAAGGGGCCGGCGAGGATCGACGCGTTTATCTGTCTGGACTCGCGGTCGGGGGCGAATGTGGCGGAGGCTTTCAAACGGCGGAATGCTACCGACCGCCTGCTGATTGCGATGGATGTGGACTCCGACACGCTGAAGCTGGTGGGCGATGGGACGATCGATTCGACGATCTCTCAGAAGCCGTACACGATGGCGTTTCTGGGATTGAAGGCGCTGGACGATATTCATCACTATCCCGTGAAACCGCTTGACCAGGACTACGCGCTGGATCCTTATTCTCCGTTCCCGACCTTCGTCAATACGGGAGTTGCGCTGGTGGATAAGACGAATCTGGACGCTGTTATGAAGAAGCAGAGATCGGTGAATCAGTAGATCTCTGGTGTTTGCGACAGGGCGATTCTGTCGACGGATGCAGAGACAGGGGTGCTTTAGCAGCGTTGAGATTTCGGGACAGCTTCTCAGTTCTGTGGTTTGGATAGGTATCTGGATTGGTTTCTGGGATTGGTATCTGGGATTGGTATCTGGGCCCGCTAGGTATGACCTGAGCCGATGCCTGATTTCAACGTTTTCGGCTTCGGACAGAAGTTTTGCCAGAGGATGACGATGAACCCTTTTATGAGGCGACTTCTTTTTTTGCTCTTGGCCATGTTTCTTCCAGTGCTTGCGGGATGTACGCGGCACAGCAAAGACGAGCACTATTACCTGATTGCTACCAACATCAACCTGCCCTACTGGAAGGCGGCGAATGCCGGGTTTCAAAAGGCGGCGGTTCAGTATGGGGTGTCGGCGGAGATGCGTGGGACTACTACGTTCGATCCGCCGGGTGAGGTGACGGAGTTTCGTACGGTGGTGGCGCGCAAGCCTGCGGGGATCCTGGTTTCGGTGGCGAGCGCGGAGTTGATGGGTCCGGAGATCACGGCTGCGCTGGCGGCGGGGATTCCGGTGATCACGATGGACTCGGACGCTCCGACGAGTGGACGGCTGTACTTCATCGGGACGAATAATCTGCAGGCGGGACGACTGGGCGGACAGCGGGTTGCGGCGAAGCTGAATGGCAAGGGGAATGTGGCGTTCTTTTCGATTCCTGGGCAGCCGAACATCGATGAGCGGTTGAAGGGTTACAAGGATGCGTTGTCGCACTATCCGGGGATCAAGATCGCCGATGTGTTCGACATGAAGGGCGACTCGGGTCTGGCGATGGATCAGACGCGGGACTATCTGTCGCGAACGGGAGCGAACCGGGTGGATGCGATCGTGTGCCTGGAGGCGGCTTCGGGCAGGGATGTGGCCGAGGCGTTTCGGCGGGCGAACGTGAAGGATCGTTTGCTGGTGGCGATGGACACGGACCAGACGGTGTTGCAGGGGGTGAAGGATGGAACGATCGATTCGACCATCTCGCAGAAGCCCTTTACGATGGCACTGGTGGGGTTGAAGGCGTTGGACGACATCCATCACTATCCCTTGAAGCCGCTAGCGCAGGACTACTCGCTGGATTCGTTTGCGCCGGTTCCTGCCTTTATCGATACGGGAGTTTCGTTGATCGATAAAAACAACGTGGATAGGATGCTGAATATCGGTGAAGATAAGACGCCGTAGCAGCGGAGATGTAGCAGCTGCGAGTGTAAAGACGAAATACAGGGATCTCTCCACTGCGTCGCGCGATACGACTGCGCGACTACGGTCGAGATGACGGATCACACAATCCAGCGGCGTTAGAGATTTCCTCTACCGCTATCGGCTCTAGAGTGTGACTACGATTTTTCCTATCTGCGCGTTTGATTCCATGTAGCGGTGGGCTTCGACGATCTGTGCGAAGGGGAAGGTCTTGTCGATGCGGGGTTTGAAGTTGCCGGCGACGAGGTTGTCGAAGACGTACTTTCTCGCATTTTGTGACTTAATTGGGTCGGCGAGGATGTCTCGCAGGGTATAGCCCTGGATGATCAGGCGCTTGTTCAGTGCGGTGAAGAGGGGGTAGGGGGTTGGCTCCATGGCCAGCGCGCCGTACTCGAAGATGGTGCCCTGGACTGCGGTGGCGTTGGCGAGCGCTTCGAGACCTTTGCCACCGATGGGATCGAAGACGATGCGTGCGCCTTGGTTGGCGGTGATCTGGTTGACGCGGGCGACGAGGTCCTCTTCGTCGGTGACGATGACGTGATCGGCGCCTAAGGTGAGGAGTTCGGCTTTTTTGGTTGAGGTGCGCGTGGTGGCGATGCTGGTGGCGCCTTCGGCTTTGGCGATCTCGATGGCGGCTAGTCCGACGCTGCTGCTGGCGGCGGTGATGATGACGTAGTCGCCCTTGGTGAGGTGGCCGTAGTAGATGAGTGCGCCGTAGGCGGTGATGTATTGCATCCAGATGCTGGTGCCTTCTTCGTAGGAGAGCTTGGAAGGGTACTCGGCGACCGCGTGGATGGGGACGATGGCGACCTCTCCGTAGACGCCGTAGTGGTTGAGAGAGAAGGCTGGGGTGGTGCTGGCCTTTTTACCGATCCAACTGGTGTCCACGCCGGGACCGACAGCTTCGACGATACCGGAGGCTTCGTAGCCGTTGGTGGAGGGGAGAACGGGCGTTTCGAGGTAACGGTCGTGGAAGAACATGCTCTCGGCGCGGTTGAGGCCGATGGCTCGGACGCGAAGGCGGACCTCGCCCTTGCCTGGTTCGGGGAGGGGGAGGTCGTCGAACTGGAGGACTTCGGGGCCGCCGATTTTGTGAAAGCGGACCATCTTTACTGTGTCGGGCATTTTGAGTACGCTCCTGCAGTCTTGCTGCGTGAGCTTTGGATGAGTGCGTGGGCGAAAGGGCGCGGATTTTCGGAGGTGAAGGCTTAGGCTTTTGCAGACTCTTCGGTCTTGATCTCTTCCTTCTGATGGGGGGCGATGGCTTCGGCTTCGGCGTCGCCGCCATAGATGACCTGGCCGTATTCGAGGAGGGTGACCATGCCTACGCCGCCGCAGATGTTGCCAGCGACGGCGGGGATGAGCCAGCCGAAGTAGCTGGTCCAGGCGGCTTTGCCGATGAGGACGGCGGCGAGGATTTCGCCGCTGGTGGCGATGCAGTGGGCGAAGTTTCCGAGGCCGACGACGAAGGTCAGCATCCAGATGATCATGACCGAGCCGGTGATGGAGTGGGAGCCGGAGACGAGCCAGGCGACGGTGGCGATGATCCAGCCGCCCATGACGCCGCTCCAGAAGATGGTGGAGGCGGGGTTGTGGATGGCTTCGAGGCCGAGGCCGGCGATGGCTTGCACGACGCTTGGATTGACGGCGTTGGTGAGGGCGGCGAGGGCGGCGAAGGCAAGAGCGCCGAGGACGTTTGCGGGAAGGACGGTTGCCCAGAGACGCAGGGTCTTCCAGAAGTGCTTTTTTTCGGCGAGGACGAGGGCTACGGGGTAGAGTGTGTTTTCGGTGAAGAGCTGGGAGCGGCCGAGGATGACGACGATGAAGCCGAGGGGGTAGAACATCTTGCCGACGAAGAAGATGGTGTGGGAGGGGACGGTGCCGGGGGTGGTGAGGAGTGCGATGGCGATGGCGTTGCCGAGGGCGGAGAGGCCCATGAAGATTCCTCCGGCGAGGCCGGAGATGGCGAGGGAGACGCTGGAGCGGCCGAGCTCCTGACGGGCGTTGTTGGCGACCTGCTCGTAGATGTCCTGGGCGCTGGGGCGCTCGAGGTTCTTTTGCGCGTCCTGATTGGCGAGTGGGGCGGGCGGGTAGCGGCGGAGGCGGTAGGGCATGGAGTGATCATAGAAGATTGTGTCCTGCCGGACGGGCCCGCTACACGCGGGGCGGTCACTTCGTGACTTGTATACCTTTTCTTGGTGAGTGAAGTGCGGTGGTCCTCCCGTTGGTCGGAGGAAAGATGATTCCGACCAACGGGAGGACCATGCTGCCAAATCCTGCCGAGACCGGTACACGCGTCACGAAGTGACCGCGCTCCGCGTAGGAGGCCCGTCCGGCAGGACACCAGCTTTTATAATTTCGCCTATGGCGCCTGCGTTGACATCGGATCAAGAGATAGAGGAGCTGCGGGATCAGCTTCGTCATCATGAGTATCTGTACTACGTCGAAGATGCGCCGGAGCTGACGGATGCGCAGTATGACGCGCTGATGAACCGGCTGAAGCGGCTCGAAGAGAAGCATCCTGAGCTGGTAACGGCGGACTCGCCTTCGCAGCGTGTGGGAGGAAAGCCGAAGGATGGGTTCGTGAAGATGCCGCACTCGCGGCCGATGTTGTCGCTGGATAACGCGTACAACGAGGAGGAGCTGCGGGCGTGGGATCAGAGGGTGAGGGATGCGCTGCCAAGTACGGAGGCGGTGCGGTATGTGTGTGAGTTGAAGCTGGATGGTCTGTCGCTGGCGCTGCAGTATGGGGCTGGATCTGACAAAGGTGAGGCCGCGCATCTGGTGCGGGGACTGACGCGTGGGGATGGGTCGATCGGCGAGGACGTTACGAGCAATGTGCGGACGATTCGGTCGGTGCCGCTGAGTATCTCGGCCTCGAAGTTGAAGGCGGCGGGTTTGCCGCAGAGCTTTGAGGTACGCGGCGAGGTGGTGTTGCCGCAGGCGGCGTTTGCGAAGCTGAACGAGGAGCGCGAGGCGGCGGGACAGGCTCCGGCGGCGAATCCGCGGAATGCTGCGGCGGGGACGATACGGACGCTGGAGCCGAACATTGTTGCGCAGAGGCGGCTGGATTTTTATGCTTACTTTTTGCTGAAGGATGGGGAGTTTTTGCTGCCGCAGCAGTCGACTGCGCTGGAGTCTTTGAAGACTTCGGGCTTTCGCGTGAACAAGTATGCGAAGGCGCTGAAGAGCATCGACGAGGTGGTGAAGTTTATTGCGGATGCAGAGCCGCTTCGCGACACGCTGGGCTATGAGATCGATGGCGTTGTGATCAAGGTGGATGCGACGGCGCAGCAGCGGCGGCTGGGGTTTACGGGGAAGGCTCCGCGATGGGCGATTGCCTATAAGTTTGCGGCGCGGGCGGGGATTACGAAGCTGGAGGGTGTGTTGTTCCAGGTGGGGCGGACGGGGAAGGTGACTCCGGTGGCTGCGCTTGCTCCCGTGTTGATTGGGGGGACTACGGTGTCGCGGGCCACGCTGCATAACGCGGATGAGATTGCGCGGCTGGGAGTTCGCATTGGGGATTTTGTGCAGGTGGAGCGGGGCGGAGATGTGATTCCGAAGATCGTGGAGGTGGTGGAGGATAAGGCGCATCCGCGAGGGACGGAGGAGATTGTGTTTCCGAAGAACTGCCCGGTTTGTGCGAGCGAACTGCAGCGGATTGAGGGCGAGGTGGATTGGCGATGTGTCAATAACTCTTGTCCGGCGCGGGTTCGTGAGGAGTTGCTGCACTGGTCGGCGCGTGGGGTAATGAACATTGAGGGGCTGGGCGATGCGATGGTGGCACAGCTGCTTGGCCAGAGTGCGGAGCTGGGCGGGGAGGTGGTGACGGAGGAGGGTGCTCCGGTCGTGGTGCGGCGGCCGCTGATTCATACGATTGGCGACTTGTATCGGCTGAAGCGCGAGGATTTGCTTGGGCTGGAGCGAGTGGGCGAGAAGACCGCGGATGCGCTGCTGGAACAGATCAAGCGCTCGAAGGAAGGAGGGCTGGCGCGTGTGCTGCTAGGGCTGGGGATCCGGTTTGTGGGCGAGCGGACAGCGCAACTGCTGGCGCAGCACTTCGGCTCGATGGATGAGTTGATGTTGGCGGCGAGTCAGGATGCGGAGAAGGCTAGTGAGGCGTTAGAGGCGGTGAATGAGGTGGGGCCGAAGGTGGCGCAGGCGATTGTGGAGTTCTTTGCTGTGGAGAAGAACAAGGATCTGGTGAAGGATCTTGCGGGGCTGGGGCTGGAGATGACGGCGGAGAAGCGGATGACGACTTCTACGCTGGAGGGGTTGACGTTTGTGCTAACGGGGACGCTGCCGAATCTGACGCGGGAGTCGGCGAAGGAGAAGATTGAGTCGGCGGGGGGGCGGGTGTCGGGGAGCGTGAGTAAGAAGACGAGCTATGTGGTGGCGGGGGAGGAGGCGGGCTCGAAGCTGGAGAAGGCGAACTCGCTGGGGGTGACGGTGCTGGATGAGGCGGGGTTGCTGGAGTTGCTGGGTTAATGCGTCCTGCCGGACGGGCCCGCTGCGCGCGGGGCGCCCACTTCGTGGGGCGTATACCGGTCTTGGTGGGTTAGGTGCATGGGTCCTCCCTTTGGTCGGGAGGGATTTTGAGTACACCGCTTACTGGGCTAGGGCTGGTCTACCAGCTTCGGGGAGACTATGTGTGGGGGGCGATTGGTGCTTGGAGCTACGGGCTGGTCAGAGCTGGGGATGGCGGTGGGTTTTGGCTCGGAGGGGTTGGTGGTCTGGCGAGCGCTGTGAAAGCCGCATGCCTTCATGGCGGCGACCGGTTCGGGGTTCTGCATGAAGGTGTCCCAGACGAAGGCGCTGCGTAAGTTTTCTGCCATGAGAACGCCGATGCCGAGGTCGATGCCGAGGACGTCGGGATCGTACCAGTGGAGGTCGGGGTGGAAGGCGTCGCAGAATCCGTAGCGCCCCCAGGCGTCTTTGCCGAAGTTGTCGCGGAGGGCGCGGAGGACGCGGACGCAGTCGTGGGGGAGGAAGGGGAGTGAGCCGGCGGCGGCGCAGGGGACGACGGATCCGTCGACGGGACCCATGAGGGGAGGGCCGCCCCAGGCGGCGTAGCCATGCTCCCAGTCGGAGGCGGAGACGCCCCAGTAGTCGTCGGTATAGCCACGTTTGAGGCCGAGGCAGAAGGCCTTGTGGGCGCGGGTGGCGGTGATGGAGTTGGAGAAGTAGTTGGCGAAGGCGTCGCGCTTGCCGGCGAAGTCGAACCAGGCGTGGGAGAACTGGTGGATGAAGAGGGGGTCGCGTCCGCTGATGTAGGAGTAGGGGCCGAAGGTCATGGGGGGGCGGGTGAAGGCGCTCCATGAGTCGGCGGAGATGGGGTGGGTGGGTGAGCCGATGGCGAGGAGGTAGAGCATCATCAGCTCGGAGTAGTGGTCCCAGCGAGTGGAGATGAAGCCGGTCTCGGGAAGCCAGCCCATGGAGAAGGTCTTGCCGCCGTTGAGCATCCAGGGCCAGTCGACGCGGTTGTAGAGCTGGGTGGCGAGGGCGGTGATCTCGGGATCGTTGAAGTAGGCGCGGGCGGTGAGGACGCCGCAGAGAAAGATGGCGGAGTCGATGGAGGAGACTTCGACGTTGATGAGGGGACGGCCGGTTTTGACGTCACTGAAGTGGTAGAAGAAGCCGTGCTCGTGCGGCATCTTGTTGAGATGGAAGTCGAGCGTGGTGATGACCTGCTTTTTGATGCGAGCGGTGTCTTGATAGCCGCGCTTGTCGGAGATGCAGAGTGCGGTGAGACCGAAGCCGGTGGCGGCGATGCTGGCGGCGAAGTGCTGGTCGAACTCGCCGGTGGCAGTCTTGTTAGTGGCGCGGTCGAGGACCTGTCCTGTGACTGGGTCGGCCTGCTCGGTGAAGTAGAGGCAGCCGGCGCGCTCCATCTCTTCGAGGAAGGCGATGTCTTCGTCGGTGAGCAGCCGAGTGTAGGCGGGTGTTGCGGGGGCGGCCTGCTGGGCCTCGAGAGGGGCCGAGGCAAAACCGGACAGGATGGCTCCGCCGAGGAGTTTGGTCGCGCTGCGTCGCGTGATCTTAGGCGGAGTCGAGGTGCTGAAACTCATTCTGTCTATCGTACGTTCCTGCCGGGAGTGCAGACGTGTCTGACTTTGTGAATCGTGGAAAAGTAACGCGGAGGTTGTAGAAACGCGATCCGGTTCCGACGGTCGTTCGTGGAAACGGCCTCAGGGGTTTGATGCCGCGACTGCCTAGGGCGATGCCGGCGTGATGTTCCCAGTCGAGGGGTTGCGGGGGCAGGGGGCGTGCTGGCGGTGTACGTATGTCGAGGCTAATAAGAGAGTCACAAAGAGCGTACTTGTGACAGACTGCATGAATGCGTGGACGCACGAAAAAATCTGCGGCGCCAGAGTCGAAGGCGCAGGAGCATAAACCGGCAGGCCTGAAGGTTTTGTCGGATCACCTTGGATTGTCGATGGCGGCCATCTCGCGGGTTCTGAGTGGGGCGCCTGCTGCGCGATCGATCCCGAAGGCGACGCAGGACCGGATCTTGAAGGCGGCCGAGGAGCTGAACTACCGGCCGAATCTGTTTGCCCGGTCGCTGCGCAACCGGCGGAGCCAGACGGTGGGAGTGATTGTGCCGGAGGTGAGTGAGGGGTACGCGACCCTGGTGTTGAGCGGGATCGAACAGGAGTTGATGCAGGCGGACTATTTTTATTTTTTGATCAGCCATCACCATCGCGAGGAGATGATTCAGAGGAGCGAGCGGCTGTTTCGAGACCGGGCGGTGGAGGGAGTGATCGCGGTGGACACGCTGCTGCGGGACCGGTGGGCGATTCCGACGGTGACGGTCTCGGGGCATCATGAGCCGAAGGGTGTGACGAACATTGTGCTGAACCATCGGCTGGCTGCGGAGCTTGCGATCGATCATCTGAGCGGACTGGGGCATAGACGGCTGGCGTTTATCAAGGGGCAGAGGTTCAGCTCGGATACGGAGTCGCGGTGGCGGGGAATCCGTCATGCGATGGAGAAGAGAGGGCTGAAGATTCTTCCGCAACTGGTGGCGCAGCTGGAGGGAGAGCAGCCGACGCATGAGCCGGGTTATCTGGCGACGCAGAAGCTGCTGGCGTGTGGCGAGAGCTTTACGGCGTTGTTTGCGTTCAATGATGTGTCGGCGATTGGTGCGATCAAGGCGCTGCGGGAGGCTGGGCTGAGGGTGCCGCAGGATGTTTCGGTGGTGGGGTTTGACGATGTGCAGTCGGCGGCGTTTCAGAATCCTGCGCTGACGACGGTGCGGCAGCCGTTGCGGACGATGGGAATGCTGGCGGCCCAGACGGTGTTGCTGCAGATTGGGGCGGCGGCTGGAGGGAACCATGCGCAGGAGATTGTGGTGGATCCGGAGCTGGTGGTGCGGGAGTCGACCTGCCCTCCTGCGGCAGGCAAGAGATAGCGGTGTGTGTTGGAAGACGCTGGGAGATGCTGGTCTTGTCCGACATGGTCGAGGCTTGGGAGCAGGCGGTGCGAGGCTAACTTAGAGGCGGTCTGGTTTGTTTCAGAGGCGGTCTGGTCTGGCCGCTTCCCGCTCAAATTAGGGGGGAAGCGGAAAGCCTGTTTGTGATAGCATCCGTGCTCCTCGAGATACCGGTTCCTGCAGGGGCTGAACTCGAGGTCCACTTTCAGTGGTCGATATTTGCCGGAGACTGTTCGGACCGATAACCCATTCAGTGAGGTTTCATTTGTAACCAATGGAGATTTATCAGCTCTGATTTGAAGGAGAGTCTGACATGAAGGTGTATCTAGGAAACGACATTCGTAATGTGGCCGTGGTGGGCCACGCGCATAGTGGAAAGACGACCTTGATCTGCGCGATGCTGCATGCCGCGAAGATGACGGCGACTCGCGGCCGAATCGAGGACGGGTCGGCGGTGACGGCGTATGACGAAGAGGAGGTGGCGCGGCGGACGACGATGTCGAACGCGGTGGCGTTTGCGGAATGGAGCGGGATCAAGATCAATCTGATCGATACGCCTGGATTTCATATGTTCGTTCACGAGACGCGCGCGGCGATGCTGCCGGTGGAGGTGGCGCTGGTGGTGGTGAACGCACAGTGCGGAGCGGAGGCGGTCTCTGATCGTGTGTGGAAGTATGCTGCCGAGGTGACGCTGCCGCGCGTGATAGCGATCAACCAGGTGGACCATCCGAAGGCCGATAGCAGGATGGGCCGGCAGCGGATGATCGAGCAGTTGCAGGAGAAGTGGGGGCGCCAGGTGGTGCCGGTGCAGCTGCCGATTGTGGATCAACATGGGTTTCATGGGGTGGTGGATCTGGTGACGATGAAGGCTTATCTGTATAAGCCGGACGGAGATGGGCGGGGTGAGGTGGGGGTGATTCCGGAGGCGGTGAAGGCGGATGCGAAGGCTGCGCATGAGGCACTCGTGGAGCTTGTCGCCGAGGGGAAGGACGAGTTGATGGAGGAGTTCTTTCGCGAGGGAACGATTCCTGAGGAACATCTGATCGTCGCGCTGCATGAGGCGATTCGGGAGGACAGGATCTTTCCGGTGCTGTATGTGAGTGGATTGCGGAATGTTGGAACGGACCATCTTCTGGATTTTTTGAAGGTGTATGCGCCGTCGCCGACGGAGAGGGAGCCGGTGGCTACGCGTGGGATCCTGCACTCGGTTTCGAACGGCGTGAACGGGAGCGGTTCGGGGAATGATCAGGACGAGATTGTGATGCGCAAGGTGGATGATAAGGAGCCGCTTGCGCTCTATGTATACAAGACGATGACCGATCCGTTTGCGGGAAGGATCTCGTTCTTCAAGGTTGTCAGCGGGATGATGACGACGGACAAGACGGTACAGAACTTTACGCGACATGAGCCGGAGCGGCTGGCGCATCTGTCGATCATGCAGGGGCGGAAGGCGGTTGAGGTTTCGGAGCTGCATGCGGGAGACATTGGAGCGGTGGCCAAGCTGCGCGTGACGTTGACGGGAGACACGCTGGGCGACAAGGCTCATGAGGTTTATCTGGAGCCGGTACCGATGCCGGAGCCAGCGATGACCTATGCGATTGAACCGAAGTCTCGCGCGGATGAGGACAAGCTGGGGCCAGCGCTGCATAAGGTGATGGAAGATGATCCGATGGTGAGATTCTTCCGCGATCCGCAGACGAATGAGTTTCTGGTGGCAGGGGCGGGACAGCAGCATATCGAGGCGGTGGTTTCGAAGCTGAAGCGGCGATACCACACGGATGTGACGTTGAAGGCTCCGAAGATACCCTATCGCGAGACGGTGATGGGGCGGGCGGAGGCGCAGGGACGGTACAAGAAGCAGACGGGCGGGCATGGTCAGTATGGGGACTGCAAGGTTCGCATGGAGGCGATGCCGCGGGGAAGCGGCGTGGTGTTTGGGAACGAGATCTTTGGCGGGGCGATTCCGCGGCAGTATGTCCCGGCGGTGGAGAAGGGCGTTCGGGAGTCGGCGGCGCGTGGATTTCTGGCGGGGTATCCGGTGGTGGATTTGAAGGTGACGGTGTTCGATGGCAGCTACCACGATGTGGACTCGAGCGAGATGTCGTTCAAGATGGCGGCTCGGCTGGCGTTTCGCAAGTGCATGGAGCAGGCGAAGCCGGTGCTGCTGGAGCCGGTGATGCGGGTGGAGATCGAGGCGCCGGATGACTTTGCCGGGGCGTTGCTTGGTGATCTGAATGGGCGTCGCGGGCGGGTACAGGGGATGGAGAGCGGCGGCGCGGGGACTACGGTGAGGGCTGAGGTTCCGATGGCGGAGATGCTGAGCTATGGGACGACGCTGACCTCGATTACGCAGGGGCGGGGGAGTTTTCGGATGGAGATGGATCACTATGAGGTGGTTCCGGCGTTGCTGGCGCAGAAGATTCTGGCGGCTGCGAAACAGCCGGTTCATGACGAGGGGGAGGAGTAAAAAGCTGACGCGGGGGCCGCTCGGCGCTATGACAATTTGCCTGATGGTGTAGAGACTGCAAACGCAGATTCCCTTCGGGAATGACAAACAAAAAGGCCAAGACGGCTCTTCACCAAGTGCGGCGTTGCTCTAGTATAAAGATTCGATGAATTTTTCGGATCGGGTGTTATGAGTGCGAGTGCAGCCAGTGCGTTGGATTTCTCCGGGCCGGAGCGGCCGGGGGCTGCGGGGTGGAGACGGCGGACGCTGCTTGATCTGGCGGTGGGATATGGGCTGATCCTGATTGTGATCTGGACTCCGGCACCTCTCAGGACTGTGCTTTATTTCGTTACGCTGGGGTGGATTGGGTACGCGACGTGGATCTCCTTTAGCGGATGGGACGCGATGGGAGTTCGGGTCGCTGGATTCTTCCGTTCGATGTGGGTTGTGGGGATTGCTCTTTGTCTTGCGGCGGGAGCGGTGATCTTTGCGTTGCGGGAGCAGACGCTGCATGGGCCGCATAGCGCGCTGCGTCTGATGCAGGGGTTCTGGGGCTATACGATCTGGTCTTTCTTTCAGCAGTTTCTGTTGAATGATTTTGTGATGCGTCGGCTGCTAAAGCTGACGAATGACCGGCGGGTTGCGGTGATGGGAGCGGCTGGGCTGTTTGCGCTGGCGCATCTGCCGAATCCTGTGCTGACGGTGATGACGCTGGTGTGGGGTGTGGCGGCTTGCGCGATCTTTCTGCGGTATCGGAATCTGTTTACGCTGGGGATGGCGCATGCGATTCTCGGGATCTGCGTTGCGGTTACTCTGCCGGCGTCGGTGCAGCACAATATGCGGGTGGGGCTGGGTTATCTGCGGTATCGGCCGCACGTGCGGCGTCATCTGAACCAGATGGACCATAGGGTGTCGACGGTGGTGTGGGTGATGGCTGAGGCTCCGACGCGGCGGTCGTGACGCCAGGCTCTGCCGTAGAAGATGCCGGCGATGGCGGCGAGCAGGACGTAGCGCCAGTTGAAGTGCAGGGCGCGCTTGTTGAAGTGGGAGAGACCGAAGAGGACGCTGGTGAGGAGCAGGGCCTGGGTGCGGGAAAGTCGGCGTTCGAGCAGGTTTTGCAGCCAGCCGCGAAAGAAGAGCTCCTCCGGGACTGCGATGAAGAGGAAGGTGAAGAGGTAGGCTCCGGCCAGTTGGGAAAGGCTGGGCCAGCGTGGGTGGAAGTGGAGAAAGCTGAGGCTGAGACCTAAAGCGATGGCTATGGGGGTGTAGAAGGCCCATTCGCGCAGGCCGATGCGAAGGTCGCTCAGGCGAAGTCGAAGATCGAAGCCGACGCCGCTCAACTCGCGGATAAAGAGGAAGCCGTAGATGCCGGCGTTGAGCAGTAGCATCTTGTTGAAGACGGCCAGGTGTGGTGGCCATGCGGGCTCGAACCAGCGCAGGTCGACGGCAAGGCCGAGGGTGAGGAGTACTAAGTAGTCTCGCCAGTTGCCGGTTTGATGCGGGTCGACCTGGCGTGCTTGTTGCAGGAGGAGCGTGACGGCGATTGGGAGGAGGGCGTAGAGGAAGAACCAAACCCAGTGAAAGGTGGCGGCAGAGAGGTTTACGACGAGATAGGGAAGGGTCAGCGCTGCGGGTAGAGCGAGTTTGATGGAGGTGGGAAGAGGTTGGATGCGTCGACGGAGGGCATCGCCGAAGAAGGCAGACGCCAGGAAGGGGATGAGGGTGAGGAGGGCAGCGAATACGTTGGCAGGCGTGAACATCTGGTGGGCTTCAGTATAGGGAGCCTGGGAAAGACTGGTCCTGCCGGACGGGCCGCCTGCGCGGCGAGCGGTCACTTCGTGACTTGTCTACCTTTTTTGGGAGAGGCTCACTTCTTCGGTCCTCCCGTTGGTCGGAGAGGGCGCTAAGAGGTGGCAAAGTCGAGCTGTTTTGGTTTTAAGGCTTGTATTTGCGGGGTTTATAGTGATAAAAGCATCTTCCGGGCCTTTGTTTGCTTCCAACTTACTCTGGAGAACCCCTAATGCCGCGTCCCTACTGGTCAGGTCAGATACAGATCTCACTCGTTTCGTTTGGAGTCAAGCTGTTTACGGCGACCGAGTCGAAGAGCGAGATTCGTTTTCATCAGCTTAGCCGGAAGACCGGGGAGCGGATCAAACACCAGAAGGTCTCGGGTGATGAGGGCAAGGTGGAGAGCTCCGATATCGTGAAGGGCTACGAGTATCGCAAGGGCGAGTACGTCATGATCGAACCAGAGGAGATCGAACAGATCCGAATTCCTTCGAAGCACACGATTGAGGTGACGCAGTTTGTCGATGAGGGTGAGCTCGATCCTGAGTTCTTCGAGAAGCCCTATTTTGTGGTGCCGGAGAATGATGTTCAGGCAGAGGCGTTCGCGGTTGTTCGCAAGGCTCTGCAGACGACGAAGAAGATTGCGCTGGGGAAGATTGCGTTTAGCGGGCGCGAGCACCTGGTTGCGGTTTCGGCTGGGACAGACGATAAGCTGCCGGGCATGATGGCTTACACGATGCGCTATGCGGAGGAGCTTCGCGATCCTAAGGAGTTTTTCGAGGACATCAAGAAGGTGGCGGTGGATGAGGATCAACTGTCGCTGGCGAAGGAGTTGATCAAGCGCAAGGCGTCGAAGTTTGAGCCGGGGAAGTTCAAGGACGAGTACGAGGCTGCGTTGCGCGAGATGGTTGAGGCGAAGGTGAAGCATGCGCCGATTCCGAAGGATGAGCCTGCGCCTGCTTCGGGCAAGGTGATCAACTTGATGGATGCTCTGCGGAAGAGCGTGCAGGGTGATGAATCGGTTGCGGGTAAGAAGAAGGCTCCGGCGAGGGCGACGGCTGCGGAGACGCAGAAGGGCATTGAGCTGGTGAAGCCTGCGAAGGCGAGCAAACCGCGTAAGTCGGCGTAGAGTGGGCTATGGCTACGAGGAAGAGAGCCGGGTCTAAGTCAGCGGTGTCGGCTGCGGAAGCCGCTGCGGATGCTGTGGATGAGCAGCTAGGGCTCTATCGCTCGATGCGGGACTTCCAGGTTACGGGGGAGCCTAGCGGGTCGGCGAAGAAGAAATTTTTTAATGATCAGCCTCTGCCGTTCGTGGTTCAGAAGCATGCGGCGACGCGGCTGCACTATGATTTTCGGCTTGGGTGGAATGGGGTGTTGAAGAGCTGGGCGGTGGCGAAGGGGCCGAGCTACGTTACCGCAGATAAGCGGCTGGCTGTTCAGGTGGAAGATCATCCGATCGACTATGGGGGCTTCGAGGGGATTATTCCGAAGGGCCAGTATGGCGGCGGCACGGTGATGGTGTGGGATCAGGGGACGTGGGAGCCGCAGGCAGGGCATACCGATGTGGATGAGGGGCTGCGGACTGGGTCGCTGAAGTTCGTTCTGCACGGGACGAAGATGAAGGGGAAGTGGGCGCTGATTCGCATGGGTGGGAAGGCTGCGAATGAGAGTAAGCCGAACTGGTTGCTGATTAAAGAGCATGATGATTTCGAGCGGACGAAGGATGACGCCGCTGTAACGGACAAAGAGCCGGACAGTGTGGTGACGGGGCGGAGTCTGGAAGAGATCGCGCGTAACGAAGATCATGTGTGGAACTCGAAGGAGACGGCGAAGGGGAATGCCTGGTATCGGAAAGACGCTGGGGTTGCGGATGCGAGGGAGACTGCTAAGGAGAAAGCTTCGCCTGAGACAGCGCCTGCCGATAAGCCTGCAAAGGCTCGCAGGGCGAAGAGTGTTGCCAGGGAGTTGAAGGTGCCGGCGGGTGCGCCGAAGGAAAAACTTCCGGAGTTTATTACGCCGGAGCTGGCGTTGCAGGCTACGACTCCGCCTGGTGGGGCTGGATGGCTGCATGAGTTGAAGCTGGATGGTTATCGCATTCAGGCTCGCAAGGATGGCGACAAGGTTCAGCTGCTGACGCGGACGGGGCTCGATTGGACGCATCGGATGAAGACGATTGCGGCTCTGGTGGGAGAGTTGCCGGTGGAGCGGGTGATTCTTGATGGCGAGGTTGTAGTGCTGGCAGAGAACGGGACTACGAGCTTTGCCGATCTGCAGGCGGCGTTTCAGGAGGGAGTGAAGAAGCCGCTTAGTTACTTTGCGTTTGATCTGCTTCATCTGAACGGGCAAAACCTGCGGGGGCTTCCTCTGGTTGAGCGAAAGGGTCTGCTTGCCACGCTTCTGGAGGGCGGTGGTGAGTTTCTGCGTTTCAATGAACATCTGGAGTCGGATGGCGGGGTGATCTTTGAAAAGGCCTGCGAGATGCATGTTGAGGGGATCGTCTCGAAGCGTGCGGCCAGCAGGTACTCGAGCGGGAGGGGGGGGAGCTGGCTGAAGGTGAAGTGCGTTCATGAGCAGGAGTTTGTGATCGGCGGGTTTACTCTGCCTTCGAATGGGAGCCACGGAGTTGGGGCTTTGCTGCTGGGGTACTACGACGGCGGGAAGCTGATCTATGCGGGAAGGACTGGTACCGGCTTCACGGAGAAGACGCATCGTGTGCTGCGCAATCAGTTGGAAGAGCTGCGTGAGAAGGAGAATCCGTTTGAGAATCCACCGGCTGAGGCGCGTCGGGGAGCGAACTGGGTGAAGCCGGAGCTGGTGGCTCAGGTGAACTTTGCGACTTGGACTGCAGACAACCTGGTGCGACAGGCTTCGTTCAAAGGGCTGCGAGAGGATAAGCCTGCGAATGAGGTTCGGCGAGAGGAACTGACCGTTGCGGCCAGGGTGCGGGGGAGGAAGAGCGCTTCGCACACTGCTTCTGTAGCGATTGCGGCGAAGACTACTTCTGTAGAGACTGCTCCTGCTATTGCGAAGGAGACTACTGCTAAGGCAACTGCTGCCAAGACGACTCCTGCGAAGGCGACTGCTGCGAAGGATTCGACGAAGGCGGGCTCGGAGCCTGCGCCGGTGCGGTTGACGCATCCTGAGAAGATTCTGGATGTGGAGACGCAACTTACGAAGCAGCAGCTGGCTGATTATTACTGGGCGATTGCGCCGCATATGCTGCCTTATATCGAGGGCCGGCCGGTGTCGCTGGTGCGTTGTCCGGATGGGAGTGAGAAGCCGTGTTTCTATCAAAAGCATGTGAACGCGATGGTGCCGCCGGGGATCACGGCGGTGGATGTACCGGACAAGAAGACGGGGGAGATGGAGCCGTACATTACGCTCTCTACGGCAGAGGCGCTTGCGGGGCTTGCGCAGATGGGTGTGCTGGAGGTGCATCCCTGGGGGTCGCGGAATGAAGACCTTGAGCACCCGGATCGCATCATCATCGATCTGGATCCGGATGCTGCGATTGCGTGGCCGAGGCTGGCTGAGAGCGCTGGGGAGGTTCGTAGAGAGCTCAAGGAGCTGGGGTTGGAGAGCTTTTTGAAGAGCACGGGGGGCAAGGGACTGCATGTGGTGATTCCGTTTGAGCCGGAGTACGACTGGGCGGTGATCAAGCAGTTCGCCCATGCGTTTGTGCTGAAGATGGAGAAGGATCAGCCGGGCCAGTATCTGACGAAGATGAGCAAGGCGGCACGCAAGGACAGGATCTTTCTGGACTACCTGCGGAATGAACGTGGTGCGACGGCGGTGGCGGCGTTCTCTCCTCGGGCGCGTGCGGGGGCTGCGGTTTCGCTTCCGCTTGACTGGAGTGAGCTGAAGTCGGCGGAACGGATGGTTGTTCGGGTTGCGGAGTTCGAGCAATGGCGCGGGCTGTTGAGTCGCGATCCGTGGAAGCAGTTTTTTAAGCTGCGGCAGCGGATTACGCCGAAGATGTTGGAAGCTTTGAAGATATCTCCGGCCGCGTGACTGGTTCGGCTTGTCCGGAAATCCCTGTTCGATAATGGACAGTTTGTTTCGATTGCGGACGAGGGGCGTTGCGCGGTGCTCTCTAAGTGATTGAAAGCATTTGGTGGAGGATGGCCTTGCGCTTGCAACTAGACATCGCGCAATGGATATCTCCAGACCAGATATAAAGCAGAAGAAGATACGTCGGCAGTGGATTGCAGGTGGCTGCGCCGTGGTGGTGCTTGCGGCGATTGGTTTTTTTGTGACCCGGCTGAAGCCTGCAGCGCCTGAGGTCGATCGGGCTACTGTGTGGACCGACACGGTGAAGCGTGGGCCGCTGCTGCGGCAGGTGCGCGGGCCGGGCTCGCTGGTTCCGCGGGAGGACAAGATTCGGCTGATTCCCTCTGAGACCGAGGCGACGGTTGTGCGGATTCGTGTACTGCCGGGTGCGAAGGTTGAGCCGGACACGATTCTGATGGACCTGGTCGATCCGCAGCTGCAGCAGGAGTTGCTGGACGCACAGCTGCAGATGAAGGGCGCAGAGGCAGACTACATCAATACGCGGGCAAAGGTGCAGAGCGACCTGATGGATCAGAAGGCCGCTGCGGCGACGGTGGGAGCGGATCACAATCAGGCTCAGCTGCAGGCGCAGACGGATAAGTCGTTGTTTGACCTGGGCGTGATCAGCGGGTTGACCTACAGCGCGTCGAAGGGCAAGGCCGATGAGCTGACGACGCGGAACGATCTTGAGAAGCAGCGACTCACGTTGAACGAGAAGACGATCGAGACGCAGCTTGCGGTGCAACAGACCAAGGTGGATCAGGCGAAGGCGCTGCTTGGGTTGAAGCAGAAGCAGCTGGATGCGTTGAGTGTGCGGGCGGGGATTAGCGGCGTGCTGGTGGAGTTGCCGCATCAGGTGGGCGAGCATGTTGCTCCGGGAACGACGTTGGCGAAGGTAGTGCAACCGGACCAGTTGAAGGCGAGTTTGAAGATTGCGGAGACGCAGGCGCGCGATATTCAGATTGGGCAGCCGGCGGAGGTTGATACGCATAACGGTGTGATCAATGGCAAGGTAACGCGAATTGATCCGGCGGTGTTGAACGGAACGGTGACGGTTGACGTAGAACTCGCTGGCGCTCTGCCGCAGGGCGCTCGACCGGACTTGAGTGTTGACGGAACGATCGATCTGGATCGGATGACGGATGTGCTGTATGTGGGACGTCCGGCGTTTGGGAATGAGAACAGCACGATTAGTTTGTTCAAGCTGGGGCCGGATGGGAAGACGGCGGTGAGGGTTCCGGTGAAGGTTGGACGGGCCTCGGTAAACAGCATTCAGGTGCTGGAAGGATTGCAGGAAGGCGATACGGTGATTCTGTCGGACATGAGCCGGTGGGATAACACGGATCGGATTCGCTTGAATTAGATATAGCCCAGGCGACGGCCGGGATAAAGGAGAGCAGGAATGGCGATGGACACGATGATTCAGATTGAGGACTTGAAGAAGATCTTTTATACGGACGAGATTGAGACGCATGCGCTTTCGGGCGTGCATTTGAATATCAATCGCGGGGAGTATGTGGCGATGTCCGGGCCGTCGGGGTGCGGGAAGTCTACGCTGCTGTCGATCATCGGGTTGCTGGATACGCCAACGGGCGGACGGTACACTCTGAACGGCAAGGAGGTCGCGAATCTGAATTTTGCGGATCGATCGAGGATTCGGAACCAGGAGATTGGGTTTATCTTTCAGAGCTTCAATCTGATTGGCGACCTGACGGTTGCCGAAAATGTGGAGCTGCCGCTGACCTATCGCGCGGGGATGCCGGCGACAGAGAGGAAGAAGCGCGTGCAGGAGTCGCTTGAGCGCGTGAATATGGCGCACAGGATGCGGCACTATCCTGCGCAACTCTCGGGTGGTCAGCAGCAGAGGGTGGCGGTGGCGAGAGCGTTGGCGGGTTCGCCGTCAATTCTGCTGGCCGATGAGCCTACGGGAAATCTTGACTCGAAGAATGGCGAGGCTGTGATGAAGCTGCTGCAGGAGCTGCATGCAGAGGGCGCGACGATCTGCATGGTGACGCACGATCCGCGGTTCGCAGCACATGCGGAGCGGCAGGTGCATCTGTTTGACGGCAAGGTAGTGGCGGAGGGTGAGCTGAATCGGCTGTTAGCGGAGGTAGAGGGATGATGGCACTGATCGAGGACATGCGTCTGTTTCTTAGGCAGATGTGCGAGGCGATTGGGATGTCGGGAACGACGGCTAACGTGGTGCCGGTGGTTCTGCTTGGCATTGCGTTGAACGTTGTTGCTCTAGGTCTGGTGGCGAGTGTGCGGACAGAGAGACAGCCGGCATGCCAGAGAACTACGCTGCGGGCCGCGGCGCAGACGGAGTGGAAGGTCGTGCGGACGGTGGTTTCGACGGTGAAGGCGATCGGCCTGGCGCAGCGCAGAGTGTGTGCGGCGAGCGAGTGGGTTGAGGGCCTTTAGCGCGAGGTCGGAGCGGGCGAGGTCGGAGCGAGTGTATTCCGCACCGCTACCGTAAGTCGCAGTGCTCCAACTCGATGAGCCGCTTCGAGGTTTCGAGGAAGGTCAGCGGCTGGTTTTCTGATTGTCGAATGACGATGCGACAACGAGGGCACTGATTGCGAAGTTGCCGATTTGATGTGGCGCAATGGGAATGGAGCAAGTGATGAATGGGATCATGCAGGATGTCAGGTATGCACTGCGACAGTTGCGAAAGGCGCCGGGATGTACCCTGACGGCGGTTCTGACGCTTGCGCTGGGGATTGGCGCGAACTCGGCGATCTTTACGCTGGTGCATGCGGTGCTGCTGCAGAATCTGCCTGTGAGCGACCCTAAGGCGCTGGTGCGGTTGGGCGATAAAGATGATTGCTGTGTGATGGGGGGACGGCCCGAAGAGGAAGACTACTCCGTGTTTTCCTACGATCTGTATCGACACTTGCGCGATAGCACTCCTGAGTTTGAGCAGCTGGCGGCGATGCAGGCGGGGATAGGTCAGGGCGCTCTGACAGCGCGGCGGGGATCGAGCAACAGCTTGTCGAAGGCCTCCTCCAGTGAGTTTGTCTCGGGGAACTACTTTCAAACCTTCGGCCTTCAGCCTTATGCGGGACGACTTCTGCTGCCCTCTGACGATGTAGCGGGAGCGCCGACGGCTGCGGTGTTGAGCTATGGGGCCTGGCAGCGTGATTACGCTATGGACTCCTCCGTGGTGGGCAGCACGTTCCAATTGAATACGCATCCTGTGACTGTGGTGGGGATCACGCCACCTTCTTTTTATGGCGATCGGATGAGCGATACGCCGCCGGATTTCTTTCTTCCGGTGACGATGGAGCCGATTCTCGATCCGGGCGCGTTGCTGAATCGTCCGGAGGTGAGCTGGCTCTATGTGCTTGGCCGGGTAAAGCCTGGCACGCAGCTCGGTCCGCTGCAAGAGAAGATGAGCGGGCTGTTGCGGGACTGGCTGGTCCCGCTAAAGTCCTATCAGAGCGCGGACGGAAAGAAGGCGTTGCCGAAGACACATCTGGTCTTGACGCCGGGTGGGGTTGGGATTGCGAATATGCAGACGGAGTACAGAAGCGGATTGGAGCTTCTGATGGGGATCTCCGGACTGGTGCTGCTGATTGCTTGCGCGAATATTGCGAACCTGGTTTTGGTGCGCGGGATAGCGCGCCGGGCTGAGACCTCGATTCGTATGGCGCTTGGTGCCGCGCGAAAGAGAATTATTCGTCAGATGCTGACTGAGAGTGTGTTGCTGGCGTGCCTGGGAGGTGTGGCTGGACTTGCGGTGGCGTATGCAGGGACGAAGATGCTGTTGGCCTTGGCATTTCCCGAGTCACCGGGTCTGCCGATTCACGCGAGTCCGTCGCTGCCGATGCTGGGATTTGCGTTTGGCTTGTCGCTGCTGACTGGATTGATCTTTGGGATCGCGCCGGCATGGATCACCTCTCATTCGGAACCAGCGGAGGCGCTTCGGGGCACGAATCGGTCGACACGGGACAGCGCTTCTTTGCTGCAGCGCTCGTTGGTGGTGACGCAGGCGGCGCTGTCGCTGGTGTTGTTAGTGGGCGCTGGTCTGCTGACGAGAAGCTTGAATAAGCTCGAGCATCAAAACTTTGGATTGCAGACAGAGAATCGTGTGGTGATCCATATCAGTCCTGATAATGCGGGTTATAAGCCGGACCAGCTGCAGGCTCTCTATGGAGAGATACTGGGACGCTTTCGGGCGCTGCCGGGAGTCGAACGGGTGGGGTTGTCGATCTACACTCCGCTTGAAGGGGACAACTGGGGTGAGGGCGTAACGATCCAGGGGCGTCCTGAGCCTGGGCGGAACGATCATGTCGGCGCGTCGTGGGATCGTGTGACGCCGGATTTCTTTCAGGTGATCGGGCAACAGGTTTTGCGTGGGCGCGGAATTACTGATCAAGATACCGGGACTTCGCCGATGGTGGCCGTTGTGAATGAGACTTTCGTGAAGAAATTTTTCCCGAATGGTGAAGACCCGATTGGCGTTCACTTCGGTTTGGATGGTGTGAAGAGCGCGGGGGAGATAGAGATTGTCGGTGTGGTGTCGGATGTGAAGTATGTGAATCCGCGTGAGGCTGTTCGGGCGATGTACTTCCGGCCGTTTCTGCAACATGCTCCCTTGTCGGACAACGCGGATGTGCGGTCGCTCTTCGCAGGGGCGATCATGTTGCAGATGAGAGGACCATCGGAGGGACTGGAGGCGCAGGCGCGACGGACACTTGCGAATATCAATCCGAATCTGACCGTGGTTAACTTCAACACCTTCGGCGGTCAGATTGAGGGCCAGTTCAGCCAGGAGAAGTTGATTGCACGGTTGACGTTGATGTTTGGTGTGTTGGCGCTGGTGCTGGCTTCGGTTGGTCTGTATGGCGTGACGGCTTATACCGTTGCGCGGCGAACGCCTGAGATCGGGATACGGATGGCGCTCGGCGCGGGACGCGGCAGTGTGGTGAGTATGGTGCTGCGTGAGGCTATGCTGCAGGCTGGGGTTGGACTTGCGATCGGGTTGCCGGTTGCGTTGTTGTGCGTGCGTCTTCTGAAGACGCAACTGTATGGAACGGGTGGGCAGGATCCTCTTGTCCTTGCGGGAGCAGTTGTGGTGCTGATTGTGTCTGCGTGTGTTGCGGGGTTGATTCCGGCGCGGCGTGCGGCTTCGACTGATCCGGTCAAAGCGTTGAGGACTGAATAGCAGAAAGACGCGACTATCGCGATTTGAAGCAGCGGAAGTATATAGATGGAGTCAAGAATGATTGAGTTGAAACAGCTGGAGCGGAGTTATAAGACGGGTCACACCGAGACGTGGGTGCTGCGACGAATCAATCTCACCATCCGTGAAGGTGAATTTGTAACCGTGATGGGTCCGTCTGGAGCGGGGAAGTCTTCGCTGTTGAATGTGCTGGCGATGCTGGACGATCAATGGAGGGGGGAGTTTTACTTT
This sequence comes from Edaphobacter lichenicola, assembly GCF_014201315.1. Lineage (NCBI taxonomy): Bacteria > Pseudomonadati > Acidobacteriota > Terriglobia > Terriglobales > Acidobacteriaceae > Tunturiibacter > Tunturiibacter empetritectus. Next base: position 410,652 of record NZ_JACHDY010000005.1, read on the forward strand.
GCCGGCGATGCCGTTCATGCGATGAACCGCAAACAGAGGGCAGAACTGGCTCGGCGACGAATTGGGATGGTGTTTCAGAGCTATCACCTGCTGGACGATCTGACTGTTGCGGAGAATATCGATCTGCCGTTGTCGTACAAAGATATTCCGAAGTCGGAGCGGCAGGCTCTGGTTGCGGATACGTTGGACCGCTTCAACATTGTAGGGAAGAAGGATCTGTTCCCGAACCAGCTCTCTGGCGGGCAACAGCAGTTGGTGGGCATTGCGCGGGCAGTGATTCACAAGCCGGATCTTTTGCTGGCCGATGAGCCGACGGGCAACCTCCATTCGGAGCAGGCCAAGGAGATCATGCAGTTGTTTCGCAGATTGAATGAAGAGGGAACGACGGTGGTGCAGGTGACTCATTCGGAGGCGAACGCAGAGTATGGCACGCGGACGATTGAGTTGCGAGATGGATGGCTCTCTCGAGATACGGCGGGACTTGTAGCGGCTGAAGGGGCGGGGGTGCGAGCGTGAAAGGAAGTTCACTGCTTCGGTGCTTCGGCCTGGTTGTGTTGTTGGAGGTGCCTTTGCTGGCGCAGGTGCAGCAGGCTACTGTGGCCCAAACCCCAGCGACGGCGCAACCTGCGTTGCGGCTGGATATTCCGCACTCTGATAATCCGCTGAATACGTACCGGGCTTCGCTGGTGCCGAAACCGAACCTGGCGAACTCGCCACGAATTGACGCACTGGTGAAGGACGGAGTTCTTGAGTTGAGCTTGAGGGATGCGATCTCCTTGGCTTTGGAAAACAATCTTGACATTGCGATTGCACGATACAACATTCCGATTGCTGCTGCGGACGTTTTGCGCACGCAGGCGGGCGGCTCGTTTCGTGGAGTCAACACCGGTGTGGTGCAGAATACGCCGGGGGGAGGTGTAGGCGGCTTTGGCTCAGGATCGAGTGGGGCTGGCGCTGGTGGTACATCGGGAGGCGCTGGCGGTGCGGGCTCGGGTGCATCGGGCCTTGTCTCGTCGACGCTTGGTGCAGGTACGACTGTGTCCTCCTATGATCCCGCGCTCACGGGGACGTTCAGTATCGAGCATTATGCGCAGCCGTTGTCGAATACGATCGTCTATGGAGTTCCGCAGTTGCAGCAGAATACGACGACGGGAAATGTTGGATATGCTCAGGCTTTTCCGACGGGAACTTCGATCTCGGCGGTCTTCGATAACAGTCGCGGAACCACAAACAGTCCGGAGAGCTTTCTCGTCCCGACGCTGAACTCGTACTATCACTTCGCAATACAACAGCAGCTGCTTGCGGGCTTCGGCCTTGGACCGAACCTGCGGTTTCTGAGAATCGCCAAAAACAACCAGCGAATTTCGGATGAGGCGTTCAAGCTGCAAGTGGTGACGACGGTGACCCAGATTGCGAATATGTACTGGGATCTGGTGGCCGCGTACGAAGATGAAGGGGTCAAGAACCGTTCGCTTGAGTTTGCTCGACAGGCGCTGGAGAGTGGGCGCAAGCAGCTGGCACTCCAAGCGATTCCTGCGATGGATGTGATGAAAGACGAGGCAGAGGAGGCCAGCCGCGAGCAGGACCTGACGATTGCGAAGACGACGTTGCAGTTTCAGGAGTTGCTGATCAAGAATGCGCTGACGAAGAATCTGGACGATCCGATTCTGGAGGCGATGCCGGTGCGCCCGACCGATCAGAGTACGATGGCGAACACGACTCCGCAGGGTCCGACTGAAGATATGGCGGCGCGTGCGCTGAAGGACCGGCTGGAGTTGGGGGAGTCGGATATTGATCTTGAGAACAGACGACTGAGCCGGGATGCGGCGCGCAACGCTTTGCTGCCTTCGGTTGCGTTGACAGCCTACTACGGAGGGTCGGGTCTGGCCGGGTTGCAAAATCCTGCGTCGGGCACGATCTCAACTAAGCCCCTGGACTTTGGCGGAGCATTGCAGACAGCTTTCAATAACAGCGCTCCTGACTATTATGTCGGGCTGACGGTTAGTATTCCTCTGCGAAATCGAGTGGCGAAGTCGGACCAATATCGCGCGGAGCTGGAGACGAGACAGTCTGAGCTGCGGTTGGAGCAGTTGAAGAAGCAGATTCGGATCGAGGTCCGAAACGCTCAATATGCGCTGGAGCAGAGTGAGGCGCGGGTGGTTTCGGCGCGCAAAGGGCGCGACCTGGCGCAGAAGACCTTCGACATCACCGCCAAGGAGCAGGAACTGGGCGCGGGGTCGAACTATCAGACTCTTACTGCGCGGCGTGATCTGGCGGCGGCGGAGTCTACGCTGGTCGCAGCCATGACGGCATATCAAAAGGCTAAGATTGAAGTGGATCGCGCGGTCGGCTCTACGTTGGAAGCAAACGATATTTCGATAGAATCGGCGAAGACGGGTATAGCCCCGAGCGGGCAGTAGCGCGCAGGGAGCAGGTCATCATGTTGGCGGAGCGGATGGATAAGAAGGAGTCGGGTGCGGAAGATGCGGAGGCGTCGTGCAGGCTCCTGATTGCAGATGACCAGCCACATATTCTGGAGGCGCTGCGGCTGCTGCTGAAGCCGGAGGGGTACCAGTTGGAGATGGTGCGAACGCCGGCGCTGGTGCTGGACGCGCTCGCGCATGAGAGCTTCGACGGCGTGTTGATCGATCTGAACTACACGCGGGATACGACCTCGGGCCAGGAGGGTTTGGATCTGGTGACTCGAGTGAAGGAGATCGACGCGCAGCTGCCGGTGGTGGTGATGACGGCGTGGGGCAATATCGATCTTGCAGTGGAGGCGATGCGCCGTGGTGCGGGAGACTTCATCCAGAAGCCTTGGGAGAATGCGCGGTTGCTGAGTATTTTGCGGACGCAGATGGAGCTGCACCGGAGTCAGAAAAAGATGCGGTGGCTCGAGGCGGAGAATCGCATCCTGCGTGCTCCGGGTGCGCCGGACTTCATCGCCGCTGCGGCTTCGATGCGGCCAGTGCTGGAGACGATGGCGCGGGTGGGGCCGTCGGACGCGAATGTGTTGATTACGGGGGAGCATGGCACGGGGAAAGAGATTGTGGCGCAGACGCTGCATCGCTTGTCCTCGCGTGCGGAGCGAACGCTGGTGGCTGTGAATACGGGCGCGCTGCCTGAAGGAACCTTCGAGAGCGAGTTGTTCGGCCATGTGAAGGGAGCCTTTACCGATGCTCGAACGGACCGCATCGGGCGATTCGAATTGGCGAGTGGCGGGACGCTTTTTCTTGATGAGATTGCGAATATTCCGGTGCGGCAGCAGGCGAAGTTATTGCGTGTGCTGGAGACCGGCGAACTGGAGCGGGTAGGATCGTCGAAGACGCAGAAGGTGGATGTGCGGATGCTCTCTGCGACCAATGCGGATCTGCGAGCGGAGTGCGCGGCGGGACGCTTTCGGGAAGATCTGTTGTTTCGGTTGAATACGGTCGAGATCAGTCTGCCGCCGCTGCGGGAGCGACGTGAGGATATTCCGGCGCTGGCGGGGCACTTTATGGCGCGATACGCTGAACGATATCGAAGACAGATTCAAGGCCTGGAGCCGTCTGCGCTTCAGATCATGTTGCAGTATGGCTGGCCGGGCAACGTGCGCGAGCTGGATCACACGATTGAACGCGCGGTATTGATGGCTCGGGGGACGCTGATTGAAACCGCGGATCTGGGATTGAATACGCAGCAGCGGGGCTCGGCGCAGAGCATGGACGATATGAGCCTCGAGGCGGTGGAGGCGATTCTGATTCGCAAGGCACTTGCCCGTGCAGGTGGTAATGTGAGCCATGCGGCCGATGCGCTTGGATTGAGCAGAGGAGCGCTTTATCGCCGCATCGAAAAATATGGTCTCTGAAGATCCAGACGGGAAGAGATCCAGCGGCAACATGAGGCTGACCCGCATGCCGCTGGGGCGATCGGGGCGGCGGGTGAGTTTTGAAAAGAGACTGCGCCTATGGCTTTGCCTTCCCGGGCTGCTGATGCTGGTGTTGTGCTGGCTCCTGTTGCGGCATCATTCGGATGTTCTTCTGCAGAGTCTTGTTCTGCTGGGTCTGGCGCTGGGATGGATCTTTGCGGTCTCGGTTTTGATGGAGCAGATCGTTCGACCACTGCAGACGCTGGCGAATGTCGTGGCTGCGTTGCGGGAGGATGACTTTTCTTTCAGGGCTCGCGGAGGTCAGAGAAACGACGCCATGGGGGATCTGGCGCTTGAGATCAATCGACTGGCGGGAATGCTGCAGGGGCAACGTGCAAGCGCGTTAGAGGCAATGGCTCTGGTGGAGCGCGTGATGGAGTCGATGAAGTCGCCGGTGCTGGCGTTTGATCCTGAGGGTCGATTGAAGTTGCTGAACGCGGCAGGGGAGCGGGCGTTTGGGTTGCAGGTTCGGACGGCGCTCGGTCACTCCGCTGTGGGGTTGAAGCTGGAGCAGCTGCTTGATGTAGCGGATGAAGAGGTGATGTCGCTGGGTAGCGGGCAACAGTCGGTGCGGTGGGTGGTAAAGAGGACTAGCTTCCGGCTGCGCGGCGTGCCGCATACGTTGTTTGTGCTGTCGGATGTGAGCGCTGCTTTGAGGGAGGAGGAGCGGCTTGCGTGGGAGAGGTTGATTCGCGTTCTGGGACACGAGATCAATAATTCGCTGACGCCTATCAAGTCGATTGCGGGGAGCCTTCGCGGCCGACTTGCGGCTTTGGGGAGCGCATTTGGCGAGCGTACTGATTTTGAGAGGGGCCTCGAGGTTATCGAGAATCGCTCCGAGTCGCTTAACCGGTTTCTGCAGGCGTACCGTCAGTTGATGGGTCTGCCGGCACCGCGGTTGGCTCCGGTCTCTGTGGCGACTCTTGCGCAACGGGCGGCCTTGCTGGAGAGGCGGGTTGCAGTGACGGTAGAAGGTGCGGCAGAGGTTGTCGTGCAGGTGGATGCCGACCATATTGAACAGGCGCTGATTAATCTGGTTCGCAATGCAGCCGATGCTGCGCTTAGTCCAGATCATGCCGGTGGAGGTGATCCCCATGTGGAGATCGTTTGGGCGACAGTCGGTTCGGAGGTTGTGATTGGGGTGGTGGACAATGGGCCTGGGTTGACGAACGCGGGCAATCTGTTTGTTCCGTTTTATACAACCAAGCCGGGAGGGACAGGAATCGGCCTGGTTCTCGCGCAACAGATTGCACAGGCGCACCGAGGATCGGTGCAGTTGGCTAACCGTACGGACGGGTACACGGGGTGCAGGGCCGATCTTCGGCTGCCGCTTGCTGGATAACCCTGATTCGGGGGTTTCCTGCTTCTGGAGGCTCTGTATTGCTCTTTTAACGATGGTGGAAGGAAAGGGGGATGCCAAACGCTCGTTCGCCGTGCAAAATAGCACAGGATCAGAACGAGGTGAGTGATGGGTTGTAAGGCGGAAGAGCTGAGGCAGATTCCTCTCTTTGCATTGCTCGACGATGAAGAGATAGCGGTGCTGGCAGCGCAGGTTGAGATCAAAAAGTTTGCTGCACGCCAACGCATCTACAAGCTGGGCGAACCTGGAAAACATGCCTACGTGATGATGTCGGGCACTGTGCGGGTGACGACGGTGGACCGCGATCATCAGGAGGTACTGGTGGATGAGCCGCGCGATGGTGAGTTCTTTGGCTTTGCTTCGATGCTGGAGGATACGCCTCATCAGACCACGGCACTGGCGATGGAAGAGACGACCTGCGTTGAAGTGAGCCGCGACGATATCGCCGCTCTGCTGCAGCAGAAGCCTATGGCGGGGATGGATATGCTGACCGTGGTGAGCCGTCAATTTCATGCGTCACAGGAGCTGGTGCGGCTTCGGGCCAGTCGCAACTCGAATGACGTGATCGAAGAGGAGATGAGCTTTGGAGACCGGATTGCCGACACGGTCGCACGATTCGGTGGATCCTGGACCTTCATCCTCTTATTCGGAGCTGTGCTCCTGGTCTATGCTTCGGCGAACATGGTTCTAAAGGGCAGAGCATGGGACCCCTATCCGTTTATTTTGCTCAATCTGTTTCTATCTATGCTGGCCGCTATCCAGGCCCCAGTTATTATGATGAGTCAGAATCGTCAGGACACAAAAGACCGGGTGCGCGGTGAGTTGGACTACGATGTGAATCTTCGTGCTGAGTCCGAGATTCAAAATCTGTCGGGCAAACTGAATATGCTGACGGAGAAGATCGGCGATGTTGATGATCTTTTGCGGGAGCATTTGAAGCTAAAGGAACAATTGCCTGGACGATAACGGCAGGAATAGAAGGCGAATCCGATTGAACGGTTGATCTCGCATGTGGGCAATCCTCAGATGCCTCTATAGCCGTAAGCCGATTCAATTTGCAGCAAATTGCGGTCTTAGATCGTAGTAGATCTCTTTGTCTGACTTGTGCTGAATCAGTGACTGCAGGTCAAGCCTGAAGCGCGAACAGATGCAGTCAAAGACCTTCCTTGTTGTTGCCCGCACGGCTCATATGACTTCTTTATGGCCTTTCTACGTCTTCTTTACGTGCCGGCTGCTTGAATGGTGGATGACGCGGGAGCGCGGAAGCCTTCATGGTGTGCCGATGACCTGATCGATCTCCTGCGACGGATTTGCGTGCGGTGGCTTCAGTTGGAGGCAGGATTATGTGGGATTTGGGATGTGTCGCTGCCAGTGTTTTGTTTTTTCTGATTGCGATTGGCTACACAACGGGATGTGAACGGTTGGGGATGAAGGAGAAGCAAGGATGATCGAGACATTACTGCTTAGCCTGGTAACCGTGTTGTTGCTGATCTATCTGGTTTATGCGCTGCTGCGCCCCGAAAAGTTTTAAGAGGAAGTAGTTATTATGACCGCGAACGGCTGGTTTCAGATTTTCTTTTTTTTTGCATTGGTATTGGTATGTGCAAAACCACTGGGTGTGTACATGGCTCGTGTCTTCGAGCGCGAACACACCTGGGCAGATGTTATATTTCGTCCGCTGGAGCGACTCGTCTATCGCCTGACGGGCATTGATGAAACGCATGAGATGGCCTGGACCGAATATGCGGTTGTCATGTTGCTCTTCAGTCTGGTCACTATGCTGGCAACGTATGCGATCGAGCGGCTGCAGCAGTGGCTGCCCCTGAATCCTCAACACCTCGCATCGGTAGCTCCTGATCTTGCGTTGAACACGGCGGCGTCTTTTACCACGAATACCAACTGGCAGTCCTATGTGCCGGAGACGACGATGAGCTATCTCACCCAGATGCTCACGCTTGCTTACCATAACTTCTTTTCGGCGGCTGTCGGAATGGCGTTGGCGGTTGCGCTGATCCGGGGTATCTCACGGCGAGAGTCGAAGACCCTGGGAAATTTTTGGGTTGATGCAACGCGCGCGTCGTTATGGGTTCTGCTTCCGGGCTGTCTGATCTATGCGCTTCTGTTGGTCTCGCAAGGCGTAGTGCAGAACTTTCGTCCCTACGATCAGGCAAAGCTCGTGCAGGCGCAGACGACAACTGTGACAGGCTCTGATGGCAAGATGACGACACAGACTGTGACGACGCAGAGCATTGCGCAGGGGCCTGTTGCTTCTCAGGAAGCGATCAAGATGCTTGGGACAAATGGTGGAGGGTTCTTTAATACGAACAGCGCACACCCGTTCGAGAACCCAACACCTCTCTCTAATTTGATGCAGATGTTCTCGATCTTCCTGATCCCCGCTGGGCTGACAGTCACGCTGGGTCGAATGACGCGAGCGCCGAAGCATGGCTGGGCAGTCTTTGCTGCGATGGCTGCGCTCTTTTTTGTCGGTGTTTTTGTGGCGTACTACGCGGAGGCACAGACGAATCCACTCCTCCACTCAGTCGACCAGCATGTTTCGACGGCTCAGGCCGGCGGCAATATGGAAGGCAAGGAAGTACGGTTCGGCATCGCCAATTCTGCATTGTTTGCGACAGTGACAACGGATGCAAGCTGCGGTGCGGTGAATTCCATGCACGATTCCTTCATGCCGCTGGGTGGTCTGGTTCCGATGGTCAACATCATGCTTGGCGAGGTGATCTTCGGTGGGGTTGGCGCGGGACTTTATGGGATGTTGATCTTCGTTGTGCTGGCGGTCTTTATCGCCGGGCTGATGGTTGGGCGAACGCCTGAGTATCTCGGAAAAAAGATCGAATCGTATGACGTGAAGATGGCGATGCTGTATGTGCTGATCTTTCCATTGTCGATCTTAGGATTTTCTGCGGTGACGTTGATGATGCCGCAACTTGGGCTCTCTTCTTTGGCGAACACGGGACCGCACGGTCTATCGGAGATTCTATACGACTACACGTCGGCGACTGGAAATAACGGATCCGCTTTCGCGGGTCTTAATGCGAATACGCATTGGTACAACTTGTCGTTGTCTGCAGCGATGTTGATCGGTCGGTTTCTGATGATCGTTCCGATGCTGGCTATCGCAGGTAGTCTGGCGAAGAAGAAGCTGGTTCCTCCATCGCCAGGAACTTTCCCTGTGCATACGCCGCTGTTCACGGTACTTCTGGTGGGCGTTGTTCTTATCGTTGGCGCGCTTACTTTCTTTCCCGCCATCTCGCTCGGTCCTATTCTTGAGCACTTAATGATGCACGCTGGCAAAAGCTTCTAGTCCAGAGAAAACAGATAACCATGGCAAATACCCGCAAACGCTCCTTATGGGACAGTAAAATCGTACGCCGCGCGCTGGTCGATGCGATAGTCAAGCTGAGCCCGCGCACGATGATGAAGAATCCGGTCATGTTCGTTGTTGAGATCGGCAGCGTGATTACTACGATCTATCTGCTTCGCGATAGTCTGTCGCATCGCGGCTCGTTTCAATTCGATCTGCAGATTACGTTGTGGCTCTGGTTCACCGTACTATTCGCAAACTTTGCTGAAGCGATGGCCGAAGGCCGCGGCAAAGCTCAGGCAGACGCGCTGCGGCGCGCGAAGTCGGAGACGACGGCGGTGCGGCTTCGCATAGACGGGAGCACGGAGGAGGTCCCCAGCTCGGATCTGAGGGCGGGGGATCACGTTGTCGTTATCGCCGGCAATATGATTCCCGGTGATGGCGAAGTGATCGAGGGCGTTGCTTCGGTGGATGAGTCGGCGATCACGGGGGAGTCCGCGCCGGTGATTCGTGAGGCTGGCGGCGATCGGTCCGCGGTGACTGGTGGAACGCGGTGTTTGTCGGATCAGATCAAGGTGAAGATTACGTCTAACCCTGGTGAGACGTTTCTGGATCGGATGATTGCGCTGGTGGAAGGCGCGGAGCGGCAGAAGACTCCGAATGAGATCGCTTTGAATATCCTGCTTGCGGGACTGACGATCATCTTTCTGCTGGCTGTAGTGACGTTGCAGCCGATCGCGATCTACTCGACTGCGCCGCAGACGGTGTTTGTGCTGATCTCGTTGCTGGTGTGTCTTATTCCCACTACGATTGGCGGGCTGCTTTCGGCGATTGGGATTGCAGGGATGGATCGGCTGGTGCAGCACAATGTGCTGGCGATGTCGGGCCGCGCGGTGGAAGCGGCGGGTGACGTGAATACGCTTCTGCTGGATAAGACGGGAACGATTACGCTGGGCAATCGTCAGGCTGCGGAGTTTATTCCTGCGCCTGGAGTGAGCAAGGATCAGCTTGCGGATGCGGCGCAGTTGTCGTCGCTGCCAGATGAGACGCCGGAAGGGCGCAGCATCGTGGTGTTGGCCAAGGAGTTGTACGGTCTTCGCGGACGTGAGTTGAGCGAGTTGCAGGCGGAGTTTGTGCCGTTCAGCGCGGTGACGAGGATGTCGGGCGTGAACCTCGATGGGCGGATTATTCGGAAGGGTTCGACCGATGCTATTGCCGCTTTTTTGAAGGAGAATGGCGGAAGTTTACCGAACGAGGTCCGTGCGGCGGTTGAGACGGTTGCACGCAGTGGGGGGACGCCGCTGGTGGTGGCGGAGAATCGCCAGGCACTGGGTGTGATCCATCTGAAGGACATTGTGAAGGGCGGGATGAAGGAGCGGTTCGCGCAGCTTCGGTCGATGGGGATTCGGACGATCATGATTACCGGCGACAATCCGCTGACCGCGGCGGCGATTGCGCGTGAGGCTGGTGTCGACGATTTTCTCGCGGAGGCGAAGCCCAAGGACAAGATGGACCTGATTCGCCGCGAGCAGGCTGAGGGCAAGCTGGTTGCGATGACGGGCGATGGAACCAATGACGCTCCTGCGCTGGCGCAGGCTGATGTGGGCGTTGCGATGAACACGGGCACGCAGGCGGCGAAGGAGGCGGGGAATATGGTCGACCTCGACTCGAACCCGACGAAGCTGATCGAGATTGTGGAGATCGGAAAGCAACTGCTGATGACGCGTGGTGCACTGACGACGTTCTCGATCGCGAATGACGTTGCGAAGTACTTTGCGATTATTCCGGCGATGTTTGCTGCTACGTTTCCGGTGTTGAATGCGCTGAATATCATGCATCTGAAGACTCCGCAGTCGGCGATTCTCTCGGCGGTGATCTTCAATGCGTTGATTATTGTTGGTCTGATTCCGCTGGCACTGAGGGGCGTTGGTTATAAGGCGATGTCGGCGGAGGCGTTGTTGCAGCGCAATCTGTTTATTTATGGATTCGGCGGACTTGTTGCTCCTTTTCTAGGTATCAAGCTCATCGACATCATCATCACTGCCATTCACCTGGCCTGAGGAATTTCTATGCGTCGCAATGTGATCACCGCTGTGCTTTACACCGTTGTTACTACTGTTCTGTTTGGTCTGATCTATCCGTTCGTTGTGACCGGACTGGCGCAGGTGCTGTTTCATGACAAGGCCAACGGGCAGCTTGTTTACGCGGGTGGGCAGCTGGTTGGCTCGCGTCTTATCGGCCAGTCGTTTACGGCTCCGCAGTACTTTCATTCACGCCCTTCGGAGGCGGGCAATGGATACGATGCTGCGAACTCGAGTGGCTCGAACCTTGGACCGACGAACAAGAAGCTGATCGACCGGGTAGCGGGGGATGTGGCGGCGTTGCAGGTCGATCATCCTGGAGCGAACGTGCCGATTGATCTGGTCACGGCTTCGGGATCGGGACTGGATCCTCACATTACGCCGGCGGCTGCGGAGTTTCAGGTGGCTCGCGTTGCGCGGGAGCGACGTTTGAGCGAGGATGCTGTGCGACGTCTGGTGGCACAACATACCGAGGGGCGTCAGCTTGGGTTTCTCGGAGAGCCGCGGGTGAATGTGTTGATGCTGAATCTGGATCTCGATCAGGCGGCTCCCGCGCAAAGATAGATGGGGTACCCCCCTCCTATTACCCGCGCGTAAGCTGCTTATTATCATGGATTTGCGCATAGTATTGGTCGGCAAAATGTTCATAAGAAACGGGTTGCGTGCAGATTCCTCCAAATAAAAGGGTTATGGGATTAAAGCAAGGAGCCCCGGTATTCGCCGGGGCTCCTTTTATGCATAGTTCTATTGTAGCGGTTTGAGAGTAACTAATACGCCACGCGAAAGAGCAGGGATGGCGCGGCTTTTTGTGATTTTGGGGCTTGACAGAATTTTCCGGGGCTAAAGTCCCTTGCGCGCTGTGGAGGGCTTCTTCTATTGCTGCGTTACCCCGCAAATTGAATCGACGGCGCACTCCTCCGCTAACCCGTTTTACGTCCAAGTGGATCCGCCGCATTCGTAACTAGAAGCTGACTTATCTGGAGTAATATCCACGAGCGGTTTCTGGCCACTCTATATAGGCGATCGTTAACAATGTTGTAGGCCGCACACTTCCGAGTACCTTCGTCGCGATGCAAACAGGAGAGCGTGTGTGACGGCGTCGCCCTTACAAAGCATCTGTCTTCCATCCGACGCGATCCCCTGCGAACGGGGTCAATGGCCCGACGCAGCACAGGTAAAGCTCGCCGAGTCATTCGGGTCGCCGTTGCCGTTGTATTTCGCAGCCTGAGGATACGGGCATATCGGCCTCGTCATCTCTACCTTTCTGGCAGCGCCGTACTTGGTCGCGATGATCGTGTCCGGCGCAATGTTCAGTTCTTCCCATTTTTCGAGCGCGTCGAAGATGCCGTACTCTGGCCCTTTCGCTGTGGTCAAGCCAAGTTGTCCGAAGTTCGCCGCCCCTGACCCTCCGGCGCAATGGCCCATCCCGGGAACCATGTACAGGCGTACGAAATCTGCTTTCTTCGTGTCGCCCATCTTCCCCTGCACCTGCTCGTAGTATTGGACGGTGTTCAGAGGCGAGATCGCCGGATCGTTCCAGCCGTGATACAGGATGAGCTTGCCGCCGCGCGCTGCGAAGCGTCTCAGATCGGGATCGGTCGCGTTCAATGCCTCCGCGGTCTTCGCATCGGCTGCATGCACAGCTGCATCCGTGTTGGCGGTCAAAGCGTTCCAGCTCGGATCGTCAAACACCATGTAGCGGAAGTAGTTCTGCGTGTACAGGCTCACGTTAGGTCCGTCGCCTACCAGCCAGCTTTTCCATAGGTGCACCTCGTCGCCGGGCATCAGGCCAGGAAATATCATGTGCCCCTCATCATCGGTCCCTCCCGCGTAAACCTTCTTGAGAGAGGCGACCTGTGGCGCGGTCAGGCAGCTCAACTCGTCGCCCTGTTTGCATAACAGTGTCGCGGGGTCAAAATGGCAGGTCCGCGGATCGCTAACGATGCCATCTTTCAACCCATCCTGCACATCGCATTGTGCTAGTACAGCCGCGGTAATCGCAGGGAGCTTGATGCTTGAGATATATCCAGCGGGGTTGCTAAGGAATACCTTCGTCACATCCACCGTGGCCGCGAGCATCTTTGTCCAGTTGTTGGCGGGTGCGCCGGCCAGGATTCCGTCGTAATCGGCAGGGAACCGCTGTGCCTCCATCAGCGCTTCGCGGCCGCCGTCGGAGCAAGCGTCGAAGTAGGACTTCGTTGGAGGTTCGCCGTAAAACGTGTCGATGATGGTTTTGGCGCGCTCAGCGGTAAGGTGGATTGCCCGAAAGCCGAAGTCCGTGACCTTCTCCGGATGCTGATAGGCCCAGCTTGCGTCTTGCGCGTCCGCCTGATGGCCGGTGTCAGTGCCCGCCGTCGCGAAACCGCGCTTCAGGTTGTCTCCGAGCTGGCCGTAATAGATCGAGCCCGCGAACCCTCCGTTGCCGGTCCCGAGAAAGCGATGGTTCCAGCCTTTCTCCGGCATCCAGAACTCAAATCGTATAACGGAATCCGAGGTCGGGTGCAGGATGCCGCTCACACGGCAAAATGCAGGTAATCCTGTCAGGGGTGCGCCATAGGGTGGAGTAAAGCTTCCTCCAACGACCGGCTCGGCAATCAAGATCGTGGTATCGGGAAGCGCGATCTGGGCAAGCGCGTGGCAGTCGGCTGCGTGTGCGGGAGTTGAGAAGGCGGCGACGAATAGGAATAGAAGGATAGCGAGCAGAAATAGAAGATTTCGCATCGGTTGGCGAAGGGTACCATTCCGCTTGCCGCAAGACAAGATTGCAACAAGAGCAGGCCATGGAAATGACAGAGTGTGGGCCTTGTTTAGTCCATCTCGGAGTTTGGTTTAGGGGAGCGCGGGGAGATTGGGGGCGGAGGTGCATAATGTTGGTTTGTGGCTTGGGCGGTTTTTTCGAGTCAGACTCCTGCTTCTCTACCTGTGAATGAGGTTGAAGGAACTATGAATGGATTGCGTTTTGGAAGAGTTGCTGTCCTGTTTGTTTTGGGCTGCTGCATGATGAGTGTTCCCGGTCTGTCGGCACAGAGCGCAACGGCGGCTAAGGGTGATCTGATTTCGCTGAATCGCGCGACGAGTGCTGCGGCGCTGCCGAATGGTTTAGAGCTGAGGGATGGCGAGGCGAGGGTTCAGATCACAGCGCTGCGAGAGGATGTTCTGCGGATTCGCGTCTCGAAGACGGGGAAGATGCCGGAGGATGCGTCGTGGGCTGTGCTTCCGGGGTCGCGAACCAGCTCGGTTGCGACGGCCTATCGCGCGGAGGGAGGCAAGGCAGGTTTTAGTACGAAGGCGTTGCAGGTGTGGGTTGACCGCGCCACGCTTGCGGTAACGATCAGCGACAGGAGCGGAGGTGTTCTGCTCGAGGATGCGCGGCCGGTCGAGTTTCATGGCGATCACTTCCGGGTCTACAAGAGAATGCCGGCCGAGGAGCACTACTTTGGCCTGGGAGATAAGACAGGGCCGCTCGATCGCAGAGGCGGTGCGTACCAGATGTGGAACACCGACCAGTATCGTTTTCAGGAGAGCAGCGATCCTCTGTATAAAGCGATTCCGTTTTTTATTGCGGACAATGCGGGGAGATCGTATGGGTTGTTTCTGGACAATACGTGGCGGACGAGCTTTGATTTCGGGAAGGAAGACTCGGAGGCCTACTCGTTTGGGGCCGACGGCGGACCGATTGACTACTACTTTCTCTATGGTCCGAAGCCGAAGCAGGTGGTGGAGGGGTATGCGTGGTTGACTGGTCTTACGCCGCTGCCTCCGGAGTGGTCGCTGGGCTTTCAGCAGTCGCGCTACTCGTATATGACGGAGGCGCGGGCAAGTGAGGTGGCAGACCGTATGCGCGCCGATCGGATTCCCTGCGATGCGCTTTATCTGGACATCGACTTTCAGGATCGGAATGCTCCGTTCACGGTGAATCAGCAGGCGTTTCCGAAGTTGCCTGAGTTTATTCAGGAGTTGAAGGAGAAGCACTTTAACCTGGTGCTGATTACAGATCTTCATATTGCGGATCGCGCGAATCAGGGGTATGCGCCTTACGATTCGGGTGCGGCGGGGGATCACTTTGTAAAGAATCCGGATGGGTCGGTGTTTGTGGGCAAGGTGTGGCCGGGGCCGGCGGTGTTTCCTGATTTCACCAGGAAGGAGTCGCGGGCGTGGTGGGGGACTCTCTATAAGGAGTTCTATGGGGATGGGGCTGCGGGTTTCTGGAATGACATGAACGAGCCTTCGGTGTTCGAGACGCCATCGCAGACCATGCCGCTGGATGTGGTGCATCGGATCGACGAGCCGGGGTTTGTGTCGCGGACTGCGCGTCATGCGGAGATTCACAATGTGTATGGCATGGAGAACTCGCGGGGGACCTATGAGGGGTTGCTCGCGTTGAAGCCGAATCAGCGGCCTTTTGTTTTGACTCGGGCTACTTATGCCGGTGGTCAGCGGTATGCGTCGACGTGGACGGGAGACAACTCGAGCAACTGGAATCATCTTCGCATGAGTACGCCGATGCTTCTGAACCTTGGGTTGAGCGGGTTTTCGATGGCGGGTGACGACATTGGAGGGTATGCGGGTTCGTCAACGCAGGATCTGCTGACGAAGTGGATTGAGGTGGGCGAGTTCAATCCGATCTATCGCGACCACACGGAGAAGTTCACGGCCGATCAGGAGCCGTGGGTGGGTGGAGCGGAGGTAGAGGCGGTTCGGCGGAGGTACATTGAGGATCGCTATCGGTTGATGCCGTATCTCTATACGCTGGCCGAGGAGAACTCTCGCACGGGCGTTCCGATGATGCGGCCTTTGTTTCTGGAGTTTCCGGATGCTACTGCGGACAAACATCCGCTCGATCTTGATGCGGCGAATCAGTTCATGCTGGGGCCGGATCTGTTGATCGCGCCTGCGCCTTATCCAGAGGCGCCGGATAGCTATGCGGTGACGTTTCCGCCGGTGGGTTGGTACGACTATTGGACGGGGGCGAAGGTTGCGGGGAGTGCTCGTGAAGCGGTTGCGGTGAGTACGGGCGCGGCGCTTGGAGTGGGTGCGCTTCAGTCGGTGAAGATCACGCCGCAGGTGGATGTGCTGCCGGTGTTTGTGCGGGCGGGTTCGATTCTGCCGTTTGCGCCAGTGGTGCAGAGTACGCAGGAGAAGCCGAATGGGCCGCTGACGCTGAAGGTTTATCCGGGGGATGGTTGCGAGGGTTCGCTGTACCAGGATGATGGGATCAGCTTCGCTTATAAGGAGAAGGATTTTCTGCGCGTGAAGTATAGCTGCGAGTCGACCAGCGATGGTTTGCGTCTTCACATCGGTGCGCGGGAGGGAAGCTTTCAACCCTGGTGGAACGGGGTGGAGGTGACGATCTTCGGTTGGAGTGGCGCGCCGGGGAAGATCACTTACGCTGGCCAGGTGATTGCGGACTCTCGGTTCGATGGAGCGGCACACTCGCTTACGATTGTGCTGCCTGAGAGGGCTGAAGGCGGGGTGCTGGAGATTGGCGGGAGGTAGCTATGAGAGTAGCCCGCGAGATGTCCTGCCAGACGGGCCTCCTCCGCGGAGGGCGGTCACTTCGTGACTGTATACCTTGTTTGGGCAGGAAAGGGATCACATGGCCTCCCGTTGGTCGGAGACAGAATATGGGCATACCGACAGGAGGACCACTTTAGTTTTTAGTGGAAGCGGTAGGCGGCGCCGACTCCCAGGACCTGCGGGGATAGATCGTTTGGCGGGAAGCCGAGCCATTTTTGAAACTCATATTCCACTCGCACGTTGATTGAGCGCCGGAGGCGATAGTCCACTCCGACGCCTGCGGCGCCGATGTTGTAGGCGAGAATGGCGGCGTTGCCTTGCGGGGGGCCACCGGGGGTGAGGCTGGGGACCTCTGGATATTGGAAGACGCCGCGACCGTACATGACTTTGGCGAAGGGCTCTATCCGGCCGAAGTGGAGGACGTAGCGAGGGCCGATCTCGTAGGTGCGTTCGTAGATATTTGTGTTTGGGTTTGGATCGTTGATCTGGTGGAACTCGGCTTCGATGCCCCAGTGATATTTGAAGTCGAAGTTAACGTAGGCTCCTCCGCCTTTGATCTTTTGCGGGACGTAGTCGGAGTTGGCGTAGTTGAACTCGCCGCCAGCCTGGAGGACTCCGGCGCTGGTCGCGGTTGGGAGCGCCTGGGCGTGGAGGCGTGTGGCGGCGAAGCTGATGAGGCAGAGCAGGAGGAGATCGTTTGCCAGCTTTGCGATTTTTTTTGATGTTGATCTGTTGCTCATGCTGAGAATCTCTCTTGAAGCTTGCGATTTTTACTGTGGGGACTGGTTGATGTGGTAGTCCACGCTTACAGTGTGCTGTATTCCATTGCTGTTGGCGGTTACAACTATCGGGTAGGTGCGGTCGAAGTAACCTGATCCGCAGCCGGTGAGGGTTCCGATCGCTCCGAGAGAGGACAGGATGAGCAGTGAGTGGATGATGAGGCGGGTGAGCTTGCGGCTGGAACGACGCGAGTAGCGCAGGCCGAGGAGCGGGAGGAGGAAGAGGCCGAGCGCGATGTGGGAGAGCCGGCGCGAGCGATCCTGCGGCGACTCGAGTGAGGCGAGCTTGCGGGTTGCGACGGTGAGGGTGATGTCGGTTGGGCCGGCGTACTGGGCGATGGTCGACGGCGAGAAGGTGTAGGTGGCGAGGATGGGGCCGGTCGGGCTGGCGGAGAGGTTGATGACACCGGGGTAGTAGCCCCCGGTGGGAGAGACGTGGAAGGTGTACAGGCGGGTGGTGCCGTAGGTGCCTTCGACAGTCTGGGCGCTGGTGAGGACGATGGTGAAGTCGAGAGGCGCGACGTTGATCGTGTTCGCACCGGATGCGGCGGAGGCAGTGCTTGAGCTGAAGTCGGTGTCTCCGCTATAGACGGCTGTGATGGTATGGACGCCTACGGAGAGGGACGTGGTGGAGAAGGTAGCAACATCACTGCTGCTGAGGGTAGCCGTGTTGACCGGGTTGCCGTTATCAAAGAAGGTGACGGTTCCAGTCGGTGTTCCAGAGGTTGTGGAGGCGACATTGGCGGTGAAGGTTACGGGCAGAGCGAAGACGGTGCTGGTTGTGCTGAGGCTGAGCGTTGTGATGGCGGGTGCTTTGGTGATCGTCATCATTCCGTTCTGCACGGTCTGGAGGTAATCGGTGACGTTGGTTCCGGTCGCGGCAGGAATGATGGGGTACTGTCCTGGTTGAGAGAGCGTGCTTGCGGAGTTGGAGAAGATTTCAGTGAAGGTATCGCCGTCGAGCGCGCCAGTGATGGTGCCGGTGAAGACGGGGTTGGGAGTGCCGTAGAGCTTCGTGAAGCTGTTGGCTGTGACGATGAGTGTGGCCTGGCCGATGGTGAGGGTTCCGTTGGAGTAGACAACGTTATAGTCGCTGAGATTGGTGCCGGTGGCTGCGGGGATGATCGGGTAGGTTCCGATTTGTGAACTAATTGTGGCGGGTGTGCTTTCGGTGACGGTGAAGGTATCGCCGTTGACTGCGCCTACGGTGATGGCGGTGAATGCTGGATTGGCGATCCCATATTCGCGGCTCGCGTTTGCGGCTGTGACTGTGAGGGTAGCCTGGGTGACGGTAAGGACTCCGGGGGTATAGATCACGTTGTAGTCGCTGAGGTTTGTCCCCGTAGCGACAGGCACGATTGGATAAGCGCCGACCGGCGAGGTTGGGGTGGCGGAGGTGGACTCGGTGAAGACAAAGGTATCGCCGTTGACCGCGCCAGTGGATGTTGCCGAGAAGACGGGGTTTGCAGAGCCATAGATGCGGCTGGTGCTTCCCGCTGTAACGGTCAGGGTTGCCTGGCCGATAGTGAGAGTTCCGTTGTTGTATACGACGGTGTAGTTGCTGAGATTTGCCCCGGCGGCCGTGGGAACGATTGGGTAAGTGCCGATGGGCGATGCGGTGGTGGCTGTGGTGGTTTCGGTGTAGGTGAAGGTGTCGCCGTTCTCGACTCCGGTAGCCGAGGCGGTGAAGCTGGGATTAGGAGATCCGTAGGTGCGGTTGGCGTCAGCGGCGGTGACGGTCAGTGTCGCCTTGCCTATGGTGAGGGTTCCGTTGGTGTAAACGATGTTGTAATCGGCGATGTTGGTGCCGGTGGCTGTGGGAACGATCGGATAGGTGCCAACCGGGGACGCTGCGGTTGCAGTGGTTGTTTCGCTGAAGGTGAAGGTGTCACCGTTCTGCGCGCCGGTTGCGGATGCGGAGAACATGGGGTTCGGAGCGCCATAAGTACGGTTCGCATCGGCAGCGGCGACGGCGAGGGTGGCCTGGCCGATGGTGAGAGTTCCATTGTCATAGACAACGTTGTAGTCGCTGAGGTTGGTGCCAGAGGCCAGTGGAACGATAGCGTAAGTTCCTACAGGCGAGGTGGCGGTGGCCGAAGTGCTCTCGGTGAAGGTGAAGGTGTCGCCGTTGACTGCGCCAACCGCAGTAGCAGAGAAGGCCGGGTTAGCAGCGCCGTATGTTCTGCTGGCGCTCGCGGCTGTGACCGTGAGAGTAACTTGAATGACGGTGAGTGTTCCGTTGGCGTAGACGACGTTGTAGTCGGCGAGGTTGGTGCCTGTCGCGGTGGGAACGATCGGATAGGTGCCAACGGGGGACGCTGCGGTTGCGGTGGTTGTTTCGCTGAAGCTAAAGGTGTCGCCATTCTGCGCGCCGCTGGCGGATGCGGAGAAGGCTGGGTTCGCTGCACCGTAGGTACGGCTGGCGTCTGTTGCAGTGACGGTCAGGGTTGCCTTGCCGATGGTGAGAGTTCCGTTGACGTAGGTCACGTTGTAGTCGTTGAGGTTGGTGCCGGTGGCTACGGGGATGATGGCGTAGGTGCCAGGAGCCGACGCTATGGTTGCCGGGGTGCTTTCGGTGAGGGTGAAGGTGTCGCCGTTCTGTGCTCCGATGGCGGATGCGGAGAAGGTTGGATTAGGCGTTCCGTAAGTCCGGTTGGCATCTGCTGCGGTGACGGTCAGGGTTGCCTTGCCGATGGTGAGAGTTCCGTTGTTATATATGACGGTGTAGTTGCTGAGATTTGTCCCGGCGGCCGTGGGAACGATCGGGTACGTGCCTATGGGCGAAGCGGTAGTGGCTGTGGTGGTTTCGGTGTAGGTGAAGGAGTCGCCGTTCTGTGCTCCGGTGGCGGAGGCAGAGAAGGTTGGATTAGGCGTTCCGTAAGTCCGGTTGGCATCTGCTGCGGTGACGGTCAGCGTTGCCTTGCCGATGGTGAGAGTTCCGTTGTTGTATACGACGGTGTAGTTGCTGAGGTTTGCCCCGGCGGCCGTTGGAACGATTGGATAAGTGCCTATGGACGATGCGGTATTGGCTGTGGTGGTTTCGGTGTAGGTGAAGGAGTCGCCGTTCTGTGCTCCGGTGGCGGAGGCAGAGAAGGTTGGATTTGGCGTTCCGTAAGTACGGTTGGCGTCAGTTGCAGTGACGGTCAGGGTTGCCTTGCTGATGGTGAGAGTCCCGTTGACGTAGACCACGTTGTAGTTGCCGAGGTTGGCTCCTGTTGCGACAGGGACGATCGGGTACGTGCCTGCGGGAGAAGCTGGAGTTGCAGAGGTGGTGTCGGTGTAGGTGAAGGTGTCGCCGTTCTGTGCACCGGTTGCGGATGCGGAGAACGTTGGGTTGGGGGCGCCGTAGGCTCGGCTGGCGTCGGCTGCGGTGACGGTGAGTGTGGCCTGGCCGATGGTAAGTGTTCCGTTGACGTAGGTCACGGTATAGTTCGAAAGATTCGCGCCGGATGCAGTGGGGACGATGGGGTAGTTTCCGATTGGCGAGCTGGCAGTTGCGGAGGTGCTCTCTGAGAAGGTGAAGGTGTCGTTGTTCTGTGCGCCGGTTGCGGATGCGGAGAAGGTTGGGTTGGGGGCGCCGTAGGCTCGGGCTGCGTTCGCGGCGGTGATGGTGAGTGTGGCCTGGCCGATGGTAAGTGTTCCGTTGACGTAGGTCACGGTATAGTTCGAAAGATTCGCGCCGGATGCAGTGGGGACGATGGGGTAG
>NZ_JACHDY010000005.1:431417-432723 GCF_014201315.1 Edaphobacter lichenicola
CAGTTGCGGAGGTGCTCTCTGAGAAGGTGAAGGTGTCGTTGTTCTGTGCGCCGGTTGCGGATGCGGAGAAGGTTGGGTTGGGGGCGCCGTAGGCTCGGGATGCGTTCGCGGCGGTGACGGTCAGTGTTGCCTGGCCGATGGTAAGCGTTCCGTTGACGTAGACGACATTGTAGTTCGCAATGTTCGTTCCTGTTGCGACAGGGATGATGGGATAGGTCCCAACGGGGGAGGAGTTTGTGGCGGGAGTGCTTTCGGTGAAGGTGAAGGTGTCGCCGCTGGCTGCGCCGGCTGCGGATGCGGAGAACGTCGGGTTTGCGGCACCGAAGGCGCGACTGGCGTCGGCTGCGGTGACGGTGAGTGTGGCCTGAGTGATGGTGAGGGTTCCATTGACGTAGACCACGTTGTAGTCGGAGAGATTGGCTCCGCTGGCGACGGGGACGATCGAGTAGGTTCCAGTTGGCGAAGAGGGTGTGGCAGAGGTGGTTTCGGTGAAGGTGAAGGTGTCGCTGTTCTGCGCGCCGCTGGCGGATGCGGAGAAGGTTGGGTTGGGGGCACCGTAAGCTCGGGTTGCGTTCGCGGCGGTGACGGTCAGGGTCACTTTGCCGATAGTTAAGGTTCCATTGGTGACGTTGACGGTGTAGTTCGACAGTGCGGTACCGGTTGGAGTAGGAACAATGGGGTAGGTTCCCGCGGGAGAGCTGGTTGTGGCGGTGGTTGAGAAGCTATCGGTAAAGGTGTCGCCGTTGACCGCGCCGGTGATGGTTCCGGTAAACGTCGGGTTAGCACTGCCGTAGGCGCGGGTGGCGTTGTTGGCGGTGACGGTGAGGACGGCGGGGGTGATGGTGATGTTGGCGGTGGCGGACTGGCTGGGGTAGTCGGTGGTGTCGGTGGGGGTGAAGGTGGCGATGACCGCGACGGCGGGGCCGACCTGGAGGACACCGGCGGGGCTGTAGGAGAAGCTACCGGCGATGGAGCTGGTGGCGGTGAGGGTGGGGGAGCCGAGGGCGGTGCCGTAGACCGCGGACTGGCTCTTCCAGGTGATGGTGTAGGAGCTGGTGGTGGCCTGGGTGATGGTGAGGGTTCCGGGGGCGAAGGCGAAGGTGTAGTTCTTGGCGGCGAGGGTGCCCAGGGTAGCGGTGATGGGGTAGGTGGTGCCGGCCTGGGAGGTGGGGGTGTCGGTGGCGGTGATGCTGGCGGAGCCGGTGACGGCTGAGGCCAGGGTGTCGCCGTTGACCAGGCCGGAGAGGGCGTCGGTGAAGGTGGGGTCAGGGGTGCCGTAGGCGCGGGTGGCGTTGTTGGCGGTGAC
>NZ_JACHDY010000007.1 GCF_014201315.1 Edaphobacter lichenicola
CCGCCGTCAGCGTCGTCTTGCCATGATCGATGTGCCCGATCGTCCCGATGTTTACGTGCGGCTTTGACCGGTCAAACTTTTCCTTGCCCATGACTCTCTCCGTGTTTCGTACTTCTAAAGTTCAACTACTAAATTGTTTGCGCCTTGCGGCACCGGCTTATTTGTCGTTACCGTCTTTGCCCTGCACCTTGGCAATAATCTCTTCCGAGACCGAGCGGGGCGCCTCTTCATACTGCTTGAACTGCATGGAATAGTTAGCGCGGCCCTGCGTGGACGACCGCATGTGGGTGGCGTAACCGAACATCGTGCTTAGCGGAACCGTGGCCCGTATGGCCTGGGTGGTGCCGACCATCTCCATACCTTCAATTCTTCCGCGGCGCGAGTTCAGGTCGCCGATGATCGTGCCCATGTACTCTTCGGGGACTGTAACCTCGACTGCCATCACCGGCTCCAGCAGAACCGGCTTTGCCTTGCGGGCAGCCTCCTTGAACGCCATCGAACCGGCGATCTTGAATGCCATTTCGTTCGAGTCGACATCGTGATAGCTGCCGTCGTAGAGCGAAACCTTGACGTCCACCATCTCGTAGCCGGCCAGAATGCCACGCTGCATCGCGTCCTGAATTCCCTGATCGATCGGCTTGACGTACTCCTTCGGAATAGCGCCACCCTTCGTATCGTTGGTGAACTCATAGCCCTTACCCGGCTCGTTGGGCGAGATACGGATCTTGCAATGGCCGTAGTTACCCGAACCGCCGGTCTGACGGATGTACTTGCCTTCAGCATCAGAGTTCGCGCGAATGGTCTCACGATAGTTCACCTGGGGCTTACCAACGTTGGCCTCGACCTTATACTCACGCATCATGCGGTCAACGATGATCTCAAGGTGCAGCTCGCCCATTCCGGCGATGATGGTCTGGCCCGAATCAATATCCGTGCGGACGCGGAACGTAGGATCTTCCTGCGCCAGCTTGGCCAGCGCCATACCCATCTTCTCCTGGTCAGCCTTGGTCTTCGGCTCCACAGCAACCTCGATAACCGGCGCTGGGAAGTCGATCGACTCGAGCACTACAGGGTGCTTGTCCGTGGTAATCGTGTCGCCGGTGACGAGATTCTTCAGACCAACCGCAGCGCAGATATCGCCTGCGAGAATCTCAGTGATCTCTTCACGCTTGTTGGCATGCATCTTCAACAGGCGGCCAATGCGCTCCGTCTTGCCGGTACGCGGATTCAACACCGAGTCGCCGGTCTTCAACTGACCCGAGTAGACGCGAATGAAGATGAGCTGACCAACGAACGGGTCCGTCATGATCTTGAAACCAAGCGCCGAGAACGGCTCGTTATCATCAGCCTTGCGGATAACCTCTTCTTCCATGTTGTCGGGGTTGTGTCCGATCATGGGAGGAATATCCAACGGGCTGGGCAGGTAGTCGACCACTGCATCAAGCAGCGTCTGAACACCCTTGTTCTTGAACGACGAACCGCAGAGCACCGGGAAGATGTTCATCGCGATGGTCGCCTTACGGATGCCAGCCTTGAGCTGTGCTTCGGTAGGCTCCTGACCCTCAAGATAGAGATGCATGATCTCGTCATCAGAGTCAGAGACAGCCTCGATCAGGGAAGCACGTGCAGCCTTGGCCTTCTCGAGCAGGTCGGCAGGAATCTCTTCCACCGAGTACTCAGCGCCCATGGTCTCGTCGTGCCAGTAGATCGCCTTCATCGTAACCAGATCGACGACGCCGAGAAACTTCGCCTCGGCACCAATCTGAATATTGATCGGCACAGCGCGTGCGCCCAGGCGATCAACAATCGTCGAGGTCGCATACACAGCATCCGCGCCAGCCTTGTCCATCTTGTTGATGAAGCAGATCCGGGGAACCTTGTACTTGTCAGCCTGACGCCAGACAGTCTCAGACTGAGGCTGCACACCGGCAACGGCATCGAAGCACGCAACCGCACCGTCGAGCACGCGGAGCGAACGCTCCACCTCAGCCGTAAAGTCCACGTGGCCGGGCGTGTCGATGATGTTGATGCGGATGTTCTTCCAGGTGCAGGTCGTCGCGGCGGAGGTAATCGTAATGCCGCGCTCCTGCTCCTGCTCCATCCAGTCCATGGTCGCAGTTCCCTCGTGCACTTCGCCGATACGGTGCGTGATGCCCGTATAGAAGAGAATGCGCTCGGTCGTCGTCGTCTTGCCGGCGTCGATGTGCGCCATGATTCCGATGTTCCGGCAACGATTCAGAGGTGTAGTGCGTGCCACGGTCTATCTCTCATCTGCGAGCGTCTGCTCGCGGTATAAAAAGCGCTAAAACAAAACAACACTCTTTGCTGAAAAACTTCTTCTTTACCAGCGGTAGTGCGCGAAAGCCTTATTGGCTTCGGCCATACGGTGAACGTCTTCCTTCTTCTTCATCGCTGCGCCACGGCCATTGGCGGCATCGAGCAACTCAGCGGTGAGCTTCTCAACCATGCCCTTCTCGCCACGTGCGCGGCCGTAGGTCACCAGCCAACGAATCGCGAGCGAGGTGCGGCGCTCCGGCAGAACTTCAATCGGCACCTGGTAGTTCGCTCCACCAACACGGCGGCTCTTGACCTCGAGAAGCGGCTTGCAGTTCTCGATCGCCTTCTTGAACAGCTTGAGGGCCTCGTCGCCACCCTTCTGCTCAAGGTTGGTCATGGCGGTGTAGAAGATTCCCTGTGCGGTCGACTTCTTGCCGCCCCACATCATCGAGTTGACAAACTTCGTGACCAGGGTGGAGTTATAGACCGGGTCTGCAGCAACTTCACGCTTAGCGATGTAACCTTTTCTCGGCATTGCTTTCTCTTCTCGTCTTCCTTCAGGACCGTAGAACTCTCAAGCCCTGAACCTGATTTATGCAGCCAGCCCAAGCCATCGGGCCAGCCGGGGTTAATCTAAAAACTCAAACTGCTTCAAACCACAAACTACTTCGCAGCAGCCTTCGGACGCTTCGCGCCGTACTTCGAGCGGCTCTGCTTCCGGTTGGCCACGCCGACCGAGTCGAGTGTTCCGCGAACGACGTGATACCGAACGCCCGGCAGATCCTTCACGCGGCCGCCGCGGATCAGCACAATCGAGTGCTCCTGCAGGTTGTGGCCGATGCCCGGGATGTAGGTCGTAACCTCAATCCCGTTGGTGAGGCGAACACGCGCGACCTTACGGAGAGCCGAGTTCGGCTTCTTCGGGGTCTGGGTGTAAACGCGGGTGCAGACGCCACGGCGCTGGGGCGAACCCTGGAGCGCGGGGCTGGCGGTCTTATAACGAGTGGGCGTGCGGCCCTGCTTGACGAGCTGATGGAACGTAGGCACTAGAACTCCTTGTTAATGCGCGCAAAACATCTACAACCAAACCTGTGTGAGACGCGCAGGTAGGATTCAAGCTTCGCCTCGTGCGGTACCTGCACGGCACACGCAAAAAAATGAGAACGCTGAAGCGTCTCGGACGAAGATCTTCCCTGCTGCGTCTGTAAATCGGTACAACAAACCAGACGTAAACAGTCGACGGTGGTCGAGCGTCTTTCCTCAGTTAAGGATGAGCCGACTCCGTTTCGCTGTCCCGGCCCGCATAGCCCATCCAGGGTGGAGGGTGTCGCAGGCACGATTGCGATAGGCCGCAGACTTACAACATTTCAGACCGAGCAACAATGATCAGGAATGCTCTGCGGTGAATCTCTTGTATCCAGTATAGCGCAATCCTTCGGCACCCGCCTTGCGACAGGGAGACGAATCTTGGTGATTGCGTGGGTTTTTCTCCACCCATCCGTGCGTCGAGCTTGCCAACAACTGCGTTGAGCTTGCCCTACAACACGGTCCGGATACTCGCGGAACCTTCTTACAATAGCAATCTAATGGCGAAACGTCAAATTTTTTGGCGATTTCTACCGTCAAATCCTGCCAATTGCGCCAACGGTCCCGCCAATTGCACCATCACGGCTGCACCCAGCTCTGACAAATGCGAGCCCTCGCCATGCTAGGCTTTTCGCATGGCTTTGGCAGATCTCCGCAAGTGTTCCCCCTCCTCTGGTTTCACCGCCCTCACCGCCGCCGCATTCACCGCCCTGCTGATGCTTGGAGCCGCCTCCGCAGCCCAGGCCGAGTCCGACGCCACACCCCTCGCCAACGTCTCTAATCTCAAAGACCCGCGGATCGGCTCCCTGATCCAAACCCTCGGCCAGACCAGAACCCCTTCCGCCGCGGCCATCTCGCCCGATGGGTCCACCGTCGCCTGGTCGGTCCGCACCCATGATGGCACTCAGATTCACCTCTCCGACGTGGCAAACCCAGGCCCCGCCAAAGAGAAGATCGTCACAACCGGCTCAGGAGCGACAAACTGCAGCAGCTCCGATCCAAAGTGGTCACCCGACGGCGAGTCCCTGGCCTTCGTATCCGACTGCACCGCCAAGACAGATCAGCCCGGACAGGATCAAGTCTTCCTCTGGTCGACCACCACCGGCGAATCGAAGCAGCTCACCCACCTCACCGGCAACATCGACTCTCTCGCCTTGTCGCCCGACGGCAAATCCATCGCCTTCCTCTTCGTAGAAAACGCCACCCGCTCAGCCGGAGCCCTCGCCGCCATGAAGCCCTGGTCCGGTGTCATCGGAGAAGACGGCGTCGAGATTCAGCGCGTTGGCGCAGTCGACATCGGCAACGGCGCATTCACGCAACTGACTCCCGCCACGCTCCACGTCTATGAATTCGCCTGGGCGCCCAACTCCGAACAGATCGCCTTCGTCGCCGCCCCACCTCCCGGCGAAAACAATTGGTGGGTCGCGCAACTCTACACCGAAGACATCGTTCACGACGGCCAGGGACACTTAGTGAACGACGCATCGATCAGAGAAACAATAGAAATGCTTCCCCACTCCATCCTCGACACCACCAAAATCTCCGGCCCCCTCCACGGCCTCCAGATCGCCGTCCCCCGCTACTCCCCCAACGGCAAGCAGATCGCCTTCATCGGCGGCATCATGTCCGACCAGGGATCCACCGGCGGCGATCTCTACCTCATCCCCTCTACCGGTGGCGAACCAAAGAACATCACGCCAGGCCGCGCAGCATCGATCGCCTACTTCGGCTGGGCCGGGCCCGAACTCATCGCCATCGCCGAACACGCAGGCGGCAACAGCCACCTCACCGCCCTCGATCTCGCCACCGGCAAAGACATCCCGCAGGCCAGCGTCACCTTCCCCGAGACCATCGGAGCCGGCGGCATGGTCATGAGCGTCTCCCTCTCGCACGAGCACACCATCGCGATCATCCGCAGCTCCTTCGAGCGCGCCCCCGAGGTATGGGCCGGCCCGCTCCACGACCTCAAGCAGATCACCCACCTCAACGACGGCCTCAAGCCCGCATGGGGAAAGACCGAGAACATCGAATGGACCAACGGCGGCTTCAAGGTCCAGGGATGGCTCCTCTATCCCGCCAACTATGACCCCGCCAAAAAATATCCACTCCTGGTCAGCGTCCACGGCGGCCCCTCCGCAGCCGTCACCCCGCGCTGGCCCGGTGTCGGCTACGGCGGAGTTCCATTCTCCGCACTCGGATACTTCGTCTTCATGCCCAACCCGCGCGGCAGCTACGGGCAAGGCGAGAAGTTCACCCAGGCCAACATCAAGGACTTCGGCTACGGCGACCTTCATGACATCCTCACCGGCATGGACGTTCTCGAAAAGCGCCTCCCCATCGACAAGAATCGTGAGGGCCTCACCGGCTGGAGCTACGGCGGCTTCATGACCATGTTCGGCGTCACCCAGACCACGCGCTTCCGAGCCGCCGTCGCCGGAGCAGGCATCAGCGACTGGAAGAGTTACTACGGCGAAAACTCCATCGACCAGTGGATGGTGCCCTTCTTCGGCAAGACCGTCTATGACGATGCCGACGTCTACGCAAAGAGCTCCGCAATCGAATACATCAAGAAAGTAAAGACTCCAACCCTGGTGGTCGTCGGCGATCGCGACGGCGAATGCCCCGCTCCGCAGAGCTTCGAGTTTTGGCATGCGCTCCGTGCCGAAGGCGTAAAGACGCAGTTGGTGATATACCCGAACGAGGGGCATGCGTTCCACGACCCCGCGCATCGCAGAGACGTTCTCGAGCGGGCCCTCAACTGGTTCGAGACGGAGATGCCCGCAAAGTAGAAGTCTTCCGGTCTCGCTCCCCGCCGCAATCTTTCGCGAAAGGGAGCAATCTTCGCACGATGCGAAACGATTGGTTGGATCGTCCAACCAACGTTCGAACAGTATTTATGTCCGGAAGATTTGCTTCCGGTCTGTGCAGCTTTTACACTAAGGGTTCAGCTATTCAGCGGTTGCGGTGTGACCGTTCAGCTTGAGTTCTGGTTGGACGGGGAGGTTCAATGCGTCGGTTTGCCACGTTAGTCTTTCTTTTGCTTTTCACGATTCCTTTTGGTGTCTCGATCTCGGGTTGCTCCAAGAAAACAGCCGCAGTCTTCTGCAACGGCGGAGACACCGGCCCAGTCGTCGGCCAGGTAGCGACCATTAACCTCCAACCCAAGATCTTCGGCATATCGTTGAACTTCGCGCAGATCGGCCAGGTCGGCTCACCCGCCGCCATCGACTGCAAGGGCACCGCCGTAACGGTGACCGGCTACACCTACGCCACCTTCCTCCCCAATGGCCAGCCCGACATGACCATCGCCGACGTCCAGCCAACCACCGGCCGGCTCTGCGCTGGCACCTGGAACAGGAACACCGGTGGCGGCATCGCCGACTTCACCACCTGCAACCCCACCAACAAATCCGGCACCGTCTACGTCATAGCCAATGGCAACGGAGTCAGCAGCAATCCGCTCCCGATCTTCATCCATCCCGTGGTCACCAATGTGACCCTCGGAGCGCTCTCAACCGACTGCGTCAACGACCCGGCCACCAACTGCAGCCCCGCAGCCTTTATTACCCAGACATCGACCTGCGCGCAGACCACCAACGGAAACGGTTGCTGCGCCGTGCCGGTGCCCCCACCAGCTGCCGCGGTTCCGGCAACAGGTTGTGTCTCCCAATTCGTCACCAGTCAGCTTGCAGCCAGAGTCCTGGCCGGAAACGGGACCAACATCAGCTGCCAGGTCGGCCATCTCTCCTACGCCCCGCAGACCGCCTCCGTCGTCACCATCGACCAGAACGGCGTCGCCACCGCGCAGCAGCCCGGATCGACTGTCATCACCGCAAACATCGCGAACGCCGGAAGCTCCGCCGGCTTCTTCTCCACCTGCCCACCTGTCTCGATCGCACTCACCGCCTCCGTCGGCACAGGCAACTCAACCAGCGTGACCGTAAATCCCAACAACGTGCAACCGATCAACGCGGTGGCAACGGATACCAACGGAACGATCCTCACCGGCCTCTCCCTTAACTTCGAATCCACCACTCCGACGACCATTCCCGCAGCCTCCGCCGCCTCGGTGACCCCCATCTTCCCGGGTGCAGCCGCCATCACCGCGGTCTGCCAGCCTCCCACCTGCAACCCGTCCCCGTTTAACCAGATTGGCCTCTTCGGCAACGGAAAAGCAGTCACCTCGAATCCAGTCCTCGTCACGGCCCCTGGCGCCAACAGCACCAACCTCTATATCGCGAGCACCAACTCCTTCTATCTCGTACCCGTGGACTTCACGCAGCCTCAACTCGGAAACCCCGTACGCCTGCCCTATCAGCCAAACTCCATGGTCATCAGCAACGACGGCGCCTCCATCTACATGGGAAGCTCCTTCGAACTCATGACCTTCAGCGCGACCACAAACAGCTTAGGCGCTCAGGACGCCACCGTACCCGGCACCGTGCTCGCAGTCTCGCCTGACGGCACAACACTGGTCATCACCGACCCTATCCGTCAGTTTGTCTACCTCTACAACACCAAGGGCAGTATTCAGACCCAGTACGGCGGCGTTGCCACCCACGCCGTCTTCTCGCCCGACAACACCACCGTCTACATCACCCTCGGCGACTACAACGCCTCGACCGGCGTCACGACTCCCAACAACACCCTGCTGGTTCACTCCACCTTCACCGGCTGGTATCAGACGACGTCCTCTCAATCGACCAGTGACGTGGCCATCGGAGTACCAAGCGTCGGAGCCTTCTTCGGCGGCAACCCAACCACCGCCCGCTCCTACTGCCCGGTGACAACGATCGTCGGTGGCGCCCCCACCACCTCTTCGACAACCACCAACCTCTTCTATCCCGACGCCGGCGTGCTTGGACCGCAGACCGACCGAATCGCCACCACCAACGATGGCCTCCACGTTCTCGGCGCAACCGTCACGCCTACACCGACCTTGACCGACCTCGCGATCAGCCACCCGGCCGTCGGTACCGTTGCCGCCGGCCCGCGCCTGCCGATCAACGCGTGTCCCGGTCAGACCCCAGTAACCGCACCGCAGACGTTCACCACCACCACTGCCTTCACCGGTGCACTCCCCGGCGTGACCGCCTCAGCCATCACCGGCGTCTTCCCCACCTCTGACTCGAAGATTGCCTTCGTGACCTACCAGGGCAGTGGTGCCGTTGTGCCCGCCTATACCCCCCAGACCACTGGCGCCGGCACTCTCGGCAGCATCCCCCTGTCGACCGCGCTCGGAACCCCTATCGCGCCGATCGTCGGCGTGGTCAGCGCGGACAACCAGACCTTCTACGCAGGCACCACGGGAGACAACGCCGTCCATCTCATCACCAAGCAAAGCGACGGCACCTACAAGGACACGACAACCCCACTCGCACCGAAGCTGCCGGATGTGAATGGAAACATCGTCGCCCCCAACCTGCTGGTGCAGAAGCCGCGCAAGGCTACCTCCTAGAGAAGCTGTCCTGCCGGACGGGCGCCCTGCGCGGGCGGCGGTCACTTCGTGACGCGTATACCGGTCTTGGCTGGACTCACCCTCAGGCCCTCCCGTTGGTCGGCACGAACTCCTCCTTGCGACCAACGGGAGCACCACGCGAAGCGGTATACAAGTCACGGAGTGACCGCCGCCCGCGCAGGGCGCCCGTCCGGCAGGACAGCTTCTAAGCCAGCCGCTTCTTCAGCAGATCCCGCGCAATCGCATCCAGCACGCCATTCAAAAAGTGAATCGACTCCGGCGCAGCGTACCGCCGTCCAATCTCCAGCGTCTCGTTGATGATGATCGCCGCAGGCGTATTAGGAAATCCCAGCATCTCCGCCACCGACGCCCGCAGCAGATTCCGATCCACCACCGGCATCCGCTCCAGCCGCCAGTTCTGCGCATGCTCTTCAATCAGCTTGTCGATCTCCTCATCGCGAGTCGTCGCAATGCGATAAAGATCCTCCGCAAACCCACGCGTCTCGGCATCGACATCCTCCACCGACGCCCAGAAGACCTTCTGCACCTGCTCGGGCGACTGCTTGCCCAGATCACCCTGAAACAGCATCTGCATCGTAAGTTCGCGCGACTTGCGGCGTGTGCCCATTATTTTTTCCCCTGGCCGTTCTGCGCCGCGAGCTTGCGCTGGATCGACACCATCTCAATCGCCGCGCTGGCCGCCTCAAAGCCCTTGTTTCCCGCCTTCAGCCCCGCGCGGTCGAGCGCCTGCTCCAGCGTCTCGCAGGTCAGCACCCCGAACGCATGCGGAACCCCAGTCTCCTGCTGCGACTGGCCAATCCCCCGCGCCACCTCGTTGTAGATCGCCTCGTAGTGCGCCGTCTCCCCACGCAGCAAACATCCCAGCGTGATAATCGCATCGAACCTCTTCGACTCCGCAAGTGTGCGCGCGGCCGACGGAACCTCCCACGCACCAGGAACCCGAACAATCTCAATATCAGCCCGCGCCGCACCGCTGCGATGAAGCGCATCGAGCGACCCCTGCAGCAGCCGGTCGGTAATCACCGTATTCCACCGCGTCGTCACCACCGCAAAGCGCATACCCGCCGCGCTCAGGTCGCCCTCCACAGCCTCAGGCTGGCCATGCAGCGGATTCTCCGACTGCCAGAACCCAATCCGCAGCTCGGTAGTAATCTGCACCGTGAAGAGCCGGCTGTTCCAGTGCGTCAACTCCGCGGCAGAGAGAATCTCCGGAATCTCCTCCGTGCGATAGCTCGCAAGCAGCCACTTCTCCACCAGCGAACGCATGTGGTCCAGCTGCGTCACCTCGACCAGCACCGTTGGCACCGCGGGCTCCCTGCCCGTCACAAACTCAAGGTTGCCGATCGGCGCAAGGAAGGCAGCGCCACGGCCCTGGGCATCCTGCCAACCCTTACCCTGTTCAAAACCAAGAGCAGAAAAGAGGCTGGAGACACGGTCAAACTCCGCCCCCGAAGCAATCGCGCTGACGTGCGTAATTCCCTTAATCATAGATTCGATTGTATCGTCTGGAGTGCGGTGCGAGATCGCCCACGAGATCGCCCAGAGGAGAGGTCCGTGAACTACGAGACGTTGCTGTGCGAGGTAAAGGATCAGGTAGCGCGAATCACGCTGAACCGCCCCCAGGTGCTCCACGCCCTGAACACCCAGGTCTTCAACGAACTCGAAGCAGTGTTCTCCGCACTCGCCGCAGACCCCACCGTCCGAGTCATCCTCCTCACCGGCGCAGGCGAAAAGGCCTTCGCGGCCGGCGCAGATATCAAAGAACTCGCAGACACTGACGCAGCCGCCGGAGAGTCCAAAGCCCGCCGCGGCCAGGGCGTCTTTCGCCTCATCGAGACCTGCGGCAAGCCCGTCATCGCCTGCATCAACGGCTTCGCTCTCGGGGGCGGCTGCGAGCTGGCCATGGCCTGCACCATCCGCCTCGCCAGCGAGACCGCGCGCCTCGGCCAGCCCGAAGTCAAGCTCGGCCTCATCCCCGGCTATGGCGGAACCCAGCGCCTCCCACGCCTCGTCGGCCAGCCCATGGCGCTCAAACTCCTGCTCACCGGCGAGATGATCAACGCCGCAGAGGCCCTGCGAATCGGCCTGGTAGATGAGGTCCTGCCTGCAGACAAGCTGATGGAGCGCGCAGACACTCTCGCCAAAGCCATCGTCGCCATGGCCCCCCTGGCCGTCACCGCATGCCTCCAGGCGGTTCGCGACGGCAGCGAGATCAACCTCGAAGAAGCCATCGACATGGAAGCAAAGATCTTCGGGCAGCTCTGCGGAACCGCCGACAAGGAGGAGGGCACAAAGGCCTTTCTGGAAAAACGCCCCGCCGTATGGACCGGCCGATAGCGATGGGCCGAACGATAGACGATAGGCCGAACAAGAAGCAGAGAAGAAATGGACCAGACGATAACCACTCGTCTTCATCGAAAAATGCCGGGAACTTTGGCCTTTTGATCGATGCCATCGCTTGATATGCTGGTGATCGTGCCCTCGCTATCCAGATATTCGCTATCCAGACACTCGCCGACCGGAAGGTTTTCGTTGCTACGAGACTCGCTCCTTCCCGCCGCCCTTCTGCTTCCGCTCGCCCTCGCCGGCTGTTCCCGGCCCGCCATCCCCGCCATCCCCAACGTCGCCGAGCAGAACGCCCTCGCCGCCGAACACCAGCAGGAGAACAACCTCGCCCGCCAGCAGATGGAGCTGATCCCGCCCCCTTCGAAGACCCGCTACATGGCCGTGAAGAGCCTCAATCTCTGGGAGAATCCCTACCTCACCGTGCAGGGCGAGATGGCAACCCTGCACGTAGTCGTCGCCGACGGCAACACCAGCGGCCTCGGCGTAGGCGGAATGCTACGGCCCATCGGCGCCCGCCGTCGCGACCTGAACGTGCGCGTCATCGATCTGCCCACCGCGCTCAACGCCATCCCCGAAAACTCCTGGCCCTATGGACGCGTCGTCGCCGTCGAAGAAGCCCACGAAGTCCCCGTCAAAGCACGCCCGGAGGTTCGCAGAAACATGGAGGCCGTCATCAAAACCCTCAACGACCTGGGCGTAGTCGTCTACGAGTGGAGCGACAACGGACGAAGTTAACTCAGCAAGCATCCCTCTTCCTGCACCGTTGCGCTAACCTGTGAGTGCGGTAAATCTTTAGAGCTGGGTGAACGATTGCAACTGCATACGACGGCACTGATAGTCTTCTGTTTTTTCTTTTTGCTCGTAACGCTCGCCGGATTCTGGGCCGCGCGGTGGCGGAGACCGAAGGCAGGAATGGGCTCGCTCGAAGAGTGGGGCCTCGCAGGCCGCAGCTTCGGCACCTGGATCACCTGGTTCCTCATCGGCGGCGATCTCTACACCGCCTATACTGTCATCGCCGTGCCGGCAGCACTCTACGGCGCAGGCGCCATGGGATTCTTCGCAGTCCCCTACGCCGTCATCGCCTACCCCTACATGATGCTCGTCCTGCCGCGCCTCTGGACAGTATGCCACCGTCACGGTTACATAACCTTCGCCGACTTCGTCAGTGGCCGCTACGGCAACCGCTGGCTCACCATCGCCATCGCGCTCACCGGCGTCCTCGCCCTCATGCCCTACATCGCGCTGCAACTGGTCGGCATCCGCGTCGTCATCGGAGCCATGGGCATCCACGGCGAGTGGCCCCTCGCCGCCGCCTTCGTCATCCTCGCCGCCTACACCTACTCCAGCGGCCTCCGCGCTCCCGCCGTCATCGCCATCGTCAAGGACGTCATGCTCTACATCATGGTCCTCGCCGCGCTGACCTACATTCCCCACAAACTCGGCGGCTACGCACGAGTCTTCGAACTTGCCAACCAGCTCCTCGCCCATCACACGCCAACCGCCACGATTCATCTGAAACAGGGTCAGTTCCTCGGCTACTCCACCCTCGCCATCGGCTCTGCCATAGCGCTCATGCTCTACCCCCACACCGCCACCGCGGTCCTCAGCGCGCAGAGCGCCAACGTGGTCCGCCGCAACGCCGCCATGCTGCCCGCGTACAGCTTTCTCCTTGGACTCATCGCCCTGCTCGGCTATCTCGCACTAGCCGCCGGAGTCGTCACCAAAGATCCCAATCAGGCCGTCCCGCTGCTCTTCCTCAAGATGTTTCCCGAGTGGTTCGCCGGCTTCTGCCTGGCAGCGGTCGCCATCGGAGCGCTCGTCCCCGCAGCCATCATGTCCATCGCCGCCTCCAATCTCTTCACCCGCAATCTCTACGGCGCGCTCATCCGGCGAAAGATGCTCCCCGAAGAAGAGTCCCGCATGGCCAAGATCGTCTCGCTCGTCGTAAAGTTCGGCGCTCTGATCTTCGTTCTGAAACTCCCCGCACCCTACGCGATCGAGATGCAGTTGCTCGGCGGAATCTGGATGGGCCAGCTCTTCCCCTCGGTCGTTCTAGGTGTCTTCACGCGCTGGTTCAATCCCTGGGCGCTCCTGATCGGCTGGGCAGCAGGCATGTTCAGCGGCACAGCCATGGCAGTGGCGCTGGGACTGAAGAGTTCGGTCTACCCGCTTCATCTCTTCGGCAGCACACACCCCATGTACGCAGCCGTACCCGCGCTGATTTTGAACCTCGCCGTCTCTGCGATGTTGACGATACTGTTCCGCGCAATGAAGTTCAACGCAGGGACCGACGTTACCGACGCTACAGCCTATATAGGCTAGCAATGTCCTGCCGGACGGGCGCCCCGCGCGGGCAGCGGTCACTTCGTGACGCGTATACCGGTCTTGGCAGAACCACCGCCACAGGGCCTCCCGTTGGTTGGCACGGACTTTAGCTTGCGACCAGCGGGAGCACCAAGCGAAGCGGTATCCAAGTCACGAAGTGACCGCCGCCCGCGCAGGGCGCCCGTCCGGCAGGACAGCCTTACTCCCACTCAATCGTCCCAGGCGGCTTCGAAGTAATGTCATACACCACCCGATTAATCCCCCGAACCTCACTCACAATCCTGCTCGAGATCGTCCTCAGTACCTCATAAGGCAGCGGAGCCCAATCCGCCGTCATCCCATCCTCACTCTCCACCGCCCGCACCGCACACGTATTCGCATAAGTCCGCTGATCCCCCATCACGCCGACGCTCTTCACCGGCAGCAACACCGCAAAGCTCTGCCAAACCTTCCGATACAGCCCAGCCTTCTTAATCTCATCCACCACAATCTGATCGGCCTCCTGCAGCATCGCCACCCGCTCCGCCGTCACCTCGCCCAGAATCCTCACCGCCAGCCCAGGCCCGGGAAACGGCTGCCGCTCAATAATCTCTTCTGGCATCCCCAGGTCCCGCCCAATCCGCCGCACCTCATCTTTGAACAAGTCCCGCAGCGGCTCAATCAACTTCAACTTCATATCCGCCGGCAAGCCACCCACATTGTGATGGCTCTTGATCGTATGACTCGGCCCATGCACGCTACTCGACTCAATCACATCCGGATACAGCGTCCCCTGCACCAGCCACGCGACCTCCTCAGCGCCCGCGGCAGAGGACTCCCAGATCTTCTTCGCCTCATCATCAAACACAGCGATAAACTCGTTCCCAATGACCTTCCGCTTCCGCTCCGGATCGGTCACACCCGCAAGCTTCTCCAGAAACCGCTGCGAAGAGTCCACCGCGACCACCTTCAACCCCAGCTGCTCGCGCATCGTCGTCTGCACCTTCAGAAACTCATCCTTCCGCAGCACGCCGTTGTTCACAAAGATGCAGGTCAGCCGATCCCCAATCGCCCGCGCCACCAGCACCGCAGCCACACTCGAGTCCACACCGCCGCTCAACCCGCAGATAGCATGCCCCGTCCCAACCTGCGCCCGCACCCGCTCCACCGTCGACTGAATAAAATGTTCCGGCGTCCAATCCTGCTCCGCCCCGCAGATATCCAGGCAGAAGTTCTTCAGCAGCTCCATCCCCTGCCGCGTATGCGCCACCTCAGGATGAAACTGCACCGCCCAGATCCTTCTCGCCTCATCCGCAATCCCCGCCACCGCATTCGAGGTCTTCGCCGTCAGTTGAAATCCCACCGGCAGCGTCTCGGCCTCATCGCCATGCGACATCCACACATCCAGCGTCCCCGGCAGCCCACGAAACAACGGCGTCTCCGCCACCACCGTCACCTCGGCGTGCCCATACTCCCGCGCCGCGGCCCCCACCACCTTTCCACCCAGATGATGCACGATAAACTGCAGCCCATAGCAGATCCCCAGCACCGGCACACCCATCGCCAGCACACCCTCATCTGCATCCGGCGCGTCCGCGTCATACACAGAGCACGGCCCGCCCGAAAGAATCACACCCTTCGGGTTCAGCGCCTTCACCTGTTCCAGCGGGGCCGTACAAGGCAATACAACAGAAAATACATTAAACTCACGAATACGCCGCGCAATCAGCTGCGTATACTGCGACCCAAAATCCAGAATGACGATCGTTGAGGTATCCACCTACCCAGTGTAAATGCGGCGACGCGCGCCTCAGTAGAGGCCGGGCCCTCGACGCAGGTGGGTGTTCCTCAACCTCGCACTCTCCATCCCGCTCACCACGCCAATGGCCACCATGATGATGGCGATCGCAATAATGTAGGACTCAGGAATATGGCTCAGATAAGCCAGGTAGGAGACACCAGCGATCAGCAGCAGATAGGCAGCAGCATAAAGGGCAGAGGACATGATCTCTCTCCAAAAGGGGAAATGAGGGGGCCCATGCACAAATAGGATGCAATATTTTCCGTCCGGTAAGAAAAAACTTTAGTACTCGAATACCCCGAAAGCCACTAGCTTGGGTCTCTCTGTCGTGTAGTCTGCACACCCGTCACAATCCCAACTCCCAGCATGATCAACGCAATCGCCACAATGTAATGCTGCGGAATATGCATCAGGTGAGCCAGATAAGCCACACCTGCAATCAGAACCAAATAGCCAATCGCATAGATCCCAAATGACATAGTCAAATCTCCCTCTTTTAACCCGATCCTCGTAGGATGCTGAATCGGTGTCTCCGGGAGAGGAAAATCTTCTGAGAAGCTGTCCTGCCGGACGGGCCCACTACGCGTGGCGCGGTCACTTCGTGACTTGTATACCGGTCTCGGCAGGATCAGCAGCATAGGTCCTCCCGCTGGTCGGCACAATCCAACCTGCGACCAACGGGAGCACCACGCGAAGCTTTAAAAAGGCGTGCGAACGCCCGCCCCACGCGCAGTGGGCCCGTCCGGCAGGACACAGTCTCTCAATCTTCGTAAGCCCGCCAAAGCTGCAGATAAGCCACCTGCCGCGCCACATGGAAGAAGTCAGATCCAAGAAAATAAAGCACCGTAACCCCCACCCACCACCAAAACAAAAACTCCGGCGTCGTCACACTCTCAAACGGCAGCGGAGTCGCCGAAAACACCATCGCCAGCACAATCAACGCAATCTTCACAATCCCCATCACCAGGTTGATCTCCACCAGCTTCGACTTCAACGGCCCCAGCCGAAACGCCGCCGCCAAACTCCCCACAACCCCCAACCCACGCAGCATTGCCACCAGCGGAGCCACCGACAGCGCCCAGCTCACCACCGCCCACAGCGTAAACAGCCCCAGCGTCGCCACAATCACCAGCGCAAAATATCCCACCAGGTTCGGCTCCCCACCCAACGCAATTGGCCCCGTCACCGTCCACTCCGCCACCCGCTCCATGCACCAGAACCACACCGCAAAACTCCCCAGCAGCGCCACCACCCGCACCGCCTGCAACACAATCAACGTTCCCACCCGCGCATGCAGCTGCACATCCGCCCGCCGCAACACTACAGTCCGGCCGACAGCAGAAACCACCACCCAAGCCACCACCAGCAGCGGTGCTAACCACAACGCCACGCGCATCACCTGCGGCACCAACAGCGCCAACGCCTTCGCCAGCGTATGCGCCGACCCCAGCGGATCCACCACCGTCATACTCTTCAGCGCCGCATAGTCCAGCGGAGTAGCCTGCAAAATCTTCAGCCCTTCATACCGCAGCAGCAACAGCGCAGGCACACCATAAGCCCACCGCCACAGCACCTCCAGCGCCGTCAGCGAAGGCCGCCGCCAGCACTCCGAAAGAGTATGCACAAACGACTGCGTCCCCCGTACGGTCCCCGCAGCAATCACCACTCCATCCTGCGGAATCTGCTCCACTACTTCACCACAAGATTCACAAGCTTACCCGGCACCACAATCACCTTCACCACAGTCTTGCCTTCAATCCGCGCGATCACCTTAGGATCAGCCAAAGCCGCAGCCTTCACCGCAGCCTCATCGCTGCCCGCCGGCACCCTCACCACAGTCACCAGCTTGCCGTTCACCTGCACCGGAATCTCAATCTCCTCTTCCCGCGCAAGCTCTTCATTCACCTCAGGCCACGCCGTGCGAAACACCACACCCTCGCCGCCAAGCTCCTCCCACATCTCCGCCGCAAAGAACGGCGCAAACGGAGCCAGCAATAAAATCAATCCGCGAAACACCTCAGCCACAGCCGCCGGCGAGATCTCGCCAGCATCCATCGCAGCTTCGTTCGCCGTAATCTCATTCACCAGAATCATGATCGAAGAGATCGAAGTATTGAAGTGCCACCGCCCATCAAAGTCCTGCGTGATCTTCGCAATCGTCTTATGCAGCCGCCGCAGCAACGCCTGCTCCTTCGCAGAACTCTCCACGCGCGAACCACCGACCGCCATCCGAGCAACAGTCGAGTACTTCGTCGTCAGCCGATACACCTTCCCCAAAAACCGCGAGATCCCCGCAACCCCTTCCTCCTGCCACTCCAGATCCCTATCCGGCGGAGCCGCAAACAGGGCATACATCCGCGTCGCATCCGCGCCATACCGCCCAATCATGTCATCGGGCGAAACCACATTGCCCTTCGACTTCGACATCTTCGCGCCGTCTTTGATCACCATCCCCTGCGTAAACAGCCGCTCCGCAGGCTCGTCATTTTTGATCAATCCAAGATCCCGCATCACCTTCGTCCAGAACCGCGAGTAGATCAGATGCAGAATCGCATGCTCCACCCCGCCAATGTATTGATCGATCGGAAACCAGTAGTTCGCCTTATCCGAATCAAACGGCACCCTCGAGTTCTTCGCATCCGTATACCGGTAGAAGTACCAGCTCGAGTCGACGAACGTATCCATCGTGTCCGTCTCCCGTCGCGCCACTCCGCCGCACTTCGGACACTTCGCATTCACAAACTCAGCCACCCGCCCGAGCGGCGACCCGTTCGTCTGCGTGATATCAATCTGCTCCGGCAGCAGGATCGGCAGCTCGCTCTCAGCCACCGGCAGCGGCTCCTCCGGCGAGCACCTGTCGCAGTACACCATCGGAATCGGCGTCCCCCAGTACCTCTGCCGGCTCACCCCCCAGTCCTTCAACCGATATGTAACCGTAGCAGTACCAAATCCCTTCGCCTTCGCAAACGCAGCCATCTTCTCCTGCGCTTCGACACAACCCAACCCAGTCCACTCGCCCGAATAAATCAACACCGCTTCCTCTTCGGCAAGATAAGGAAGATCACCCACGACATCCTCGGCGTCAACCTGAGCGGAGCGAAGGATCCCTGTATTTCGTTCTAGCTTCTGCTTCGTCGCGTCAACAGGAGCGTCCACAGGAGCAATCACCCGCCGCACCTCCAGCCCATACTTCTGCGCAAACTCAAAGTCCCGCTCATCATGCGCCGGCACGCTCATAATCGCGCCCGTCCCATAGTCCGCCAGAATGTAGTTCGCCACCCAGATCGGCACCCGCTCGCCATTGAACGGATTCACCGCAAACCGCCCCGTATTCACTCCATGCTTCTCAATTGCACCCAGCTCATCGGTCTCCCGCGCCTTCTGCTGTTCCGCCAGCAACCCTTCAATCTTCAAGCGCAGCGCGTCATCCTCCAGCGCAAACGTCTTCGAAACCGCATGCTCCGGCGCAAGCTGCACCGACGTCGCGCCAAAGATCGTATCCACCCGCGTCGTAAACACTGTGATCTTCGCATCGCCATCCGCAACGGCGAAATCTACATGCGCCCCCTCACTCCGCCCAATCCAGTTCCGCTGCA
This sequence comes from Edaphobacter lichenicola, assembly GCF_014201315.1. NCBI lineage: Bacteria > Pseudomonadati > Acidobacteriota > Terriglobia > Terriglobales > Acidobacteriaceae > Tunturiibacter > Tunturiibacter empetritectus. The sequence continues at coordinate 18,890 of NZ_JACHDY010000007.1, forward strand.
TCGTCCGGACCTTCTCCGGCCAACCCTCCAGCTTCTCGAGCCCGTCCAGCAGCTCATCCGCATACTTCGTAATCCGCAAAAACCACTGCGTCAGATCGCGCAGCTCAACCACCGTATCCTCATGCCGCCAGCAGCGCCCGCCGATCACCTGCTCATTCGCAAGCACCGTGCAACACTCCGGACACCAGTTCACCTTGCTCTTCTTCCGATACGCCAGCCCCTTCTCAAACATCTTCAAGAAGAACCACTGGTTCCACCGGTAGTAATCCGGCAAACAAGTCGTGACCTCGGTGGACCAGTCGAACCCCATCCCCAGGCGCTGGAACTGCTTCTTCATCGCCGCAATATTCGCAAACGTCCACTCCCGCGGAGGCACGCCGTTCTTCAGAGCAGCATTCTCCGCCGGCAGCCCGAATGCATCCCACCCCATCGGGTGCAGCACGTTATACCCACGCATCCACATATGCCGCGCCAGCGCATCGCCGATCGCATAGTTCCGCACATGCCCTATATGCAGCGCGCCGCTCGGATACGGCAGCATCTCCAGGCAGTAGTACTTCGGCTTACCCGAATCATGAGCCTCAGCCGCATACAGCGACGCATCCGCATCCCACCGGGCCTGCCACTTCGGCTCGATCTCCGCCGGGCTATACCGCTGCGGCTGATTCCCCTCCGCAGCAGAAGAATTCTCATCAATACTCACTGTTTTCCCGCCGATTTCGCTCGTTCGTGTCTCAGGCATACTCCTTCGATTGTACCGTCCACCTAGCCTCAACGCCTCACGCTCCCAATCTCTGTCACTCGGCAGCCCTGAATCTCTGCTCTTAGCGAATCGCTTGCATAGATTGCGGCAAATCCTTATAAGGGTCTGACCAACAACAAGGTGTGGCGCGTCTCACAGAATCAGCCACCACCTTCACCCAATCGAGTGTGCGCGACGTGAATAGACATGAATAAAAGACAGTTCCTCAAAGGCTCCTGCTCCCTGCTCACCGGAACCATGCTCTCCCGCTTCGTCTCCGCGGCCGAACAGCAAACAGCCCATCAAACAGCCGACCAGTCCGCACTCCAAGCCGCCGCCCATCAAACCGCCCCGCGAACCAACTGGGCCGGCAACCTCACCTTCCACACCGACACTCTCTACCAGCCCAAAACCACCGACGAAGTCCAGCACATCGTCAAAAGCTGCGACAAGCTGCGCGCCCTCGGCCGCGGCCACTCCTTCAACGCCATCGCCGACAGCACCCACGCCCAGATCTCCCTCAAGCAGCTCGACTCCATCGACATCGACGCCAAAGCCCGAACCGCGACCGTCGGCGCCGGCGTCACCTACGGCAAACTCGCCCCCATCCTCGACGCCCAGGGCTTCGCCGTCCCCAACCTCGCCTCGCTCCCTCACGTCTCCGTCATCGGAGCCTGCGCCACCGCCACCCACGGCTCCGGCAGCAACAACGGCAACCTCGCCACCATCGTCTCCGGCCTCGAACTCGTCACCGCCGACGGCACCCTCCACACCCTCTCGCGCGCCAAAGGCGGCGACCGCTTCCTCGGCCAGGTCGTCAACCTCGGCGGCCTCGGCGTCGTCACCAAAACCACCCTCAACCTCCAACCCACCTTCCAGGTCGCGCAAGTCGTCTACGAGAACCTCTCCTTCTCCCAGCTCGAACACCACCTCGAAGAGATCTACCTCAGCGGCTACAGCGTAAGCCTCTTCACCAACTGGCAAAATCATCAAGCCGCTGAGGTCTGGGTCAAGCGCCGCCTCGAACCCGGCGCCACCTCCGTGCAATTCGCGCCCGAGTTCTTCGGCGCAAAGCAAGCCACGCAAAAACTCCACCCCGTCGCTGGCCACTCCGCCGAAAGTTGCACCGAGCAGTTCGGCGTCCCCGGCCCCTGGTACGAGCGCCTCCCCCACTTCAAGCTCAACTTCACACCCAGCAGCGGCGCCGAGATCCAGACCGAGTACTTCGTCCCCCGCGAGCACGCCTACGAGGCCATCCTCGCCGTCGAGCAGCTCCGCGACCGCATCACGCCCCACCTCTACATCACCGAGCTCCGCACCATCGCCGCCGACGACCTCTGGCTCAGCATGGCCTACCAGCGCCCCTCCCTCGCCATCCACTTCACCTGGAAGCCCGAGAACGACGCCGTCCAAGCCCTCCTCCCCCTCATCGAAGAAAAGCTAGCCCCCTTCAACGGCCGCCCCCACTGGGCCAAGGTCAACACCATTCCCCCCGCGACCCTCCAGCGTCTCTACCCTAAGATGCCTGACTACAAAGCCCTCCTCACCCAATACGACCCGCAAGGAAAGTTCCGCAACCAGTTCCTCAACACCAACCTCTTCGGAGCCTGATCCCCGTCCCACAGGGAATACTCACGCGAAGCACCAGCCAACGTCTTACAATGAGCGAACCGTGTCGCAATCTGCCATCCGCAAAACATTCGCTCCCGTAAAAAAACTTCTGCCCGCCTGGCTGTCCAACCCCATACGCAACAGCCTCACCGCGATCCTCACGCCCATCCTCTACAGCGTGCGCACCGGTCACTTCCGCAGCAGTTTGAAGATGGCAGCCGTATCCCGGCATGGCGAACCCATCCCCTGGTACACCTACTCCAGCCTGGACTTTCTAAGCGCCCGCAACTACACCGGAAAAACCATCCTCGAATTCGGTGGCGGACAATCCACCCTCTGGTGGTCCGCACGGGCAAAGCACGTCGTCACCTTCGAAGGAAAGAAAGACTGGTACGAACGCATAGCACCCGGCTTGCCTGCCAACGTCGAGCTGCACTACGTAGAAAAAACCGTGCCCATCACCGACGCACTGCAAGTCGCTCAAATCCTCTCCACCAAAGCCTCCGGCCACTACGACGTCATCGTGATCGACGGCCTCACCCGCTCACAGCTGATCGACATCGCCTGCGAACGCCTGGCCCCAGACGGAATCATCGTCTGCGATAACTCCGAAGGCTACGGCATCTACGAAGGATTCAAAGACAAGGGCCTCGACCGCGTCGACTTCTTCGGTAACGCCCCCGGCGTCGTCCTCCCCCACTGCACCTCCATCTACTTCCGATCCACATCCTTCGTCTTCAGCCCCTCCATCCCAATCGATCTCCCCACCTGAAGGGTCTGTACAATCCCTCGCCGTCTATAATTCTTCCTGTTTCCGGAGTCAGACATGCGAACAGCTCTATTGTCCGTGATTCGCCCGTTCTGTTTCACTGTCGCGCTCCTCGCCGCGCCCACTCTGCTCCTCTCTCAAACGCCGTCACCCACCGTCAAAACCTACGACGGTGGAACGCGACAAACCCTCGAGAGCATCTTCATCCCACCCATGACGAATGCGCCGTTCAGTCTCACACTCGAAACCGAGTGGACGCGGCCCATGGGAGGAGGCAGCGGCACCTACACCCTCGTCAACAAACGGCAAATCATGCGCGACCGCACCGGGCGCATCTACCAGGAGCGTTGGCTGCTCGTCCCAAAGAATGGAAAGATGCAATCCGTCATGGACTTCATTCAAATCTCGAATCCCGCCGACCACACCCTCTACAACTGCCAGATCGACATAAAGCGCTGCTTCTTGATTCCCTACACCGGCTCAATCACCACCACATACCAGCCAGCAATCCATCCCTCCGGTGCGCTCGCCGACAACGCCGGCTATCAGCAGCTCGAAGATCTCGGCCACAACAACATCGCAGGCATCGACACCGTCGGCTACCGCGAGATCACCACCCTCAACCCCGGCGTCTTCGGCAACGATCAGCCGATGATCACCACGCGCGAGTTCTGGTACTCCCCCCAGCTCGGCATCAATATCCTCTCGAAGCTCGACACTCCACAATCCGGCAGACAAACCTTCACCGCAAGAGACCTCTCAACCTCCGAACCCGAAGCTCACTTCTTCGCAATCCCCGAGGGCTTTACCATCGAAGATCACCGCAAGCTCGAACCCGAAGCAAGTCCGCAGTCAAAATAACTCACCAAACTACCCCGCAGCCAGCGTCCGCAGCACCCCAACATTTCTTGCCTCATCCCCCGGAGCATCAACCGGAGTCTCCGCAATAAACACCGCATGCCCAAACCGCTCATCATGCAGCAGCCGCCGAAACACCTCCGCCCCAATCGTCCCCTCCCCGATATGCTCATGCCGGTCCAGCTTCGACCCCATCGCCGCCTTCGCGTCATTGCAGTGCCACACCTTCACCGCATCGAACCCCACCGTATCCTTCACCAGCAGCATCGTCTCCACATACCCATCCGGCGACACCAGGTCATACCCCGCCACATGCACATGGCACGTATCCAGACACACCCCCACCGGTGCACAAGCCTTCAGCCTCTCCACCAGCTCCGCCACCTGCTCCAGCTTTCCGCCAAGTGAAAACTCCGCTCCAGCCGTGTTCTCAATCAAAATCTTAAAGTCCTTCCCCTGCCACGGCACCCCATCGATCGCCTTCTCAATCGACTCGGCCGCCAGCCGCAAGCCCTCCTCCCGCGTGAGCCCCTTCCAGCTCCCCGGATGCAGCACCAGATACTCCGCACCCAGCGCCAGCGCCCGCTCCACCTCTCCGCGAAACGCCGCCACCCCATTCACCCGCACGCTCTCCGTCTGGCTGCAAAGATTGATCAGATAGCTCGCATGAATCGCCACCGGCCCCACATCATGCTTCGCCCGCAGCTCCCGCATCTTCACCGCGTCCTCGGGCTTTACCGCCGCCGCCCGCCACTGCCGCGGACTCGAAGAAAAGATCTGAAACGTATTCGCCCCCGCCGCCACTGCCCGCTCAACCGCGGTCCACGTTCCACCCGCCGTCCCCACATGTACGCCAATCCGCTTCTTCGCTGAACTCTTCATCCCTCAAGGCTACCGCATCACAAGGTATACAAGTCACGAAGTGACCGCGGCGAACCGGGGTCCCCGCAAACAGGTCTTCGTTTGCGGGGGTGGCCACGCGCAGGGCGCCCGTCCGGCAGGACACCCTCAACCCACGAAACCATCTCGCCCCACACGAGGGAGTGCTATGCTGGCCCCGCCATCATTTCACGCAAAGAGGACGCCGTATGCCCGCCGCACAGAACTTCAAAAACCACACGCGCTTCCATCCGCCCTTTCACTTCGTCATCCTCCCTCTGCTGATCCTCAATCTCATCTTCTCCATCTACATCACCATCCACCGCTGGCCCGCCTACCAGCACACCAATCTCTGGTGGATCGCCATGTCCATCGTCTTTTTCCTGATGGCCGGCCTCTCCCGCGACTACGCGCTCAAAGCCCAGGACCGCATCATCCGCCTCGAGGAGCGTCTCCGCCTCCAGGCACTCCTCCCCCCCGCCGACCGCGCCCACATCGACGAGCTCACGGTCCCCCAGCTCATCGCCCTCCGCTTCGCCTCCGACGCCGAGCTCCCCGACCTCGCCCACCGCGCCCTCACCAAAAACATGGATCCCAAGGCCATCAAGCAGGCCATCGTCAACTGGCGCCCCGACAACCGCCGCATCTGAATCTCGAACTGCAATCGTCGCCCGACGAACGAAGCTCCGGACAGTATCACCGTCCGGAGCACAGAGGTAGTCTTCCGATCTCATCTCTCTTGCATTCGCTCTTCAGGCCGTCTCCGAAGCCCGCACCTGCAGCAACCTCGCAAACGCCGACCGCACCCCATAAGCCACCAGCACCCACAGCGCCGTCACAAACAAAGCCATCGGCAACCCTGCCGGAGCCATCAGCGCGTGGAAGCAGACAATGTTCACGATCACCGGCCCAAGCAACACCAGAGCCAGCGGCACAAACCGGTTGATCAGCAGAAGAACCGCCGGAATCAGCTGAAGCAGAAAGATGATCACCAGATAGTGCGACTCAAACAGCACAATCATGAAATCCCCAGCCACTCCCGGAGGAGGAGGCGTAGGAATGAAGTGCAGAAAGCCGTTCAATCCGAAGACAAGAAAGATAAAGCCAAGCAGATACCTGGCAACCAGCGATGCGATCTTCATAACAATACCTCCTCCTTGGAGATCAACTAACTTGGAAATTCAACTAACAACTCAGCGATTAAGCCGCCACAAACTGCGAACGAATCGCCTCAACATGCGGCTTCAGGAACGTCGCCCGATCCGCCTGCCCAGACATCAGTACCGAAGCGCCGCCAGCCAACACGAACTTCGGATCCGTCACACCCAGGAAGAAGAACACCGAACGCAGATACGGCTCAACGTGGTTGAACGAAGCCATCGCAGTCCCCGCGTCATAAACCCCGCCGGTAGCCACCAGGAATGTAGCCTTCTTCCCCACCAACAGACCCTTCGGCCCTGCCTCCGAATACGCAAACGTCTCGCCAACGCGAGCAACCTGGTCGATCCACAGCTTCAGCACCGAAGGAACCCCGAAGTTGTGCATCGGAACGCCAAAGACATACTCATCGGCCGCCCGCAGTTCGCCGAGCAGCGTGTCCGACACCTCAAGCACCTGCTTCTGCTCCGCTGTGCGAGCATCCTTCGGCGTATACGAAGCCCCAACCCACGCAGCGTCGACCGTCTTCAGATCGCTCGAGGTCAGGTCGCGGGTAATCACTCTCCCGTTCGGGTTCGCCTGCTTCCAGTTCTGAACGAACTCCTCGGACAGGTGGCGGGAGACCGAGGTCTCATGAAAGGGGCTGGAATTCACAACAAGTAAAGTGGGCATGGCAAAATCTCCTATACAACATCTGACGTTTAAACAACTTGTGTCGATTCATAAAAACACGACAAATGTCGTTTAAGCAAGCAACGTCGTCAAAGTCGAGTAAAATAGAGCCAGGTCAATGTCAGAATCCTCTCCAAAATTCGAGGAAGCCGCCGAAAGAGTGCATAACAAGACCACCGACCCCCTCATTCCGCGCACTCGGAAACTAACCCAACAGGCCATCGTCAAGCTAATGAAGGACAAGGAATTCGACAGCATCTCTGTCCAGGACAGCGCCGAAGCCAAAATCGGGGAAGCTCCCATTGAACGAGCGCCGGAAAGGACGACCGACCCGCGCATCCTCCGCACCCGCAAGCTCCTTCAGCAGGCCCTCGTCAACCTCATGAAAGAAAAGCAGTTTGACAGCCTCTCCGTGCAGGACATCGCCGAAGCCGCTACCATCAACCGCGCCACCTTCTACGACCACTACCCCGACAAGTTCGCCCTGCTCGAGTGCACCGTCGCCACCCGCTTCAACGAGCTGCTCTCCAAACGCGGAGTCACCTTCAACGGCACCTGCACCTCCGCCCTCCGTGCCATCGTCCTCGGCGTCTGCGACTTCATCGCTTCTGCCCAACTCCTCTGTTCCGACCGCCCCGGACAGATGGAGCCCCACATGGAGTCCGCCATCATCGCCGTCGTCCGCCGCATGCTCCTCTATGGCCTCGAACAGCATCCCTCCGCCGCCCCCAGCTCCCCCCAGATGATCGCCACCACCACCGCATGGGCCATCTATGGCGCCGCCAAAGAGTGGGCCCAAACCCCCAACCGCCCCCCCTCCAGCCACATCGCAGACATCATCCTCACCCTCGTCTCGCCTGTCCTCGCACTCGCCGAAACTACACCGCCCACCGTCTCAGCCTGACCCATCTGACCGTTGGGGCGCACATTCCCGCACGCAATAACCTCGCGGCCAGTAAGCTTCTACTTCGGAGCAGATCCACCGCGGCCGCTGCTTCCGGAGGACCCGCCGCTCGCCGACGGAGCGCTCAGGCTATGAGAAGCGCCCGATGACGATGACGCCGAAGATCCCCCATACGATCCCGTTCGCGATGCTGGAGCATTCGATGTATTCGCACTCTGGATCGGCGCTCCTGCACGCAATGTAACCGGCCCGCTGTTCCCACCGTGACTCGACGACATGAACCCCGCAGAAGGCGCGGCAGCATAGACCTGCATATTTGCCGATCCGTGCTGCTCTACATGGCTCGAAATCTTGTTCAGGCTTCCCAGCGACCCCCTCGGCACGCCCAACCCCGCCGAGTTCTTCTGGAACACAAAGTTCCCCGGCTTATCTTCCTTGGAGAAGACCATTGGCGTATGGTTCGCAAGTACCAGCGAGCCTGCGCCCACGGTCGGCGCTTGCGGCGAAGCAGCACGCGTGGGCGAATGCACCGCAGTCCCGACCAGCCCCCCTGCCCCGCCACCACCACTCGCAACATTGTTCAATCCATTAAACGTGCCACCCGGCTGCCATCCCCACCCATATCCCGGGAAGAACGACCAGTTGCCAGAGTGATACGGCAGCCAGCCCCATGGATACGGTGACACCCACGAATAGCCTGCTCCCGGATACAGCGCCCACACACCGTTACCGTACGGACTCCATCCTGCGCCCACAAGATACGGCTGCCAGAATGATCCAAACGCTCCGCCATTGATAAAGTTCCCGTAGTAGTTCAGGTCACTCAAGCCATAGGTAGAGCCTCCAGCCACCATCGCATTCGCCTGCGAGTAGCGCGCATGATATTCGTTCGCTTCCTTATCCCACGCATCAGACGGCGCTTCCTCGATCTTCTTCGCAACAACCACCTGCTCTCCACCCAACGTCAGTGACTCCTTCTTCGTCACCAGCGTCGTCTCCGAGCCGTGCTTCGCCTCCACGCTTCCGTTGAAGACCGAGACAACCGTCTTCCCGTCAGCCACCGTCATTCGCACATGCGTCGACGGCGACACCGTCATCGTCTGATCTCCCGCCCGCAGCACGAACTCATTTCCCTTCGTGCTCTGCAGGTTCACATACACCATCCCCCGCACTACCTCTATCGTCGAGGCCTTGGCTCCCGAGCTGCGCAGCGCCAACAGCGGAAACTCCACCAGCGAGTTCGGCGCCACACGCAGCGTGCTGTTGTCCTCAAACTCCACCTCAGCGTACCCTTCGGCGGTCCGAAGCCTCTCGCCTTGGATGATCGGCATATTCGGCATCGTCTGTTCAAAGCCGTTTCCCGTCTTACGATCGAGCGAGAGCGTTCCCTTCACATCACTCAGTCGCACAATCCTTACGTGCGAATCGCCCGGCCGCGCCCCGTTGTCTACGGGCACGCGCGCCGCTGCCACATCAGCCGTAGGTGTACCAGCTACCGGGACACGAGCCGTTGACACATCAGCCGTAACCACATCAGCCGTCGCCACGTGCGCAGTCGATGCAGAATCCCGATCTAACGGGTTACTTTGCTCCGCGGCCGCTCCACTCTGTGCTCCCGCGGCCGCAACTCCCGCCACCGAAAACGCCATCGCCAGAAACACTCCGCATCCGAATCCGATCTTCATCACCGGCCTCCCAACAACCAGAACAGTGCAACTTCAGTTGCGGGGAGTATACGTCCGCGACTACAGCCAAGGTGTCACCAAAACTCAAATAGTCTGGCTTTTTTGTCGTCACACATAGAAAGGCTCCATACAAAAAAGGGCCGTCATTCTGACCCTGAGCTTGCCGAAGGGGAAGAATCCCCGTATTTAGCCCTTGCTTTACTTGCACCTTCTGCCGTTGCCGAGCCACCATCCGGTAACGAACGAAGATACCTCTCAACCTCCGTCTTACCGCCGTACCTGGCCCAATCCGCGGGAGTCCCTCGCCACAGAACATCCTTCCTATCCACCCTCGCACCGCGCTCAACGAGAAGCTTCACCATCTCCTCATTCCCCGCGACCGCAGCGTTGTGCAAAGGCGTAGCGTGGGAGTGCCCTCCAACCGGGTTGTAACGGTTAGGGTCCTCTCCGGCATCCAGCAGCAGTCTGACGATCTCGACCTGACCGTACTGCGACGCCAGCGCAAATGCAAGATGACGATCCTCACCGTCGGACGCTGCAAGCAGACGGCGAAAGTCGTCGACTCTGCCCAGCGCAGCCGCGACCGGCAGATCGATTCGTGCGCCACGCGCCATCAAGGCATCTACCGCGTCAACCTCTCCATGCAGGGCAGACGCCCGCAGAGCACTCTCAGGATTCGCTCCGCGATCGCAAAGCAGATCGATCAGATCAAGCTTGACGCCACACTCCCGAGCGACACTGCCGGTAGAGACGAGCATCAGAGTCTCCTCAATGGCCGAACGCTCCGCACCCGCATCAAGAATCACCTTGGCTACCTCGACAATGTTGGCAGGCAGACTGCCATGGCGAATCGGATTCTCCGCCACAAACTCCAGCAACGTCGGGTTCCGAAAGTAGTTTCCCCCCTCAAACACAACATGCTGATGAACCAGCCTGGGATGCTGCTTGAGATGCGAACGCAAACCCGCCGCATCGCCCGCGTCGAGAAGCTTCACCGCGAGACGAAACGCCGCATCCTCAATTCGTTCGTGATGCGGCAAGCTGATCTGGCCGGAGAGTGTTGGCCTCTCGATATGCGACTTCAATCGGACCCAACTTGGGAATCCATGCTCACGAGCAATTGTCACCTGCGCATCGCTCAGCTTGAACGGAGCTTGGAAGACCTCAGCATCGGTCACGCGGAGAAACCGCGGATGAAACTCTCGAATCTGCTGTGCCGCTAGCGGATCATGGTCAGCATGACCACGGAGCAGATCCTTGGCTTGATGCTTGAGGTGGTCGAGGTTGGGCTTGGGTGGGAGCTGTCGAACTGGCATGGCGAACTTCCTCTCGTATGCCCAGGTCCGCGCTTCGCGGGCAGAAAGTAAGTTCGTGGCGCAATTTGTAAAAGCAAGGTGGACTTCTGTCCTCTCCGCGGACCGGATGCGCCCTCTGCGCTACCGGCGAGAGTACCACAACCTCTCGAACAACCTCTATCTCGACGCAGGCGCGAAAGCTGTCAAGCCCGCAACCCACTCAAGTCACTCATTCTGAAACAAATCTAGGTTGCGTATCAGTTACACTCTCACATCTATAATGGAATCAGGGCAAAAGAACCTCAACCTCCAGCCCGCCGCTTGAGCGGTCTAGCTTCTGCAATCTTGGAGTGCGGTAGCATGGCTGGCATGAATAGTGCGAAAGCTGGTTCGATTGGAGCGACAACCGCAGTAACAGTGTTCGGCATCGTGGCAATCGCTTTCTGTCTTTTGGAAGCTGGCTTTAGAACATGGTCTGTCGGTCAATATTTAGAAAATCGTGCTGGCATATTTGTTGACCTATTTATCGCCGCTGCACTCTGTTCTGTCACAACATTGATCCTTTCTTGTCTTGGCCGAGGAAGAAGCCGAGTGGTCGGAATCGTTTTTAGCATTGCGTCGCTGGCATCAATCATCTTCATCTTTGGCACAAACAAATGATCGCCAATGCAAAGAAACAAACTGCCAGTGGGTTAGGCAAACGTATTTATTGCCTGTGTAAGCTATAGAAAACAAGTATTTTGTACGCAACCAATCTGCAATCAATAGCTTACAGACACTACCCACCCGCAAACCCATGTAAACAAAAAGCATTCCTGCAAAATGCCCCAAGGGGGAGGGGGGAGGGTGTCCAAAGAGACTCGACTCAGAAATACCGCAAGACAAGAGGCAACAACACACCACGGAATCACCACAACGCACCACCGAAACACCACGAAGACACCGCAAAAGAACACACCTTCGCAAGCATTTTGCCCCGATGCGTTTTACCATAGAAAAATGACTGAAGTGGAAGCCCAAGAAGCCCAAAAAGACCAGCAGGCAAGCGGACACGCGTCCAAATACACCCGCAACAACCCCTTCCTCTCCACCGTGACCTACAACCGCCTCCTCACCGGCGAAGGCTCGGAGAAGGAGACCCGCCACGTCGAGCTCACCCTCGAAGAGGGCATGACCTACACCCCCGGCGACGCCGTCGGAATCATCCCCGAAAACCGCGCCATCGCCGTAGCCGAGGTCCTCGAAGCCCTCCACTACACCGGCCGCGAGCGCGTCCTCGACCACTACAAGGTCGAAATCAGCCTCGAAGAGGCCCTCCGCACCCGCCTCGGCATCGGCAAGCTCGCCCGCGGCTCCGTCGGCCAGTACGCCAAACTCGCCCCCACCATCGAAGGCCTCAAATGCCTCATCGGCCCCGAAAACAAGGCCCGCGCCGAGGAGTACTGCTGGGGACGAGAGTTCGTCGACCTCGCCACCGACTTCCCCAGGGTCGTCACCGACCCCCAGCAGCTCTTCAACATCCTCCAGCGCCTCACCCCCCGCATGTACTCCATCGCCTCCAGCCAGGCCATGCACAAGGACAACGTCCAGACCACGGTCCGCGTAGTCCGCTACGAAGCCCATGGCCGCGACCGCCAGGGGGTGGCCTCCGGACACCTCGGGGACCGAGCCGGCGAAGGCACCGCCATGCCGATCTTCCTCCACTCCAACAACAACTTCCGCCTCCCCGAAGACACCGCCAAACCGGTCATCATGATCGGCCCCGGCACGGGCATCGCCCCCTTCCGCGCCTTTCTCGAAGAACGCCAGGCCACCGGCCAAAAAGGCGACAACTGGCTCTTCTTCGGCGAACAACGCGAAGCCATGGACTTTCTCTACAAAGATCAGTTCCTGGCCATGCACAAGGACGGCATCCTCACCCGCCTCGACACCGCCTTCTCCCGCGACCAGGCCCGCAAAGTCTACGTTCAGGACCGCATGCAGGAGCACTGCAAAGAGCTCTACCAGTGGCTGGAGCGCGGAGCCTACTTCTACGTCTGCGGCGACGCCACCCGCATGGCCAAGGACGTAGAGACAGCCCTCCTCGACGTCATCGCCCGAGGCTCGAACGGCACCCTCGACCACGCCGCCGAGTACCTGGCCGCCATGAAAAAACAAAAGCGCTACCAGCGAGACGTCTACTAAAACCGCACGACACCAAGGGGATACGAGGGGATGTGGCGAGCTTGCACCAAGCCGTCACATCCCCCATCTCAAGAAAATAGAGTCCGCGATTTTACCGATCAACGCTGTTCTTGAGCAGAACGGCAAAATCATATCCTGCTTCAAACTCTGACAGGCTAATGCACTCCACACGCATAGCGTCGGCAAGTTCTTTCGCCTTACCGAATGCGTGGTTGCTCGACTCGGTGTCGACGACCAAACCGGGACATCGAATCTTAGCCGCAGCCTGCAACGCGTCATCCCAGGCGTCGTTGCTGCGATAAGGAACATTGGCCCGCCCATCGGTGACAAGCAATAAGAGCGTCTCGGGGGTCACAAGTTCATTCGCCAGTTCAAGCGCATGCGCAAGAGGGGTACGGCCACCTGTCGGCAAATACTCCAAAGCAGCAACCACCGCCGCTACGTCGCTTGTAGGATCAACTAGAATCTCGGCAGATTCTCCGCGAAATACAATCACGGCTATCTCGTCACGGCGACGCAGGGAACGTTCAATCAGCCCGGCCACCGCCCCCTTGACCACTCGCATCCGTTCGCGCGCGGCATGCGACCCGCTTGAATCCACCACAAACAAAAACCGCGACCCCACTATCGGCTCACGCACCTTGTCATATAAATCCTGCAGACGCGGACTCGGTCGACCAGTTCGGGCAATAGCTTCCAGTACGGAAGAGCGAGAATCCAGCTCCGCGGGGCTCTCGCTCTTTCTATTTCTGACAACGGGACCCGGTGCCGGCCCTTTGCGCGCCCCGGTTGCTCCGCTTCTACCGCCATTTGCAGTCCAACGCAATTCGGGTGTTCTGACTGACAGAGAAGAAAAGCGCTGCTCCGTCGTTTCATCGGTCTCTTCGCTCTCCCTGCTCTGCGCCGGTGTTTGGGGCAATAGTGAAGGAGAAGTTTGTGGAAGAGGTGGCTTCTGAGGTGAATGCGTTATGCGGTGAGCCAAGGCAAGCGGCAGCACGGCCCCGATATGTTCGTCCGTAACCTCTTCACAACCCAGCAGAGCGGCCTGTGCGCAGCTCGCACGCGCTATGGCGAGATCTGCACGAAGGGATCTGACTCCATGTTCACAAACGATCGTGCTAATGTGCTCCAACATAACGGTAGAACATTGCACAGACGGAAGCATCACCCTCGCAGCTGCTATCCGCTGCTGAAGATATATCTGCTGCTCCATCCACCGGGCCGCGAAAAGTGCAGGGTCGGCGTCATAAATCAAGCGCCGTTCAACGACCTCCCGTCTTTCAGTCGCCAATCCGCTGGCAGTAATATCGGCAACGAGGGCAAACCGATCGAGTAACTGTGGCCGCAGCGATCCCTCTTCCGGATTCATGCTTCCCATCAAAACGAATCGTGCCTCCTGCACTGCGCTAAAGCCTTCTCGCTCGACTGTGCTCACGCCGGTCGCGGCTGCATCCAATAGCGCGTCGGCAAGATGGTCCGGCAGAAGATTGACCTCGTCGACATAAAGAATGCCACCGTTTGCTTCTGCGACCAGGCCGGGCCGGAGCGCCGGTTCGCCCTTCAACGTACTCGCTAAATCCAGCCCACCTAAAAGACGATCTTCCGTTATCCCTATGGGCAGATTCACAAAGCGCCCAGGCTTCGGGAGCAACTCGGCGAGCGCTCGCGCCGTCGTGGTCTTCCCCGCGCCTTTGTCTCCACGCAAGAGCACTCCCAGGCGCCAATCCACAGCGGCGAGAAGCAGCGCCATCTTCATCTGTTCCTGGCCGACAATCGCAGCGAACGGATAAGCCGGGCCGGTCATACCGTGCTCCTTCTAGTCTCCCCGCGCGCTTCCAACAAGGTTTCGCTGTCGAGCAGAACTTCACGCAGCGCGTCGAGCGTCTCTGGTTTAGCATCCTCCCAAAGCCCGCGTTCCTTTGCTTCGAGCAAACGTTCTGCGATCGCATTCAACGCCCAGGGATTTGACTCTTTCAGGAAGCTCTGTGTCTCACGGTTAAGCGCATACTCTTGTGCAAGTCCTTCATAGACAAAATCCGGAGCAATATGCGCCGTCGCATCAAAGCCGAAGATATAGTCCACCGTCGCGGTTAGCTCCAGGCCACCTTTGTAACCGTGACGCTTGATGCTCTCGATCCACTTCGGGTTAATGACACGCGAGCGATAGACACGCAGAGCCTCTTCGCGCAGATCGCGCACGCGGACTGCATCAGGACGGGAGCTATCGCCGAAGTAGGCCTTGGGCTGTACTCCTGTGAGAGCTCGGATAGTAGCCACCATGCCGCCGTGAAACTGAAAATAATCATCAGAGTCAAAGATGTCGTGTTCTCTATTGTCCTGGTTATGTAACGCAACCTGAACACTCTTCAACCGCTCGGCAAAGATGTGTCGGGCATCCACACCATTCGCCGACTTGCCATACGCGTAGCCGCCCCATTCGAGAAACACCTGCGCGATATCCCCGTCAGTCTTCCAGTGATGTGTCTCCATCAGCGCTTGAATGCCCGCTCCATAAGTACCTGGCTTCGCACCGAAGACTCTGAAGCGCGCAGAAGCCTCTGCCTCTTCGGCTCCCTGATCGCTATTTTTATCAAGGTCCAGCAGATAATGCTTTTTAGGAAAGTTCATCTCCAGCGGTTCATCTTGCTGAATGACGAGCGCGACCGCGTCATCGATCATGTCAATAAGATGAGGAAACGCATCCCGGAAAAAACCACTGATGCGAAGTGTGACATCCACACGCGGTCTGCCGAGTTTTTCCAATGGAATCAAAATGATCCCTTCCGGACGCCTGGACTGTTTATTCCACACCGGCTGCACACCGAGTAACGCCAGAACCTCGCTTACGTCGTCACCGTGCGTACGCATCTGCGAAGTACCCCACGCGCTGAGCCCTACTGTCTCAGGGTACTGGTTTTCTTCGGCACGATAACGCTCTATCGCCTCGCGAGCTAGCTGCTGACCTACGCGCCACGCAGCTTCAGAAGGCAGGGCGCGTGGGTCGACTGCATAGAAATTTCTACCAGTCGGAAGAATATGTGCCATACCACGTGTCGGTGCCCCAGCCGGGCCCGCGGGGATATAGCGGCCTTCCAAAGCATCGAGAACATGCTCAACCTCTTCATCCGTTCGCTCAAGATTTGGAACAATCTGCAGGCAGGCGAAAGTAAGCGCCCTCGAGACTTCGTCCGAAGCACATCCGACGACGGCGTACTGCAACTCTTCCAGACGATCAACACGGAAGCCAAGCTCTTCAAGTTTCGTATAAAGACTTAGGGCCATTCGATCCAGCACATCGAGGACGTCAGCATTTGCGTAACAAACGGTGTCAGACAGAGTAGTAGCAACATCTAGCTTTTTTCCTGGAGTGTCGAGAAGTTCTCGGTAATCAAATTGAAGATTGCGGGCGATCGCACCGAGCAGGCTGGGCGATCCCACGTTCTCCAGTCGAGTCATCGATCGAAGCATCTCCGGAAGCGGTGGCATGTTGCCAAGAATGTGCAGACCATCGCGTATCTGCGCCATGCCGAGTTCGCACAGATACCCATCGATATCTTCAATCAGATGGGCAACGTCGCTTCCGCTC
Organism: Edaphobacter lichenicola; assembly: GCF_014201315.1. NCBI lineage: Bacteria > Pseudomonadati > Acidobacteriota > Terriglobia > Terriglobales > Acidobacteriaceae > Tunturiibacter > Tunturiibacter empetritectus. The sequence goes on from NZ_JACHDY010000007.1 coordinate 35,233, forward strand.
ATCTCCGCCAGCGTGACCGGAACGCCCTCCGGCGTGAGCTCGTCATCCCAATCATGTTTATGATCGCCATGATCACGCGATAGCAGATTCTTTAGATCGAGATCCGCTTTCAGGTTCGCATCCTGAATCAACTCCCAGATCTGTTGTTGAATGAAAGGCAGCTTCGACGGATCCAGCTTTTCCACCGCGTAGTACTCATTCACCAGTTGATTTAGTGCCGCGAGCGGTCCGTAGGTCTCTGCACTCGTCATCGGTGGTGTCAGATGATCCACAATTACCGCATGGCCTCTTCGCTTCGACTGACTCCCCTCTCCCGGATCATTGATGATGAACGGGTAGATCAGCGGCATGTCTTCGAGTAGTAGATCGGGAAAGCACTCTTCCGACAGACCAACAGATTTTCCTGGCAGCCATTCGAGCGTTCCATGTTTTCCAACATGCACGATTGCATCGGCACCCCATCCACCATTCTCCACGGAAGTCCCCAGCCATTGGTAGAACGCCGTGTAATGATGAGTCGGCGGAAGATCAGGGGTGTGATAGATGGCATCAGGATTCAGGCCGTACCCCCGCGGCGGCTGGATCGCAATCAGTGCGTTCTCGAGATGCATTGCTGCAAACAAGTAATCGTCATTATCACTAAATGGTTCAAAGTTCATCGCGGCAATCTGAGCTGCAACTTCGCTCATCAGCTTCTTATCGATCTTCGGCGAAGTCGATCGCAGCGTATATCCGCGATCAGCGGGCTGCCCCCACATATCTTTCATCCGCTTCTGTGGAACATCAGGAAAGCGTTCGAAACGTCGCCGATACAGCGTGCGCGAGTATCGATGAGCACGTTGCCCATCGAGGGGATGCGCGTCGTCATACGTTCCACGCGAAAGAAGATCGTGAATCAGATCATCAGCCGACTCCGGCAGATCTCCGACAATATACCGGCGTCCCTTCATGGCGCGGAGCAGATTCAGTAAGCTCGCTGGCGAATCGAGACCAACTGCATTTCCCACCTGCGCAGCCTTGGTCGATGAATTTGTAAGAATAAACGCGACACGCTTGTAAGGATTGGATAGGGTCTGGAGTCTCGCAAGCCGGGCAGCGATTCCGGCCACTCGATCTGCGCGCTCCTGGTGAGGGACATACAAATCTCCGGATTGAGCATTTCCCCGTTCCTTAAACGAGACCGGAACGGAGATGATGCGGCCATCAAACTCCGGGAGTGCTACATTGATCGCTGTGTCCAATGCGTTTAAACCGCGGCGCGAGATCTCCCAGTTTCCTCTTGGCATCCCGCTTGGGATCGCCTGAATAACGGGAACTCCCAACCGTTCCAGAATCGAAACATTCTCGCCTACGAGTGTTACATCACCGGTATTTATCTCGCCCAATGCAAAAGATAACGTAGTGACAACGACATTGACGCGTCGTTCTACCAGCCTGAGCGCCGCTGGGAAACCATCCACCAGAGCCTTCATGCTCGAGGTGAAGATGCAGAGCGCGTTCAAGCCGTGAGACTCCAGTGCTTCAGCGAGAGCGTCAACGAACGCAGTATTTCCGCTAAGAAGATGAGCACGATAAAACAGGATGGCTGCGGTAGGCTTCGCAGGATCTGCGCGTTTCTGCCAGTCTTGATACTCCGCATGCTCTAGATCTTGCATGTAAATTCCGTGCTCTGTGGGAGTTGTAGGTTTCTCATAGCCGTGCCCGGTCATCAGGAGACGGTCAGACAAAAACTTCAGGCATTCCACAACATTCGATGTTCCACCGCGCTCGAGATAAGTCGTCACCGACGCGACTACATCCGGATCGACAGTCCCGGCACTGAGAAACTCGGGATTCATCTCTCCGGTGCCGCTCACCACTACGAGGGGTCGGTTCTGCATCATGCACTTAGAGCGAAGAAGAGGGAATCCGGCGACAGAGTTCAGTGGTCCATGCAAACGCAACACAATAATCTGAACGCGCGCTAAGCTTCCCTCTAGCAGCGCCACCATCTGTTCCTCGCTGCGCAAGCCGTTCAGCGAATAAGGAAAAACATCCAAATCTGAGGGAAGTGCTGCGCGCGCGTTCTGAAGAGTCATCAGATCGGTATCTGCGTGCGTCAAGAGGGCGATGCCGTGCACCTCTGGCTGTACGCTCTCGGCAACAATCGAGGCTGGAACCGCAGGTCGCACGTCCCAGTCATAGAAGTTAAAAACGTACTCAAGCAGTTCTTCGGGCGGTTGCAAAAAGCGATCTGCTTCCAACATCGCATCGATGTACTCGAATATCTGCTTCACCTGCCAAGGGCTGTTGACGGAATGAAACCACACCGATCGTCCATCAAAGACCAGACTCGCAACATTCGACAGCACGCACGGCCCGAGGCACCCAGCCTTCGTCAGATGGATCGTATTGCGCATCTTCCGGCGAGTCCACTCTTCTTTATACGTTTCGACCGGGACCTGCGCATAACCGCGCTCCGTCCTTCCACAGCAGCATCCTGAGAAACAATAGGAGAGGTGCGCGCGCCGCTGCACGATATTCACAGGCCGCCCATCCGCCCGTACTACGCGTTGGCGATGGATATCAGTCAAGACTTACACCTCTTTCTGATGCCTTGGCAGCAGGTTCGAGGCAGTAAGTCCAAATACGAAACTGTATGGAAATAATAATCATGCAACTTCCTGTTCTCCGCAGAAGTCTGCCGGTATTCTCGGGTAGGTCTCCTGGCTTGGAGGTTGCAGGAACTCTGCACACCGCTTTACCTTCCCCAGCCCTCGGCCGAGTGGTACTTCAAAGCAGCTTTCCTCACTTACAGTGGCGGAACCGCGCCGGCTCTTCACCGGACTTCCCTGTTATGCCCTGGTGGGCACCCGAGATAGATTTCGTTATACCACAACGAAACCGCACAGATGTCGCGCTCGCGTCAGCGTCAATAGAGTGAACTCGCAAGCGGATACTTTGGCTAGACCAACGGATTGACGGTCATCACGCATAGATCCGGAGAGACTAGAAGCTTCGCCTCGGTCCGCGCCTGGACTTCAGCGACGTTCATGCCTTCTACGACTTCGGTCAACACCAGCCCTTGGGCGGTCACCCGAATCCAGCAAAGCTCCGTCACAATATCATGCACTACACTCTGTCCAGTCAGCGGGAGCGTGCACTCCTTCAAAATTCTCGAAGCTCCATCCTTCGTCTGATGTTCCATTGCAACGATCACTCGACGCGCCCCCGCAACCAGATCCATAGCGCCCCCCATGCCCTTCACCATCTTTCCCGGAATCGTCCAGTTGGCGAGATTGCCCTGCTCGTCCACCTGCATCGCCCCAAGGATGCTCATATCCATGTGGCCGCCGCGGATCATCGCGAACGATTCCTCACTCGCAAAAAACGAACACCCCGGCAGTTCTGTCACCGGCTGCTTCCCCGCGTTGATAAGATCAGGGTCAGCGCACTCATCGGTCGGAGGCGCACCAACACCCAGCATTCCATTCTCCGACTGAAACATTACATCGATGCCTGCAGGCACATATCCTGCGATCATCGTTGGCAGTCCAATGCCAAGATTTACATAAAAGCCATCGTGAAACTCACGTGCAATCCGCCGTGCGATCCGCTCCTTCCCTGTCACAAGGCACCTCCGGATTCAATAAACTTCGACTCAATTGGTTTTCGATATGCCGCGCCCACCACAATGCGGTTTACATAGATTCCTGGAGTAACGATGTGATCCGGATCAAGCTCACCCGGCTCAACTAGCACCTCGACCTCTGCGATCGTCACCTTCGCAGCAGTCGCCATCGCCGGATTGAAGTTCCTCGCCGTCTTACGATAGATCAGATTTCCCAACCGGTCTCCCTTCCAGGCTTTGATCAGTGCAACGTCTGCATGAAGCGCCTGCTCAAGCACATAAGTCCTGTCGCCAATCTTGCGTGTTTCTTTGCCCTCGGCCACAACCGTACCTAAACCCGTCGGCACATAGAACGCCGGGATACCTGCGCCGCCTGCACGAATCCGTTCAGCGAGTGTCCCTTGCGGAATCAGGGTTAGATCCAGCTCCCCTTTCAATACCAGGGCCTCCAACCGACGGTTTTCGCCCACGTAGCTGCCGATGTGCGAGGCGATCATGCCGGCCTCCAACATCAACCCCATGCCAAAGCCGTCAACGCCCATGTTGTTGCTTATCGTGTGCAGTCCGGTAATCCTGCGCTTCACTAAGGCGGCGATCAGGTTCTCTGGGATCCCGCAAAGACCAAAGCCGCCAAGCATTATCGTAGAACCTGGCGCAACATCTACCACAGCGTCGTCTGCTGTCGGAACGACTTTATTCATCGGATAAAAACCTCACGTGCGGCGGAAGAGTACACGCCGCGTTGGGGCGAATCGTTATTTGGTTTGCGTAGAAAAAGTAAAGGTCGTCGTGCTGTGAAGCACCTCGCCCGGCTTCAACTCCGTGGTGGGAAAGGAAGGATGATTCGGTGAATCGGGAAAGTGCTGCGTCTCGAGACAGAGCGCGGTGTTCTTCGCATTGCTCTGCTGCGCGCTGCCATACGCCGCACCATTGAGTGAATTGCCGGTATAAAACTGAACTCCCGGCTCGGTTGTCGTCACAGTCAAAACACGTCCGCTCGCAGGATCGTAGACTCGAGCCGCTGTCTTCACTTCCCCATTCTTGCCGCGCAGCACCCAGTTATGGTCATAGCCGCCGCCGATCTTCAACTGTTCATTGTCTTCGTTGATCCGTGCACCAATAACCGTAGACTTACGAAAATCAAACGGTGTGCCCTCTACCGAAGCCAGCTCCCCCGTAGGGATCTGGACCGGATTCACTGGCGTGTACTGGTCTGCCGGAATCATAATCTGCTCGTCAAGAATGGTCTTCTTCGGATCGCCTGAAAGGTTGAAGTACGAGTGATTGGTGAGATTAAGGACCGTGTCTTTATCGGTCGAGGAGCTATAGTCGATGCGCAATGCGCCGTGATGAACCGTGTATCGCACGTGTACCGTCAGCGTTCCTGGATATCCCTGATCGCCGTCCTTGCTCACCAACGTCATCTCCACTCCATCTGCAATGGCTCGCCCCTTCCACACCAGGCGATCGAAACCGACGGTGCCACCATGCAGCGAGTTGGCGCCATTGTTCGTTGGGATCTGATACTGATTGCCATCCAGTGAAAACTTTCCGAACGCAATGCGATTCCCATATCGCCCCACGATCGCGCCAAAGTAGGTCGACTTATCCGCAAGATAACCGTCCAGCGCGCTGTAGCCAAGCACCACATCGGCGATTTTTCCGTCGCGATCCGGCGTCTTGATCGAAACCACGCGAGCTCCGAAGGTCATAATGCTTGCCTCAATCCCTTCGCTCTTCAGCGTGTAAAGATCCACTGCCGTGCCATCCGGGGTTGTTCCAAATGGAGTCTTCGTTACCGAGCCGTGTGCCGCCATCGCAGTTGTCATGCTAAGCAGCATAATCTTTAGCCATCTCATCGTCATTCTCCTCGTCATTTTTCCTGCCTGGCATCCTCTATGCGGTCTGTTTGCAGCGCAATATAGTTCGCTCCAGCGGCCTCCGCCACTATACGTGAAGCCCTGCGAAACAGCGACACGATGAGGCATCGAATCAACTGCAGGAAGGAGACAGCATCGGGCATCCGGGCCGATTCCACAAGCTCACAGAGAGCTCACGAAGCACTCAGCGTCGAGATCGTCGAACGATGTGTCAACTTTCGCAAAACACTTTGAGAGTTACCTAATCGATGGCCGACTCAACCACAAGAGCCTTCTCGCGCTCCCATGGCTGCAAGATCTTCACTGATGCCATCCCAGCCGCCGTAGCGGCCTGAATCCCCATCTCCGTGTCTTCAAAGACAAGGCAGTCTTCCGGCTTCACTCCCAACCGCTTCGCCGCAATCAGAAACGGCTCTGGGTCAGGTTTGCTTCGCTCATAGTCCCCCGCGCAGACCAGCGTTTCAAATTTATCCAGGAGCCTCAGCACATCCAGCGAGGCCGTCACAGAGTCCCGGGTACTCCCCGACACCACTGCAAACGGGATATGTCCGTGGCTGAACTCAATATGCTCCAGCACCTCCGGGACAGCCTTTAGCTCTGGGAGAATCTCGAAATATAGCGCTTCCTTGCGCTTTGCTATCTCTTCCACTGGCATCGTAAGACCGTCCCGCACATTCAAGGTGGAGATGATCTCAGCTACCGGCATTCCACCCCACGCATAGAATGTCTGCTCTCCAAACTCGCAGTTCCACTCCGCAAGGACTCTTTTCCACGCAACGTAGTGCAGCGGCATCGAGTCAACAATCGTCCCATCACAATCGAACAAGTAAGCCTTGAAGGGTCCCTTCGGCAACTTCATCTGCGGCGCTACAACTCCCATCAATCTGTCCTTCTCCGTCTATCCTTCTGCGGGGCAGCGAACGCGACGGCTGCTCTTGACGAATGCTCTTGACGACTTAAGGATCACAGGCGACGGGCGCGACCAGAACACTCTGATTGCGCCCGCCGCCGACTGGTCCCGAATCAACCAAACTATTTCAGCTCGTAACCGGGGAAAAAGTACCCGATCTCAAACGCCGCGGTATCCTCGGCATCCGAACCATGAATGGCATTTTCTCCAATCGAGGCGGCAAACTTCTTGCGGATGGTTCCGTCCTCAGCCTGGGCCGGGTTGGTCGCGCCCATCAGCTTACGGAGGTCGGCAATCGCGTTATCCTTCTCGAGCACCATCGGAAAGATGGGTCCGCTCGACATGAACTCCGTCAGTTCGCCGAAGAATGGCCGAGTTGCATGGACGTGGTAGAAGCCTTCGGCCTGTGCCTTTGAGATCGAAAGCCGTTTGATCGAAACGATCTTAAATCCTGCCTTTTCAATCTCGGCGAGGATAGCTGCGGAGTAGCCCTTACGGACGGCGTCCGGCTTGATGATGCTGAATGTGCGTTGTGACAACGTATTTCTCCTAGGTGCGTCTCTACTGCTTAGTGTAGAACAAGGCCAGCGAACCTCGCCCGTTCGACCCTGGCCGCAACTTCTCCCGGGAGCATGGCTGCATGCGGATCTTCCAAAAGACAGCGTGGATATGGTTTCTGGGCTTTGCCGCGTGGCTCGCGGACGCGCTGCTCAGCCTGCGTCTACATAACATCGTTCATGCCCGGCTCGCCATTATGGTCGCTATTGTGTTCTTCACCGCCGGACTTTTTTATCGCCGTCAGATCTGAGGAAGAGGGCGCTTGAGGAAGCATGCGGTCCTTTTCGTTGCTAGGAGCAGCAGCAACCCATAGCTTTGCTCTCGTGAGCAGAGCCCTTTCACCTTTCCTCTGCCACTCCTGGAGGGTCTTTCGCGCCCGCTTTCGATTGTCAACCCCTCGAACCCTGTAAAGTAAATGTAATCATACACATCCGCTTGGCGTATCAGTTAGAGTCCATTCGATATACTGGATAAATAGGGAAAAGCAGCCAGAAGTCTTCAGGGTGTTATACAGCTTTGGAAGCAACGAAAGAGCGTAACCCCTTTGCTTGGCAGAATTTAGAAGTAACCCCTTTTAGAATGTTATTTTTGCGAGCCTATACCCCCTCGTAAGCCATTGATAAATAACGACTTACTCTCCGGTAATAGGGGGGGGGGGGTACCCTCCTAGGCAGGAAAACTCGCTCAGAACAAGGGGGAGATTGGCTGGCCAGGCGACACATAGGGTGGGACGCCCATGGCCAAGTCGACAGCCCTGTCATCGGAAGTCTCCGAGTGCAGCCTGCCGTTGGAATAAAGGACCTGTCTACCAGGAACGGCAGGAACACGATCCCCTGGGATCACGACGCCGACGAGGTTCATCGGGTCGGCAGCGGCTACGGCGATGATCGCGCTGCACTCGCGGCTGCGGGAGGTGCGGAGGGACTCGACGGCCTCGGGGAGTGCATATTGCTCGCCGCCAAAGCCGGACAGGAACCGGCCACCGCGGATCTCACCGCGGGCTTCGAGACGACGAAGGATCTGGAGAAGATCGCGCCATCTGGGGGCGTTGGATTCGCAGAGGAGCAGGTCGCGAAATAGAACGCCGTAACGATTGAGAAGTTGGCGGGCAAAGGATTCCAGAGCGGCTTCGGTGCGGTGTGCCTGCTCGATCGCTGTCGGCGCCGCGTGAAGCTCTGCGTTGAGCAGCGACCATCTGCCAGCCGAGCTGCGTGCCGTACGTCTGGCAGAGGTCTCGGTGGTAATGGATTTGCGACGGGGACCCATGCAGGCGCGAAGCTGGTCGAAGCCGTCTGCAGCTGCAAGGCCCGCGGTGGCGAGCTCCCACAGAGCTTGCTGGGTTTGCTGCCGGGTGAGATTCGCGATGCGCTGAATATCGTTGGCGAAGCAGGCGCCACGCTGCTGAAGCAATGTTCGAACCTGCAGAGCTGCGGGGCTGAGTGCCGCGGCCAGCTTGTCCTCTTCAACGCACTGTTGAGCCAGTGCGTAAGGAAGCCAGTCTGCAGTCTCGCGGATGTAGAAGGTGACGGGTGCAGCGTTGGTGGGAATGACCCGGCGCGGGGAGGCTCCATCCCCTGCAGACCACGCTGAGTGAGGTGAGATGCGCCCCCAACCTACGGCTCCAGAGAGACAGAGGGCATCGAGCCAGCGGGGGTCATAGTGGGCGACGCGGGAGGGAAGGAGGGTGCGCTCCCACTCGACGGCAGGAGCTTCAAAGCCCTCTAGTTGACGAAGAGCTTCGAAGACGCCCTCTTCGCCGGAGAGCTGGGTTTGCGGGGCCAGATGCTGCCAGTTGAGCAGCCAGCGCATATAGACCGCAGGAGTGACAGGCTCGACCTGCTTACGGAGAGTGGCGACGGTGCGACGGTGGATACGCTGGAGAATGCGGCGTTCGCACCACTCGATATTGTGGCTTGAATCTGCTCCGGTTGATGGCGCTGCAGATGGTGCGGGGTACTCGAAGGCTCCACGCATGAGGAGACCTTGCATCTCCATCGCGAGGAAGGCTGGAAAGATCGCCGCCGGCTCGAGGGTGACGGTGCGGCCGAGAGCGATGGCGGTGATGGGTCCTGAGATTTGTAACCATCCCTGAACTAACTTCTGCAGGGCTTCTTCTTTTGTAACGGAATTGGTTCGATTAGACGCACTTTGCCACAACGCGTCGACATAAGACAATCGTTCGGTAGCAACCCAGCCCAGGTTTCCGCCGCAGTCGATCGTGTGGACGCGGCCTGAGCGTGCAAGCCGGTCGTAAAAAATCTGCCAGTCGTTGGATTCAGCTGTACCGATCGCGTGCAACGGTAAGACTATGAGCGAATGCAAAAGATCATGGAGTTCGTGCTCGTTGCGGAGATCCGGCCAAATCTCTTTACGAATGGCTGTAATGGCGGCTTGGTCCAGCTTGCCGGGTTGGTCCGGAAGGTTGCGGCCGAGTGAGGTAGCGCGGGCGCGACGCGCTTCGAGACCAGCTTCATCCAGATAAGCGTAGGGATTGGCGTTGAGGAGTTCATGCGCGAACTGGGAGGGAGTTGGAGTATCAACCGCCACGCAACGGATGGCGCCTTCCTTGATCCCGCGAAGAAGTTCGATGAGTCCTTCCAGGTCCATCGCCTCCTGGAGGACGTCCTGCATCACCTCGTTGACCAGTGGATGGTTGGGAATCTGAATATCTCCGACAATGGTCTCGAAGCAGGCCGCGGCCTGTGGGAAGACCGAGGCCATGAGATCTTCGGAACGAGTGCGCTGGATCTGTGGGGCGATGCGTTTGCCCTTTGAGAAACGGAGAAGCTGCAGGCTGCGGCCGGCGGCCCATCGCCAGCGGTTTTTGAAGATGGGGGACGCGATAGAGGCTTGCTCCAGAAGCTCCTTCGCTGTGTGTTCGGTGAGGAACTGGAAGACATCGGCGAGGGGAAAGCTGTGTTGCTCGGCGAGAGAGATGTTAATGCCATTGTCGGTGGCTGCGGCTTGAAGCTCGAAGTTAAAGCCACGGCAGAAACGTTTGCGCAGGGCCAGCCCCCAGGCTTTGTTGATGCGGCCACCGAAGGGAGCATGAAGGATGAGTTGCATGCCGCCACCGTCGTCGAAGAAGCGTTCGGCGATGATGGTGGTTTTGGATGGAACGGCACCAAGTGCAGCGCGACCGGCGACGATGTAGGCGATAAGTTGCTGGGCTCCGCTGGCGCAGACACCGCACTGCTGCATGAGCCATGCGGCGGCGGCGGTGACCTCTGGCTGGGCGGGAGACAGGTAGCCCGGGACCACGTTAGGAGTGAGAGCGGAGATTTGTTCGCGTAGCTCGCCTACTCCATTCGAGAGGACAGCGGTTCGTTGCGGGGCTTCGCCCTCCCAGAACGGCAAGCTGGGAGGTGCGCCGTGGGCGTCTTCGACGAGGACGCGACCAGTGGCTTCGACGCGCTGGATACGCCAGCTTGAGGTGCCCAAAAGAACGACATCGCCGGGGCTGGAATCGACGGCGAAGTGCTCATCCAGAGTGGCAATCTGAACGCCTTCCGGCTGGAGGATGACGCTGTAGAGCGCCGTGTCGGGGATGGCACCACCGTTTGAGATGGCGATCATGCGAGCACCACGACGTGGATGGAGATGGTGTTGGACTTCGTCGCGAAGGAGATAGGCACCATAGCGGCCGCGGGTAGATTCGATGCCATCGGTGAGAAGGGTGAGGAGATCGTTGAAGGCTTCGCGGGTGAGGTTGCGATAAGGATACGCTCGGCGAAGAATGTTGTAGAGGGCGTCTTCTTCCCAAGGCTCGGCCCCGCAGGCAGCGACGATCTGCTGCATGAGAACGTCGGCGGGCTGTGGCGGAATTTGTAACTGATCCAGTTCTCCGGCACGCATCTTCCTGATGAGGGCAGCTTGTTCGAGAAGGTCATCACGTGTGGTCGCGAAGAATCTCCCTTTCGGAGTTGCACCACGCCAGTGGCCTGCACGCCCCACACGCTGCATGGCAACGGCTACCGACCGGGTCGTAGTGATCTGGCAGACCAGGTCTATGTCGCCGATATCGATACCGAGCTCCAGGGACGCGGTGGCTATCAAAATTTTGATCTCGCCATGCTTGAGGCGCTGCTCGGCGTCGAGCCGGAGGGTGCGGGAGAGTGAGCCGTGATGTGCCGCTACGTGTTCGGGGCAAAGACGGGTAGCGAGTTCAAAGGCAATCTTCTCGACTAGGCGGCGGGTATTGACGAAGACCAGGGTAGAGCGGTGATTCTGTGCATGGGCAGCAAGCTTGTCGAAGATCTCTTCCCACATGCCGCTGTTGGTAACGGAACTAAGCTCGTCACTTGGGACTTCAATCGCGATGTCGAGCTCGCGGCACTGACCTACCTGCACGATAGTGGCAGGTTTGCGATCTTCGTGGCTGCCAGTGAGAAAGCTGGCCACCAGTTCAATCGGATTCTGCGTGGCGGAGAGGCCAATCCTTTGTGGTGCCGCAGCGAGGCCAGTGAGGAACTGACCGGGGCTGAGACGATTTTCACCTGTGACAAGAGCGTCGAGACGCTCGAGGGAAAGAGCCAGATGGGCACCGCGTTTGTCGTCGGCTACTGCGTGGATCTCGTCGACGATGACGGTTTGAACACGGCGGAGGTGTTCCCTGCTCTTGCCGGCGGTAAGAAGGATATAGAGGGATTCGGGTGTAGTGACGAGAATGTGAGGCGGGTTGCGGAGCATGGCAGCGCGCTCTTTTGGAAGCGTGTCGCCTGTCCGGACGCCGGTGCGGATTTCAGGACAAAGGTACCCGCGCTGCATTGCCAGTTGCTGGATCTCGGCGAGGGGTGCATCGAGATTTTTCTGGATGTCGTTGGAGAGGGCCTTGAGGGGGCTAATGTACAGAACCTGCGTGCAGGGCGCCAGCCGGCCTGAGATCGATTGCCGGAGGAGGTGATCGATACAGACTAAGAACGCTGCGAGGGTTTTGCCTGAGCCGGTTGGAGCTGAGATGAGTGTGGCATTGCCATCGAGAATGCCTGGCCAACCGTAAGTCTGCGGCTCGGTAGGGCTGCCGAATTTGGATAGAAACCACTCGGCCGTGACAGGGTGAGCCCAAGCGAGTGATTGTGGAACTTCCAGCGACATTCGCTGATTGTAGCGCGGTTTTATTCGTTCTTTCTTCGCCTCTTTGTTATCTACATGTTGCCGGTACCGACGTCGGAAGCGGCGGCAGCAGTACTCGATTCGTCGAGATACTGCTCGATCACTTTTTCAAGAGTGCCCTGGGCCGAGAGGATAAAGTCAATGGCATCGCGACCGGCTCCGAAGCCGCCGGCATTCGCGGTAACATAGTGCGCTGCCGATTTTACCTGCTGGCGAGCATTGGCGGTGGCAATGGCGAGACCACAGCGGCGCATGACCGGAAGATCGATAATGTCGTCCCCAACATAGGCAAGCTGGTCGAGCGTGTAGCCGGTCTTCTCTAGGATTTCATTGATCGCGTTCATCTTGTGAGATTGGCCCTGGTAGATGAACTCTAACTTCAAGTCCTTAGCGCGGATGGCTACCGTCTGTGACTGGCGTTTGGTGATGATTCCGATGCGGAGGCCGCCGAGACGCCCTAGAGAGATTCCAAGCCCGTCGTGTGCAGAGAAACCTTTTGCTTCGATTCCGTGGCCTTCTGAGTTTGGAATGACGAAGATCTGTCCATCGGTTAAGACTCCATCCACATCGAAGATAAGGACTTTGATATTTTTAGCTCGGGCTTCGGCGGTCATGCTTGATCATAGCCTGACAGCCCCCGTAAGGCGGGGACCGCAGGCTTCCTGCAGTTGTTCCTGAGACGCTGTAGGAGAGATCAGCTTCCGGCCTATCTCATGTTGTAAGGAAATTCGAATACGAGACCAGCTATGGGCAGGACGATATTTACGAGTTGCTCATGTTTGACACGCTCGAAGTAGACCCGTCCACGAGCAACTTCGTTAGGAGATAGAGAGGTTGCCTCGAGAGGATGTTCGCTTGCGACCTGCTCGGCCGTTTTAGATTTTGCTTCCGGGTCAGATTGGTCGGCATTGGGGGCTTGTGAGGCGTCCGCCCCGATCAAGGCGGCGGTTTGTCGGGGGAGCAGGGAGGAGCCACGCTGGGGGGTAGGAGATGTCGGCGGCTGCGGGGCCGGGGATGAGGAAGGGAGGTCCTTCAGGTCGCTGGGTGGGACATACAGGAGGACTTTGGGCTTGGGCGTGACGACCTCGACGCGGAAGTCCTCGGGGGTCACATTCTGGGGCAGGACGGTATTGTTGGCGATGCTGACATCGGCGCGGGTGTAGGGACCCTCTTGCGAGACGGAGATCATTACGGTGAAGCGCGGGGAGTTGATCACCTTATAGTTTCGACCGTAGAGCTTCTTGCTGAAGCAGTTTGCGTTGGGCTGGCAGGTGATTACGTTATCGGGAAGGATGGTCTGGGGGACGCTTGCGGCAAAGAGGACGGTTGGGGAGGTGAGGGCTAGGAGGAGGGAGATTTGCTGCATTCGAGTCATGGGGAGACCTCCTGCTGGGTCGCAGTGCAGGTAACTTAGCAGTTACCAAGGAGGTACAGAATGACTCGATAGTTGTAGGGTGCGTGGCGGGGGTGGAGGGTAAGTTGCGAAGGGTTGCGATGGACGCCTGGCGACCATCGCAACCCTTTTGTAACTTTGTTGGACGCGGAGGTGCCTGCCTGGTTCTGCAGCTTTTCCGCGGAGAGGGGGTGGATTAGGCGGGCTGGATGTTTGCAGCCTGCTTGCCCTTGGGGCCAGTGGTGATGTCAAACGTTACGCGCTGGCCTTCCTGGAGGGACTTGAAGCCGCTGGAGTTAATTGCAGAGTAGTGCGCGAAGAGATCCTCTCCACCGTCTTCCGGGGTGATGAAGCCAAAACCTTTTGCGTCGTTGAACCATTTCACTGTACCGTTTGCCATGATGCGTCCTGCTTTCGTAAGGCGATATTTCGCCGTTACTTATAAGCGTAGCAGGATGTGAGCGATTTTCAATCAATAAGGTTACAGGTTTCTTCAGAAAGAGGCGGAAGCAGGTCGGTTGGGGTTGACTGGAGTGATTTTGAGGGGTGGGGTACCCCCTCCCCCCCTCCCCCCTTGGGGTATTTTAGGGACAAGTGCAATGGATGCTTTGGTTTAGCGGCAGGGTGTGTCGCTAAACTATTGCATTCAAGTGGGTTGTGCACAAAATATTTATTTTGTGTGGGTTAGAGGTTGGTTTCGTTTAATTTTTCATAATTTCGGGCTTCGAGGGTCTTCGTGGAGACTGCTTCATCGTGGTGGATTGCTGGCCTTTCGTGGTGAGTTCGTGGTGCGTTGTGGACAGTTAAAGGCCAAGGGCTGCCGCAGCTCTCGCCGCTGGCAGCCCCTGGGACCTGATCTCTCTTTGACTTACTCTTACTCGAGCTCTCTTTGAACTCTTTTACCTGATCTCTCTTTTAATTGTAACGAACTGGAGATAACTCATACGCCAAGTTTGGCGAAGATTTTTTTGATTTTTCTTTGGGCGTGAAATTTGGCCGGTCGAGACTTGGTCGTTTCCGGGTTTCAGAGGCTAGGATAGGCATTGTCCTTATGACGACCACAAAATCGAGTTCTGTATTTCTTCTGGCCAGGAGTGCTATCACTGGTGCGCTGGGCGGCCTGCTGTTTGGCTTCGACACGGCTGTGATCGCTGGAATTACCCATGCACTGACGGACAAGTATCAGCTGTCGCCGGCGAATCTTGGCTTTACGGTTTCGATTGCGCTGTGGGGGACGGTGATTGGGGCGATGGGCAGCGGCGCCATGGGCCAGAAGCTGGGCAGCCGCAAGGCGCTGCGATGGATGGCGGTGCTGTACGTGATCTCGGCGCTTGGCTGTGCGCTGGCGGGTAGCTGGACCATGTTTTTGTTCTTCCGGTTTCTTGGCGGGCTGGGGATTGGCGGCTCGTCGGTGCTGGGGCCGGTTTATATTGCGGAGCTTTCGCCGGCGAAGTGGCGCGGGCGGATGGTGGGTCTGTTTCAGATTAACGTGGTGGTTGGAATTCTGCTGGCGTATCTCTCGAATGCGATTGTGGCGCACTTTGGGTTGGGGGCGATTGAGTGGAGGGTGCAGATTGGAGTGGCGTTTGTTCCGGCGGCGCTGTTTTTGATCATGCTGCTGAGTGTTCCTCAGAGCTCGCGGTGGTTGATTACGCAGAACCGGATTGCGGAGGCTACGCTGACGCTGCAGCGGATGGGTTCGCCTGATTCGGAGGCGGAGGTGCAGGAGATTATCGAGTCGATTCGGCAGGAGCGGCTGGAGTCGGCCACGAAGTTATTCTCTGCGCAGAACCGTCTGCCGATCTTTCTGGCGATTTCGATTGGGATGTTCAATCAACTAACGGGGATCAACGCGATTCTTTACTACCTGAACGATATCTTTGCCAGTGCCGGGTTCAGCCGGGTATCGAGCGATCTTCAGGCGGTGGCGATTGGGGCGATGAACCTGGTGGCGACGCTGGCTGGGGTTTCTCTGATCGATAAGGTGGGACGCAAGAAGCTGCTGCTGGTGGGGGCGGTGGGTTGCGGGGTTTGCCTTCTGGCTGCGGCGATGATCTTCCAGACTCAGTCGCATCAGCAGTTTCTGCTGGTGGTGTTGATTGCTTATATTGTCAGCTTCGCCTTCTCGCAGGGGGCGGTGATCTGGGTTTATATCAGCGAGGTGTTTCCGACGAGTGTTCGGTCGAAGGGGCAGAGCCTGGGCTCGTCGGCGCACTGGATTACGAATGCGCTGATTGCGAGTATCTTTCCGGTGCTGGCTCGATATTCGCGGTCGATTCCGTTTTTCTTTTTTGCGGCGATGATGGTGGTGCAGTTCCTGGTGGTGCTGTTTGTGTATCCGGAGACGAAGGGGTTTACGCTGGAGTCGATGCAGAAGCATTTGCATGAGAAGGTGAAGCCTGCGGTGTGAGCTTGCGAATGCAAACGCAGATCCCCTTCGGGGATGACAACCAGAGAGGCAACAACAAATACAAATACGGGGGTCTCTCCACTACGTCGCGCGATGAGACTGCGCGACTTCGGTCGAGATGACGCTTTATGAGGAATTGGCGGGGAGTTGTGACTTTTTGGGTTAAGGAGATTGGACGATGCGGTTAGGGTTGTTTACGCCGATATTCAATGGGTTGTCGCTGGATGCTCTGCTGGCGGAGTTGAAGAAGTATCCGCAGATTGAGGCGCTGGAGATTGGGAGTGGCGGATGGCCGGGGAGCAGCCATCTGGATCTGGAGGGGATGCTTGCGAGTAAGGAGGCGGCGCGTGCGTTTCGTTCGAAGCTGGAGGATGCGGGGCTGACGATCAGTGCGCTATCGTGCCATGGGAACCCTGTCCATCCTAAGAGAGAGATTGCGGGGCGCGACGATGAGCTGCTGCGCAAGACGGTCAGGTTGGCCGAGCAGATTCATGTGCCTGTGGTGGTTACATTCTCTGGATGCCCCGGTGGGTCGGCGCAGGATGTGACGCCGAACTGGATTACTGCGGCCTGGCCTCCGGAGTTTTCGGAGGCGCTGGCCTGGCAGTGGGAGGAGCGGCTGATTCCCTACTGGAAGGGTGCGGCTCAGTTTGCGAAGGATGCTGGGGTGAAGGTGGCGCTGGAGGCTCATCCGGGGTTTTGTGTGTATAACCCTGAGACTGTTTTGAAGCTGCGTGCGGCTGTGGGTAGTTCTGTTGGGATCAATCTGGATCCGAGTCATCTTTGGTGGCAGGGGATCGATATTCCTGCGGCGATTGGTGCGCTGGGGGAGGCGATCTTTCACTTTCATGCGAAAGATGTGGCGATCAATGCGGCGATGCGTGATGTGAATGGGGTGCTGGATACGAAGAGTTATCGTGAGATGGCGAAGAGGTCGTGGTTGTTTCGGTCGGTTGGGTGGGGGCATGGTGAGTTGGAGTGGAAGAGGATTGCTTCAGCGTTGCGGCTTGCTGGATACGACTATGTGATGAGCATTGAGCATGAGGATGCTCTGGCTTCGACGCAGGAGGGGTTGTCTTCTGCCATTGGGATGTTGTCGCGCGTGTTGTTGAAGGAGCCTCCGGTGGAGGCCTGGTGGGCTTAAAAGATAGTGTCCTGCCGGACGGGCCTCCTGCGCGGAGGGCGGTCACTTCGTGACTTGTATACCCCTTCGGTTGGCGCTCCCGTTGGTCGCGAGGGAAGATTATGCCGACCAACGGGAGGACCATGCGAAGCTCTAAAAAGGCGTGCGAACGCCCGCCCTCCGCGCAGGAGGCCCGTCCGGCAGGACATTTTTTTAGAGAGGCGCTTCGATCGGGGTTGCGCCTGCGCTTTCTGCTGCTGTGACTGGTGAGCTTTCCTTGTCGGTGAAGGTGAGTAGGAAGAGCACGAGGACTGCGGCTGATGCAGAGGCAGCGACAATCCAGATCGATTGCCACGAATGAATCGTTGCTCCGGTTGCTGATGTTGTGGTGTAGCGCTCTACCACTGCTCCAGAGAGCCAGGAGCCTACGAACATGCCCGCGCCATAGGTGATGAAGGTAATGAGTCCCTGGGCTGCGGCTCGTAGCGCGTGGGATGCCTTGCGGTCGATGTAGATCTGGCCGGTGACGAAGAAGAAGTCGTAGCAGATGCCGTGGAGAAGGATGCCGAACCAGAACATCCAGACCTTGGTGTCGGCGTTGCCGTAGGCGAAGAGGAGATAGCGGAGGACCCAGGCGGACATGCCCGCGACGAGCATGTACTTGACACCGAGACGGCGGAAGAACCAGGGGATGAGAAGCATGCAGAAGAGCTCGGACATCTGGCCGCCGGTCATCTTGCCTGCGGCGTTGTGGACGCCTGACTCGTTGAGGAAGAGGTTGGTGAAGGCGTAGTAGAACTGCAGCGGGATGCAGATGAGGAAGGAGGCGATGGCGAAGATGGCCATGGAGCGCTCGTGGAGGAGAGCGATGGCTTCGCGGGGGAAGATGCTGGAGAGGGAGAAGCGGCCTTCGCGGGCGAGGGGTGGGGTGTCGGGGAGGGTGAGGCAGTAGAGGGCCATGAGGATGGAGAGGGCGGCGGCTAGTTGGAGGGGGCGCGCGGTGGCTTCGAGGCGGAGGGTGCCTACGAGGAGGCCGGCTGTGATCCAACCAGCGGTGCCGAGGACGCGGATGGGGCCGAACTCGAGCTTGGGGTCGGACATTTGGCGGAAGGCTAGCGAGTTGGTGAGGGCGAGAGTGGGCATGAAGCAGAGGCAGTAGAGGAGGAGCAGCGGGTAGATAGCGCTGAAGACGATCTGTTGCGAGGCGAGGAAGAGGAGGATGCCGCCGAGGAGATGGAGTCCGGCTAGGACGCGCTGGGTGGCGAAGAGCTTGTCGGCGATGAGGCCGACGAAGAAGGGAGCGATCATGGCTCCGACGGCGGTGGTGCCGGCGGCTAGGCCGATCTGCTGGCCGGTGAAGTGGAGGGAGGAGGCGAGCCAGGTGCCAACGGTGACATACCACGCTCCCCAGATGAAGTACTCGAGGAACATCATTGCGCCGAGTCGTACACGGATCTGCATGTTCACGTTGGTTGAGTTCCCTTCTTGCTTCGCTGCTTATTTCGCTGCTTGTTCCGCTGCTTGGGTTAGGGTAACGCGAATGCTACGTAGGCTGCTCCCTGAGGGCCTTTGGGGTTGCGGGCGTTGCTGGTGGCGATGACGACGTACTGGCGGCCGTCGACCATGTAGGTGGCAGGGGTGGCGTTGCCGGCGTAGGGGAGGTCGCCTTGCCAGAGGAGGGTGCCGGTGCGGCTGTCGAAGGCGCGGAGGGTGTGGTCGAAGTTGGTGGCGGCGATGAAGACGATGCCGCTGGCGGTGACGATGGGACCGCCGTAGTTTTCGGTGCCGGTGTCTTTGAGGCCCTTGGCGGCGAGCTCGGGATAGTTGCCGAGGGGGATCTTCCAGAGGTAGCGGCCGGTGTTGAGGTCGATGGCGTTGAGAGTGCCCCAGGGTGGCTGGACGGCGGGGTAGCCGTCGGGGTCGAGGAATTTGCGGTAGCCGGTGAAGCGGTATTTGGCGAGGCCGCCGGGTGGGGCTAGGGCGGACTCTACTTCTTTTTTGGAGAAGTTGTTAGAGGTGACGGCGGATTCGACGATGGGGGCGCTGTCGCCGAGGAAGCGGAGGAGGGCGGCGGTGTCGGCGGCGGTGAGCTTGTGGAAGGCGGGCATGCGGCCTTTGCCGTCGTGGATGTTGGCGAGGATCTGCTGGTCGGTGAGGCGGAGGCGGACGCCGAGGAGGCCGGGGTAGTTGGAGGGTGCGCCGAGGAGGTCGTCGCCGTGGCAGATGGCGCAGTTTTTGTCGTAGATTTTGGCGCCGGCGATCTCGTTGCGGTTGGCGGATTTTGGGGCGGAGGTTGTTGCGCTGCCGCCGGTGTCGCCGGTTTTGAGGTACTCGAGGACGGCGGTGAGGCGGGCGGCTTCGACGTTGGGGAAGGAGGGCATGCGGCCCTTGCCGTTGTGGATGATCTCGGTGATCTGGGCGTCGGAGAGATGCTTTCGCTCGTCGATGAGAGAGGGGAATGCGGGAGGACTTCCTTTGCGGTCGCCTCCGTGGCAGATGGAGCATTGGCTTTGGTAGACGTTGGCGCCGAGGCTGCCGCCTGGCTTGTTTTCGGTGAGGCCGCCGGTCCAGACGATATCGTTGGCGTTGATGTAGATGACGCCGGTTTTGATGTCGACGGCCGAGCCGCCCCACTCGGCGCCACCGTCGAAGCCGGGGAAGACTACGGTTTGCTTGTCGACGGTGAAGGGGACGAAGAGGCCGTTGCTGATGAAGGATTTGAACTGCTCGGTCGCCCAGGCGTGCGCTTCGGGGGTGCGGGTGGTGAGCATGTCGGCGGTGAGGAGCTGGCGGGCGTAGGGCGCGGGGATGGATGGGATGGGCTGAGTGGGGGAGGCTTTTTCGCCGGGGGCGGTGGAGGCGGGGAAAACGCGCTCCTCGATGGGGAAGAGCGGCTTGCCGTTGGTGCGGTCGAAGAGGAAGAGGTAGCCCTGCTTGGTGGTTTGGGCTACGGCGTCGATTTGTTTGCCGTGGGAGCGGACGGTGACCAGCGACGGGGGCGAGGGGAAGTCGCGGTCCCAGATGTCGTGGTGGACGCCTTGAAAGTGCCAGAGGCGTTGGCCGGTGTTGGCGTCGAGGGCGAGGAGGGTGTTGGCGTAGAGATCGTCGCCGATGCGGTCGAAGCCGTAGAAGTCGTTGACAGCTGAACCTGTAGGGACGTAGACGATGCCGCGCTTTTCGTCGAGGGCCATGCCGGTCCAGTTGTTGGCGGAGCCGGTGACCTTCCAGGCGTCTTTGGGCCAGGTTTCGTAGCCGGGTTCGCCGGGAAGGGGGATGGTGTGGAAGATCCAGCGGAGCTTGCCGGTGTGGACGTCGTAGGCGCGGATGTCGCCGTGCAGGGCAGGCTCGGTCTCAGGCGCGCGGAAGCCGACGATGATCATGTCTTTGTAGACGATGCCTGGCGTGGTGAGGGCGGCGAAGGATTGAGTGACGTCTTTTTCGTTGAGGTCTTTGCGGAGGTCGATCTTTCCACCGTCGCCGAAGGTGGAGATGAGTTTGCCGGTTGCGGGATCGATGGCGTAGAGGTTGGTCAGTAGACCGGCGAAGAGGATGCTTTGGGTTCCGTCGGTCCAGTAGCTGAGACCACGGGTAGGTTGGAGGCCGGGGGTTCCGGTGCTGAAGGTCCAGAGATTTTTTCCGGTGGCGGCGTCGAGCGCGATGACCGTTTGCGTTGGGGTGAAACCGAAGAGAACGCGACCGACGATGAGCGGATTGGTCTGGAGGCCGCCCGGCTCTTTGGTGTCGAAGGTCCATGCGACTTTGAGCTTGTGGACGTTGGTGCGGTCGATCTGATGGAGAGCGGAGTAGTGATCGTCTGCGCTTTGACCGCCGTAGACTGGCCAGTCCGTGCGTCGTGCGGGATGCTTCTTTGTTCTGGTTTCGGCAGAGATGCGCTGGTTCGACAGTGGGGATGAGGCGAGGGCAGCTGCGATTAGAAGCGTGGCTATGATTGCTCTGCGTGTCTTCGTCTGAGAAGCTGTCTGAGCACAAGAGGAAGAAAGGCAACGACAAATACGGGGGTCTCTCCACTGCGCCGCGCGATGAAGCCGCACGGCTTCGGTCGAGATGACGGTTTTTATCGGGCTATTATGCAAGTTCTTCACGTTTTTCTGTCGGCCCATGGCTAGTCCGTGTATTTGATGATCTGCATGAAGCCGTAGTCCATGTGGAGCTGCTGATGGCAGTGCAGGAGCGAGTCGCCTGGGTTGTCTGCGAGGAAGTCTACGGCGACGGTTTGGAGCGGCATGACGTTGACGGTGTCCTTGATGAGTCCGCTGAGGTGCTGGTCGTCGATCCTGGTGACTTCGAAGCTGTGCCGGTGGAGGTGGATGGGATGCTGGTCGCCACTGGCGTTGCGGAAGAGCATGCGATAGCGTTTGCCGTGCTTGACCATCAACGGTTTGACGTTGGGCCATGCATCGCCGTTGATCGTCCAGGTGTCGAACTTCGAACCGTTGAGTGTGCCGGCGTCGCGGAAGGTGAGGGTGAAGGTCTCTTCCGGCTCTGCGACTTCGTCTTTGGCGGCGAATCGGGTGTAGTCCCACTCAACAGGTTGCGGGTCGCGCCAGACGGGTTCGCCTGATCTGCCGGCGTACTCGACGACGACGCAGAGGCCAATGTCTCGGCTCTGCTTGAGGGTTGAACCGAGGATCCAGACGCCTGGGGAGTTCATCTCGACGATGGCATCGACGCGTTCTGCGACGGCGAGGGAGAGGACTTCGACGGAGTATGGATTGGGGACTGGGTTGCCGTCCATGGCGATGACCTTGAAGGTGTGGCCGGGGAGAGCGAGCACTGCGTTTTCGGTTGCGCTTGCGTTGAGGAGGCGGAAGAGAACTCGCTCTCCTTGTTTGACGCGGATGGGTTCCCCTGCGCCGAGCATGTGCGCATTGATGGTGGCGTGATCGTAGCCTACGTCGGAGCCGGCGGTCTGTGGCATGTTCTGCGATTCGGCGCGCATGGTTTCGACCATCGGGACGAAGTGAGGGCCCCAATGACGGATTGCGAGGTTGACTTCCTTGTCGTGACGGCCTGGGTCAGGTGCGCCGTCGACGAGAAGAAAACCGAACTGGCCGGTGTAGGCGGCGAGGGAGAGATCGCCCATGGCCATGGCGTGGGTGTGATACCAGCGGGTGCCGGAGGGGTTCGGCGTGAGGTGATAGCGCAGGGTCGCTCCAGGCGCGATCAACGGAGAGCCTTCTTCTACAGCGCCGTCATTTAATGAATCGGTGGTGAGGCCGTGCCAGTGGACGAGGTCAGGATTTTTTGAGGCGTTGGTGACGTCGATCGTGACTGGCTTGCCTTTTTTCAAGCGGAGCAGAGGCCCAGGAACCTGGCCGTTGTAGGCGATGGTGTTGATCTGGACGCCGCGACCGATGTCCAGAGTGCAGGGCTCGATGCGCAGGCGAAGATCGGCGGCGTGTTCCGGTGCTGCCAGTCCCCAAGTGATCCGTGGCGCCGCGGCATGTGCCAGTGTTGCGCCTGTTGCAGCTAAAAAATTTCTCCGGTTCATCAAGGCTCGCTTCGTGCTCGAGAGCTTATTCAGGGACGTCTTAGAGTAATAGCGTCTGGGGTTGGGATTGTCCAGTCTGGTTGCGGCGGGGGGTGCTTTGCGTTGGTTCCGACGCTCCTGGGACCTGTTTGAGAACTCTTGTAGCACTGCAGGTCCGTGGCCTGATTTTTGGGGAAACAAGCAACAGCAAAAGCGAAGATGCGGGGGTCTCTCCACTCCGCCATGCGATGAGACCGCACGGCTCCGGTCGAGATGACGCATCTTTTATCTCTTATCTGTGGAGTCTATGGACAGTTTCTTATTTCCAGAGGGAGTCGGCTGGTATGCGAATATAGGATCACATTTCCTACTTTGATGGACAAGGACTACCCCTTGAGATCGATTGCCGCTTGTCTGATTTCTGTTGCTTTGACTTCTGCGCTGTTTGCTCAGCCGAACCAGTTGCCGGTTGCCGATAAGGCGCTCGCGCGTGAGATCTTTCAGCAGCTGATCGAGACGAATACGACGGACTCGGTTGGCAGTACGACGGTGGCGGCTGATGCGATGAAGAAGCGGCTGCTGGATGCCGGGTTTGCGGAGTCGGACGTGGTGGTGATGGGGCCGAATGACAGGAAGGGCAATATGGTGGCGCGGTATCGCGGACGCGCGGGATCTACGCTGAAGCCGGTTTTGATCATCGGGCATATTGATGTGGTCGAGGCGAAGCGGTCGGACTGGACGACGGACCCGTTTCAGTTTGTTGAGAAAGACGGTTATTTTTACGGGCGTGGGACGCAGGATATGAAGGACAGCGATGCTGCTGTGGTTGAGAGTTTTATTCGGATGCGGCGTGAGGGCTTTGTTCCTGATCGCGATATTATTCTTGCTTTGACCGCTGACGAAGAGGGCGGGAGGTCAAATGGAGTGGATTGGCTGCTGAAGAATCATCGCGATCTGATTGATGGTGCGTTTGCGCTGAATCCGGATGCAGGCGGACCTGAGTTGGAGAAGGGTAGAGCTGTCAGCATGGGTGTTGAGGCTACGGAAAAACTTTACGCGGACTATCGAGTGACGGCGACGAACCCTGGCGGGCACAGCTCCCTGCCCCGGCCCGATAATGCGATCTACCATGTCGCTGATGCGTTGGGGCGATTGGAGAAGACGCCGTTTCCACTGGAGGCGAATGAGGTAACGCGAGTTTATTTTGCCAGCGTTGCGAAGACGGAAAAGGGGCAGCTGGCGGAGGATCTGAAGGCTGTGTCTGGAACTGTGCCGAATGCGGAGGCTGCGCAGCGGTTGTCGAAGGACCCGATCTACAACTCACTGCTGCATACGACCTGCGTTGCGACGATGATGTCCGCTGGCCATGCGCCAAATGCATTGCCGGGAAGCGCGGTCGCGAATGTGAATTGCCGCATCTTTCCTGGCCATTCGCAGGAGGAGATTCGGCAGGAGCTGATTCGGATCTTTGCCGATCCGACACTGAAGGTGCAGTATGTCACCAACTCGGGCGAGGTGATGGAGAAGGGGTCCGATCGTAAGTCGATGGCTCCGCCGCCACTGGATCCGGTGGTGTTCAAGCCGCTTGAGGCGACGGTAAATTCGATATGGCCCGGAATTCCAGTGATTGCGGAGATGGAGACGGGCGCTTCTGACAGCGTTTACACGATGGATGCGGGGATTCCGAGTTATGGGTTCTCAGGCATGGGTGTGGATCGCGATGATGTTCGTGCTCACGGGCGGGATGAACGTATTCGTGTCGTCGACTTTTTTGCCGGAGTTGAGTTCGAGTATTTGTATCTGAAGGCACTGACCTCACAGTAGGGCTAGTTGAGGGCGGGCTTCTCGCTGCAAGACTTCTTTATTTTTTTCTGGGGCGTGCGGGAAAGCCGGCGTGCCTGAGCAACCACGCCTCTTGTTGGCGATAGACGGGCGTGGATAAAACCATGCTGGTGGTGGGCATTCCGTAGGGGAGCAGGCGCTCGATGAGTGACTCGAGTTCATCGATGGAGGAAAGGCGAACTTTGATGAGGAAGGCTTCTCCGCCGGTGATGTGATGGCACTCCTGTACGGCGTCGATGGTGGGGAGGAACTTGAGGAAGGGGCGGTAGTGGGTGTTGTCGCAGGTGAGCCGGATGAAGGCCATGACGGAGTAGCCGAAGGCCTTTTCGTCGAGCAGGGCGCGGTATGCCAGGATGACTTTGGCGCTCTCGAGCTGATGGATTCGCTCGGCTACGGCGGAGGGGGAGAGGCCTACCTTGCGGCCTAGCTCCGCGTAGGATGTTCTGGCGTCTTCGGCGAGCATGCGGACGATGTTGTAGTCGATGGGGTCAAGATCTTGTGCCATGGTTTACTCCTGTGTTTCCTAGCAATTAGACATCAGAATGGACAATTTGTTCGTTCTATGTCACGACGGTATCCGGTGTGATACCTGTTGACGATGATTGATTCGTTGGATTTTGATTTGTTTTTTTGGTGTTTCCTCTGATTTTTGGGTGAATTTCCGGATGGTTTCCATGGCTTACTCGACTGCGCTCCTCTATGCTGCTGGTTATGGTTGAACTAGATGGAAGATCGTTGACGATTGATGAAGTTGTTCGTGTCGCGCGGAGTGGCGAGTCCGCTTCGATTGCAGGGGCGGCGCTGGGCCGCATGAAGATCTCGCGCGGCAAAGTGGAGGAGGCGCTTCAGGGTGAGACTGCGGTGTATGCGCTGAACACTGGAGTGGGGCTGCTGGCAAATGTTCGGCTTGAGGCCGATGGGATTGAGCAGATGCAGTTGAACCTGGTGCGCTCGCACTGCTGCGGGGTGGGAGAGCCTCTGGCCGAGGATGTGGTTCGGGCGATGATGTTGATCAGGGCTAATATTCTTGCGATGGGCTTGTCGGGGATTCGGCCGGTGGTTGCGGAGCGGCTGTGCGACCTGCTGAACTGTGGCATCACTCCGGTGGTTCCGATGCGTGGAAGCGTTGGCGCGAGCGGGGATCTGGCACCGCTTGCTCACATGGCTCTAGTGTTGATTGGGGAGGGCGAGGCCTTTTTTGCTGGCGAGCGGCGGCCGGCTGCGGAGTGTTTGCAGGGAGCCGGACTGCAGCCGTTGAAGCTTCAGGCGAAGGAGGGGATCTCGCTGCTGAACGGAACGCAGGCGATGCTCGCGATCGGATGTCTGCAGCTGCGTGACCTTGACGAGTTGTTTCAGTCGGCACAGATTGCCGCGGCTCTGACACTGCAGGCACTGCGAGGCACGGCGGCGGCCTATGATGAGAGGCTTCATGCAGCACGTCCTCATCCGGGGCAGGTTCATAGCGCGGCTTCGCTTCGCGACCTGCTTGAGGGATCGACGCGGCATCGCTCGAGTACGAGCGTTCAGGATGCCTATTGCCTGCGCTGCGTTCCGCAGGTCCATGGGGCAGTGTGGGACTCGTTGCGTCAGGCAGAGCGGGTGTTCGCGATTGAGTTGAATAGCGCGACGGACAATCCTTTGCTGTTTGAGGATGACTTTGTCTCAGGCGGAAACTTTCATGGAGCTCCGCTGGCGCTGGTGCTGGATCAGCTTGCGATTGCTCTCTGCCAGTTGGCAGGCATCTCGGAGCGGCGGACCGAGAGGCTGATGAATCCGAGTCTGAACGAGGGGCTTCCTGCGTTTCTGGCTACGCGGCCGGGGATTGAGTCGGGATTGATGATGGCCCAGGTGACCTCGGCTGCGCTGGTGGCGGAGATGCGGGTTCTGGCTACGCCGGCCTCTGCGTGCTCGATCCCGACGAGTGGGAATCAGGAAGACTTTGTGAGTATGGGGATGACCTCGGCCCTGAAGCTGATGCAGTCGGTGACACACTGCCGGATGGTGCTGGCGATCGAATGGCTGACGGCTACGCGGGCGCTTGACCTTCGCGGGGATCGTTCCGTCTCGTTGTTGCTGGATGCGGCTCGCGATGCTTTTCGAGTTGATTGCCCCGCCTGGGAGGGAGATCGCGTTCTGTCCGGGATAATGGCTGCGGCGGATGCGTTTCTTGCGAAGATCCATTGGGCGTCGACGTTGAACACGCAGGAGGTCGCTCACGCATGAGCGCTTACACCCCTATTCGTGCACCGCGTGGAAATGTACGCACTGCGCAGGGCTGGATTCAGGAAGCGGCCAAGCGCATGCTGATGAACAACCTCGATTCGGAGGTGGCTGAAAAGCCGGAGGAGTTGATCGTCTATGGAGGGCGCGGGAAGGCGGCGCGCAACTGGGAGGCCTACCATACGCTGGTTCAGACGCTCGATCGTCTGAAGAACCACGAGACGATGCTGGTGCAATCCGGGAAGGCGGTGGCGGTACTGGAGACGCATCCGCTGGCTCCGCGGGTGCTGATTGCCAATTCGAACCTGGTGCCGCACTGGGCTAACTGGGACGAGTTCGACAAGCTGGATCGTGCGGGCTTGATGATGTACGGGCAGATGACGGCGGGCTCGTGGATCTATATCGGGACGCAGGGGATTCTTCAGGGGACCTACGAGACTTTTCTTGGCGCGGCGCAAAAGTACTTCAACGGCTCACTGAAGGGAACGATTACTGTGACAGCCGGCCTGGGGGGCATGGGAGGCGCGCAGCCTCTGGCGGTAAAGCTGGCTGGCGGAGTGAGTATCTGCATTGAGGTGGACGAGAGCCGTATTCAGCGCCGCATTGCTACGCGGTATCTTGATGAGGTAGCGAGCTCGCTGGAAGATGCGATTGCGCGGGCAACGGTGGCACGCAAGGAGGGCCGTGCGGTTTCGATCGGACTGCTCGGGAATGCCGCTGCCATTTTGCCGCAGATCGTGCGGTCTGGTTTTGTGCCTGATGTTGTTACAGATCAGACGAGCGCGCATGATCCGCTCTATGGCTACTGGCCGATTGCCAAAGAAGATGAAGATTTGACGGCACAGCGTAGTCGAGAGCCGGAGCGTTATCTTGAGCGTGTGCGCGCCGATATTGCACTGCATGTTCAGGCGATTCTGGAGCTGCAGCGCAGGGGCGCGATCTGTTTTGACTACGGCAACAATCTGCGGGCGCAGGCGAAGATCGCCGGCGTGAACGATGCGTTCGACTATCCGGGATTCGTACCTGCGTTTATTCGTGACTCTTTCTGCGAGGGACGAGGACCGTTCCGGTGGGTTGCCTTGTCGGGTGATCCGGCTGATATCGCGGCTACTGACGCGGCGCTGCTGAAACTTTTTCCTGACGATGCGCGGTTGAATCAGTGGCTTCCGTGGGCCGGAGAGCATGTCGCTTATCAGGGTCTGCCTGCGCGCATATGCTGGTTGGGGTATCGGGAGCGGGATAAGGCCGGCCTGCTGTTCAACCAGATGGTGCGGGATGGCCGACTGAAGGCTCCGATTGTGATCGGTCGCGATCATCTGGATGCCGGGTCGGTTGCGAGTCCGTACCGCGAGACCGAGGCTATGCTGGATGGTTCGGACGCTGTCTCCGATTGGGCGTTGCTGAACTTTGCGACAGGAATCGCCAGCGGGGCCGGGTGGATGAGCTTTCACCATGGGGGCGGTGTCGGCATGGGATACAGTCAGCATGCCGGACTGGTTGCTGTGGCTGATGGCAGCGAGGAGGCGGATCAGCGGTTGCGGCTCTGCCTTACCAACGATCCGGCGATGGGCGTGATTCGCCATGCCGATGCGGGGTATGAGAAGGCTCACAGGATCGCGGCTGAGCGTGGCCTCGATAGGCCGGGTGTGCAAAGTGCAGATGTCGTCAGTGCAGATGGCGTCGGGGCGAAATGAGCGAGTTGCTTTTGACTGGGATCTCGCAGGTGGTTACTCCGTTTGGACACGGGCCGAAGCGTGGGGCAGCGATGGGGCAACTGCGGATCATTCCAGAGGCGGCAGTTGCTGTTGATGCGGGCGTGATCTCATGGATTGGGCCGGAGCGTGAGTGGCGCGGCTCTGCTGAGTCGGTGATTGATCTTGGCGGTCACGCGGTTGTTCCAGGACTTGTCGATCCACATACGCATGCGGTGTGGGCGGGCGATCGTCTTGCTGACTTTGAAGCGCGGAGTACCGGAGCGACCTACGAAGAGATTCTCGCGGCGGGCGGCGGGATATGGCATACGATTCGTGAGACCGCGGAGAAGAGCAGCGAGGAGATGGCGGCGCTTGCGTTGCCTCGCATCGAGGCGCTACAGCGTTCGGGCGCTACGACGATCGAGGTGAAGTCTGGATATGGGTACACGCTCGAAGCTGAGTTGCGGATGCTTGAAGCTGTTCGCTTACTTCAGGAGCGTACGCAAAGCCGCTTGGTACCTACTTTGCTGATCCACATTTGTCCCGAAGGACTTGCGGAACGAGAGACCTATCGCGAGATGGTTTGCAAGGAGTTGATACCGGAGGTTGCGAGGCGGCGTCTTGCTTCTGCGGTGGACATCTTTGTTGAGCATCATGCGTGGAGCGCGGAAGATGCGAGGATTGTGCTCGCTTGTGCGCAGGCGGCCGGGTTGAGTATCAAGCTGCATACGGAACAGTTTCAGCAGGTGGGTGGCCTGGAGTTGGGAGTGAAGATGGGAGCTCTGAGTGTCGACCATCTTGAAGTGTGTTCGGTCGAGCAGTGTGGGTTGGTCGCGAGGTCGAAGACGATTGCGACGATTCTGCCCGGCGTGAGTCTTCACCTCGGACTTGCTGCTGCGCCGGGAAGGAAGTTGATCGATGCTGGCGCTGCGGTGGCGATCGGCACTGACCTGAATCCGGGGTCCAGTCCGCTGTTCTCTGCGGCGGCGGCAATGGGCCTGGCGGTGCGGTTGAATGGACTGACGGCGCCGGAGGCTCTGACCGCGTGCACGGTGAATGCTGCGGCGGCGCTTGGGCTTGCAAATGTTGGGAGGCTGGAGGTTGGGATGCAAGCAGATCTGGTGGTGCTGGAGAGCTCCGATTGGCGAGACCTGCCTTATACTCTCGGACAAAATATCGTGCGTGAGATCTGGGTTGCCGGACGAAAGCAGGCAGCATGAGCGTGTCTTACCAGCCGGATCTTGTTTATGTCGACGGACGATTTCGGAGCGGCTATGAAGTTGTTGTCGCGGATGACGGAACGATCTTCTCGGTTGGTCCGACGAAGACGGACGGTGGCCCCGATGTTCGGCGCTTGCCGGGTCGGGCGCTGTTGCCGGGAATGATCGATATCCATTCGCACTCGTTTCAGCGTGCGTTGCGCGGCAAGGCGGAGTCGAGGCGCAGGAGTGGGCCTGACTTCTGGTCGTGGCGGAACATCATGTATCGCTGTGCGCTTGCGCTGACTCCGGAGGAGATTTACCACGTTGCCCGTATGGCGTTTCTTGAGATGACGCTTGCGGGGATCACTACGGTTGGGGAGTTTCACTATCTTCATCGCACGCCGGCGGGGGAAGCGTATGCCGATCCGAATTTGCTGGCGAAGCAGGTGATTCGCGGTGCGGAGAGCGTGGGGATACGGATTGTTCTGCTTCGGTGCGCTTATGCTCGTGCGGGCTTCAAGCTTCCGCCGGACTCTGGCCAGATCCGCTTTATTGAGCCGGATATGGAGAGATTTTTGCGTGATTCGGAGACGTTGCGGAATGAGATTGCTGTGATGGCTTCGACCATTAGCTTTGGGCTTGCTCCGCATAGTGTCCGGGCTGTTCCGCGTGATTATCTCAAGGCTATTTCGGGCTGGGCGCAGACACATGGTTTGCCGCTGCATATGCACGTTGCGGAACAGCCTGCGGAGATTGAGGCTTGTGTTGCTGAGTATGGAGCGACTCCTTTTGAGTTTCTCGATGGGCTTGGGCTGATGACTCCGGACTTTACCGCGATCCATGCGATCCATCTGCAGGCTGGCGAGATGGAGCGGATGGGGCGTGGAAAGATTACGGTGGGGGCTTGTCCTACGACGGAGCGAAATCTTGGAGATGGGATTCTTGATGCAGATGCTTTGATCGATGCGGGGGTTTCGATTGCGCTCGGAACGGACAGCCATACGCAGACGGATGCGCTGGAGAATGCTCGCGAGCTGGAATCGAACTTGCGCCTGCGACACCTGCAGCGCGCGGTTCTCGATGGTCGACAGGGTGAGGCTTTGCCGGTTCTGCTCTTCGACTTTGCGACGCGTGCTGGTGCTCGGTCGCTGCATGTCGAGGCTGGGTCGCTGGAGGCAGGTAAGGCTGCCGACTTCTTTACGGTCGATCTCTCCGAGGCTTCGATTGCGGGAAGTCTGCCCGATGAGTTGCTGACGAATATTGTCTTCAGTATGTCTCCGAGAGCGATCCGAGATGTGGTCGTCGATGGTCGGGTCGTCGTCGACGATGGGCGGCATGCGATGCAGGGTGAGATCGTGGAGGCCTTTCGCAGCGTGCAGAGGCGGCTGGGGACTGAGCTATGACTCGTCCGCAGGTACTGCTGCAGGAGTTGGTGGCGATCCCTAGCGTGTCCTGCATGAGCAACCGCCCGGTGGTGGAGTGGATTCAGAGGTTTCTTGAGCCGCTGGGGTGGCATTCTCGACTGTTTTGCTATGACGATGCAGCGGGCGTCGAGAAGGTGAATCTTGTTGTCTCGCCTCAGCCAATGGGAGACGGGCGGATCGAGACGGAGCTTGCCATTGTCTGCCATACGGATACGGTTCCCTTCGGCGCTGAGTGGGTGGACGCAACGACGCTGCATGAGCGGGATGGGATGCTGCACGGCTGCGGCGCTTGTGATGTGAAGGGTTTTCTTGCGTGTGTGCTCGCCGCGGCTTCCACGGTGGATGCTGGGGAGATGAAGAAACGGCTATGCCTGGTGTTTACGGCGGATGAAGAGGTCGGTTGCCGGGGGGCTCGCTTTCTTCTTGAGCGAGACGCGATTCGTGCGCGGTACGCGATCGTTGGGGAGCCTACGTCGCTTACTCCTGCGCGTGCGGGGAAGGGCTATTGTCTTGCTTCGATCAAGGTAACGGGGCGCGCTGCACACAGTGCTTTTCCTGAGGCTGGCCGGTCGGCCATCTTTGCTGCGGCGCGGTTGCTGCGAGAGATCGAGGCGCTAGCGCAGGAGTTGATGGTGGACCGCAATGATGCTTTCTCTCCGCCGTGGACGACGTTGAACGTTGGTGAGATTCGCGGGGGGACGGCCAAGAATGTTGTTCCAGCTGAGTGCTCTTTCTTGTTGGAGTGGAGACCTGTTCCGACGCAACGACCAGAGGTTGTTCTTGAGCGGCTGCGTGAGGTTGTTCGTCGTTTCGAGGAGGAGAGCCGGGACGGGTTTGAGATACAGGTTGAGGCTCTGAGGATGGAAGGCGGGTTCGAGACTCGAATCGATAGTGCTGTGATTCAGGCTGTGATGAAAGAGGCTGACTCGAAGATCCAGACAATCGCCTTTGGCACGGAGGCACCGTGGATGGCTCGGATGGGCGCTGAGGCGGTGGTGATTGGGCCGGGATCCATGCTGACGGCGCATAGCCCGCGCGAGTGTGTGCCGATTGCGGAGCTCGAGGAGTGCGTTGCGATTCTGCGCCGGGCGATCAAGGAGCTTTGCGGCTAGTCGCGGATTGAGCGCGTTCGTTTGTTTGATCGCTTCGTCGAGTGTTCTCTATGTGGTGGGTTAGCGGGCTGCCTGGACTAACGCAGGACGGGTCGTGGCTAGGTTGGCGACGAGTTCGCCAAATAGCGAGTTGGCCCAGGCGAACCAGCTTCTCGTGAACTTTGTGGCGTCGTTGCGATTGAAGCTCTCGTGCATGAAGCCTGATCCGGCGCTGGCATGTTTCAGCATGGCGAGGGCGTGGGCGATCTCGTTGTCCGATTGACTGGTGAGGGCGTAGGTGGTGATGGCCATGGGCCAGATCATGTCTTTGCCTTCGTGGGGTCCACCGATTCCCTCGCCTGCACTTCCCTGAAAGAACCATGGATTGCGATCGCTCCAGACGAAGCTGCGAGTGCGGGCGTAGAGCGCTGCGTCAGGCGAGCTGTTAATGTACGGAAGCGCGAGGAGGCTCGGTACGTTGGCGTCGTCCATGAGCAGTTGGCTATCGTAGCCGTCCACCTCGTACGCCCAGATAGTTCCCTCGGCGGTCTGCGCCACGGCATGTTGTTGGAGCGCCTTCTTTACCTCGCCTGATAGTGCGTCGGCCTGGTTGGCGAGAGCTGAGTCATGCAGGATCTCGTTGGCCATCTGTGCGAGATAGCCGAGGGCTGTGACGGCGAAGAGATTCGACGGGACGAGGAATGGAAAGGTGCAGGCGTCGTCCGATGGGCGAAAGCCGGATGCGATGAGGCCGACTGGGCGCACCGGAGCGCCGTATCCGTCGCCAGGCAGGGTTTCGGTGGGGGTCTTTGAGGTGCGTTGAAAGTGATAGGGGCCGGGACTTTGCCTGCGCTGCTGAACGCGCATCGTCTCAACGACCAGCTTCATCGCGGCGCGCCAGGTTTTGTCGAAGGGAGAGGTGTCGCCGGTTGCGCGCCAGTATCTGTGGGAGAGACGGATCGGATAACAGAGCGAGTCGAGTTCCCACTTGCGCTCGCCGACGCCGCGCTTCATCTCGGTCGCATCGGTTCTACTCCACTCGAGCGGGGGCGCGTCGAGGTTCGCCATGAACGCATTCGCATAGGGGTCGATGAGGATGCATCGGGCCTGTCGACGGATGATGCCCTCGAGCATCTGACGGAGGTGCGCGTCGTTCGCAGCCAGAGGGAGATAGGGCCACACCTGGGCGGAGGAGTCGCGCAGCCACATCGCGGGGATGTCTCCTGTGATGACGGCTGTATCCGGCTTGCCTTCGAAGGTGCCGAACTCAACGGTCGTGTCGAGTGTGTTGGGATAACAGTTTTCAAAGAGCCATGCCAGCTCGGGATCGCCGATTTTGCTGCTTATGTTCGTAAGGTAGGCTTCGACGGCTGTGCTTTGAAATTTTCTGTCCTGGAGGGCTGGGCGTTTGGAGGGAGATGAGAAAGGCGTTGCGCCTGCGAAGACGGTGGAAGGGCGAAGCGTGATCGCTACTGCGGCTCCTGCTGTCATTCGCAGCATCTCTCGGCGGCTGGTTTTCCCGTTTGTCATCTTTGGTCTGGTCTGGGGTTCCGGATGTGAGGTTTTTTGACGGCTTAATGAAAGCAAAAACTCAATTTTGCCAGAGATATTTCAGTATGGTGACTTTTTGAGAGAAGATCAGTCAATATTTTGATCGAAATTATCTCTCTATTCAGTTTAGTCTACGTCAATAGAGTAGGTGTCTGCGCGACACTTGTCTTTGAGGTTCGACTTTCAGATTTTGTATCAACTTAATATCAATGGAGCATCAGTGATTTCCAGAAGAAGATTCCTTGGCGGTGTCTCGGCTGTGTGTGCGGTGGGTGCGTCTGAGAGCAGCGCATTCGGCAAAGTGATCCACGAGTCCACAAAGACGGATGCGACCTTCGACGCCGCATCGCTGGTTGATATAAGGATTGGCACGGGTGGACATGGGCATACGTTTCCCGGAGCTACAGTACCTTTTGGTGCGGTCCAGCTCAGTCCGGATACCTTCAACGATCAATGGGATTGGTGTTCGGGCTATCACATCTCCGACACGTCGATCATGGGCTTCAGCCATACTCACCTGAGCGGCACGGGCTGCGGCGATCTGCTCGACTTTCTGGTGATGCCCGGCACCGGCGAGTCGAAGATAGTTCCGGGGCCGCGCAGTAATCCGGATGCAGGCTATCGCTCGCGCTTCGACCATGCAGACGAACATGCCGAACCGGGTTTTTATTCTGTTCTGCTGAAGGACTATGGAGTTCGCGCGGAGCTGACCGCGACGGAGCGTACCGGGCTGCATCGCTACAGCTTTCCTACGGGCAAGGATGCTCCGAAGTCGGGTCATATCATCGTCGACCTTGAGCATAGCTACGCGTACAACGGGCAGTCGGCTGTGGTCACCTCTTCGCTCGAACGTACGGCACCGGATACACTCGCGGGAGGGCGTACTACCAAAGCGTGGGGCGATGGGCGGCAGATCTACTTCACGATGAAGTTCTCGCAGCAGCCGACTCGGATTGTCTTCTATCAGGAGGGGACGGAGGTTCCGGCGGGGACGCAGCCGTTGACTGATAAGTCCTTGAAGTGCGTATTGTTCTTTGATACGGCGAAGGATCCGGTGATTCTGGTGAAGACCGGGATCTCTGGTGTCAGCTCGGAGTCTGCTGCGAATAACCTGAAGGCTGAGCTGCCGGGATGGGACTTTGAGAAGGTTCGCCGTAGCGCACGAGAGAAATGGAATCAGCAGCTCTCGCGCATCAGGATCAAGACTGAGAATGAGACTCATCAGCGGATTTTTTATGCTGCGCTGTACCACGCTTGTGTTGGGCCTTCGCTGTTCGATGATGTGGATGGCCGCTATCGAGGGATGGATAAGCAGATTCATCAGCTTCGTGATGGGCAGCGAAACTACACTGCATTTTCACTGTGGGATACCTATCGCGCTACTCATCCTCTGTACACGCTGATGTCGGCGGATCGCGTGCCGGACTTTGCGAACGCGCTGATTCGTATGGCGGAGGAGAGCCCCGCGGGAATGCCGGTGTGGCCGCTGCAGGGTTGTGAGACCGGGACGATGACCGGCTATCACTCCGCTGCCGTGATCGCGGAGGCGTGCAACAAGGGCATTGCAGGTGTGGACTATGGACGCGCTTACAAGGTGATGATGAAACGCGCCATGGTGGATGACTATCGTGGGCTTGGGTATTACCGCTCGAAAGGGTATATTCCTTGCGATCTTGAAGAGGAGTCGGTCAGCAAGACGTTTGAATATTGCTACGACGACTGGTCGATCGCACACGTGGCGAAGAAGCTTGGCCACTCGGACGATGCAACAATGCTGGTGGAGCGTTCGCGCAACTATCGCAACTACTACGACCGCTCGATGAACTTTGCACGGCCCAAGCTGGCGAACGGGGAGTGGGCTGCGCCGTTTGATCCGATCGAGATGGGCACCTCGAAGAAGTGGCGCGACTTTACCGAGTCGAACTCGTGGCAGACTACGTTTGGGATTCAGCACGATGCCGCGGGGTTGATTGAGATTCTTGGCGGACAGAAGCAGTTTCTCGAGAAGCTCGATGAGTTATTCGATCAACCTTCGACGCTGCCTGCCGACGCACCGCCGGATATCGCCGGGCTGGTGGGTCAGTATGCGCATGGCAACGAGCCGTCGCATCACATCGCTTATCTTTATGCCTATGCAGGCCAGCCTTACAAGACACAGGCGCGGGTGCGCATGCTGATGGAGAAGATGTACGCTGCGCTTCCGGATGGTTTGCAAGGCAACGAAGACGTGGGCCAGATGTCGTCGTGGTACATCCTGAGTTCGCTGGGTTTTTATTCGGTTGACCCTGTGAGTGGCAACTACATCTTTGGGACGCCCTTGTTCGATCAGGTCAGCGTGCAACTAGGCAACGGCAGGCAGCTTGAGATTATTGCGCATCGTCACTTGGCGAGCGATCAGTATATTCAGTCGGTCAGCTTCAATGGAAAGCCGTACACGAAGTCCTGGTTCAATCATCGGGATATTGCGAATGGTGCGCGCATCGTCTTTGAGATGGGAGACAAACCGAATCT
Organism: Edaphobacter lichenicola; assembly: GCF_014201315.1. Lineage (NCBI taxonomy): Bacteria > Pseudomonadati > Acidobacteriota > Terriglobia > Terriglobales > Acidobacteriaceae > Tunturiibacter > Tunturiibacter empetritectus. The sequence goes on from NZ_JACHDY010000007.1 coordinate 71,255, forward strand.
TGAGTTTGGATCTCAACCTGCGGACGTGCCGCCTTCTTTGACCCTTGAGAGCGCCTAAATACCCGACTTATCGATCTTGCTTTCAGCCATGTGAGGGGTCTTAATGACGAAGCTTCTGCTCTGCCTTCTCTTTGTTGTGCCAACGGTCTTCGCGCAGACGAAGACGCTGTTCTATATGAGCGATCATCCGGATTCGGTGCGCGACTTCATGGAGCACCAGACCAAGATCGATATCATCGTTCCGACCTGGTACGGCGTTGATTCGAACGGACTGGTGTACGGTGAGCCGGACCCGAGCGTGATGCGTGTGGTGAAGCAGCGACACATCTCTCTGTTTCCCATCATCGCTATCTTTGACAAGACCGGCGTGCATTCGTTGCTTACCAGCGATCAGGCGCAGACGGCGTTGATTGGTTCGCTAATCTCTGAGTGCAAGCAGAATGGTTATGACGGCTTTCAGCTCGACTTCGAGAATATCTCGTGGACCGATCGAGATACTCTCTCGGCTGCTGCAAAGCGCATCGCCGATGCCATGCACCGAGAGCATCTGCAACTGCAGATCGCGGTGGTTCCTAATGCGCCGGGACATCCGGGCCATAGCGCCTTCAGTAAGTGGATCTTCGCGGACTGGCGTGGTGTCTTCGATCTGAAGGCGCTTAGTGAGTCGGTCGATCTGATCTGTCTGATGACCTACGACCAGCACACGCGATGGACTACGCCTGGGCCGGTCGGGGGATGGGTGTGGATGAATGAGAATCTGGATTATGCGCTGAAGGTAGTTCCCAGGGAGAAGCTATCACTCGGCGTTGCACTCTATGGATACCACTGGTACGCCGGCGATCCGGGGCTGAACGACAAGGAACAGAAGCCAAACATCACGGCAGATTACATCAGCGCTGTAGACGCACAGACTCTGCGCGATACCTACGACGGCCACGAGCAGTGGGACCCGCAGGATCACAGCGCTTATTTTTTCTTTTATCGGGATCAGATGCGTGAGTGGATCTTTTATACCGAGAAGCGTGGATTTGCTGATCGCTACAATCTGGCCAAGGAACAACACCTGCAGGGGATTTGCGCCTGGGTTCTTGGTCAAGAAGATGATGCTATCTGGAGCGTTTTGCCAGAGCGGCGATAGCGGTGAGGATCGGCGTCGGTTCGATACCTTGTGAACCGACGCCTTTGTGGTAGAACTCCTGAGTTTTTGTAGCCGTTGATGGAGCGGATTAGTGATCCGCCCTAGTTGGGGGGAAGTTGAACGGAGTTCCAGCCTCCTCCGAGCGCCATCTGCAACTGGGTGCTTGCTACAATTCGCCGAGCAACCAAGGATGCAGCAGCTCTTTCATCGGTCAGTTCTATTGTCTGATTGGTGAGCACTTCGAGATACGGGGCGAGGCCTCGTTTGTAGCGAAGCGTTGAGAGCTCAGTGCTCTTCTGCGCTGCACTCACTGCCTTATCCTGTACTGAAGCCTCTTGCTCCAATACTCTCAATGCAGAGAGTTGGTCTTCTACATCGCGAAATGCGGAGAGCACCTGCTCGCGATAGAGAGCGGTGGCCTGCTTACGCTGCGCCACGGCAAAGTCCATCTGTGCTCTTCTGCGACCCGCATCGAAGAGAACCTCGCTGGCGGAAGGCCCCGCGCTCCATTGCGTGCTGGACGAGTTGAAGAGGTTGCTGATGGTGGAGCTTTGCACGCCGGCCCCTGCGCCGAGGAGGATCGTGGGATAGTAGGCAGACTTAGCGACGCCAATCAAGGCATTCGCAGATGCGACGCGACGTTCGGCGGCCGCGATGTCGGGGCGCCGCTCGAGCAACTCCGACGGAACGCCCGTGGGGATGCTGGGGGGATCGCCTGCGATGGGACGCTCGGCGATGTGAAAGCCAGTTGCGGATTCTCCGACGAGCACGGCAATCGCATGCTCGAACTGCTCGCGCTGCACCCCGAGATCGATGAGCTGGGCCCGGGTTTCTTCTAACTGCGCCTTCGCCTGCTGAACATCGCTGTCAGAACTCAAGCCACCTGTCAGCCGGTCTTCTGTGAGTTGAAGTGTTTCGGTATATGCGTCGAGCGTCGATCGAAGGAGCTGCGCCTGAAGGTCAAGTCCTCGCAGTTGAAAGAAAGTGACCGCGAGAAGACCTTGCAGGCTTAGTCTCGTGTTGGCCAGATCCGCAGAGGTAGCCTGCGCATTGGCTGCGCTCGACTCAATCTGTCTGCGAATGCCACCCCACAGATCCGGCTCCCAGGAGATGTTTAGCGGAATGAGAAAGTCCCAGTAGGATGAGGCTACGTTTGATGGTCTCAAGGGTGCATTGTTTGAGGCACGGTTGCGCGATGCCGATCCACCGAGCGAGACGGTTGGGTACAGAGATGATTTATTCTCGCGAACGAGATCGTGGGCTTGCTCGTAGGCATGAAGAGCGGCGGCGATGTTCTGATTTGCAGCCGCACATCGCTGCTCCAGATTGTTTAGCTCGTCGTCCTGATAGATCGACCACCATAGCCCGCGGTCTACTCCATCGGCTGGCTTGGCCGTGGACCAGTCGCCGTTGTGGCCGTCGTCCGTGTAAGCGGGAGGAGCCGGCATGGCAGGAGCCTTGTAGTTCGGTCCAACTTTGCATCCGCTCAGCAACGAGGCGCCGAGCAGGGCTCCTGTAAGCGATAAGACGCGAGCCTTCATCGCTTCCCCTCCGGCGCCTGGCTCTGATTGTTGCCGTTATTGATGACGCGGACTTCCTCTCCGTCAGTGAGTGAATCGGGCGGGTTGCCGATGATGGATTCTCCTGGCTTGAGGCCGGCTAAGATTTCGACAGTTGTACCATAGTCACGCCCGGGCGTTACACGCGCCATGTGAACGCGATGATTGGCATCCACCGTTGCAATCCGCAAGCCGTCCGGCTCCAGGATCAGAGCACTCACCGGCACGATCAGAACAGGTACAGCGCTCGACACACTAAGGTGAACTTCGGTGTAGCTGCCCGGAAGCAGCTCGCCGGAGCGGTTGTCTACATCCACTTCTGCGAGCAGGGTTCGCGTTGCAGGATCGACGGAGTCCGACGAGCGAACAAGCTTGCCTTGAAAGGTGCGACCTGGGTACTGCGGCAAGACCAGCTTCGCAATCATTCCGTTTTTGGCATCCGGCGAATAGATCTGCGGCACATTAATAAAGACGCGGAGAGTGCGGATGGCAGAGATATCGAAGATCTCCTTGTTTCCCGAGATTGCTCCGCCGGAGGTCGAGGTGCTTCCCGTAGCCGTGATGAGCTGTCCGATGTCGAGGTTGCGCGCGGTAACAATACCATCAAAAGGCGCTACGATGCGTTCGAATGAGACCAGCTCCTCCAACCGCTGTACATTCGCTTGAGCCGAAGCAATCTCTGTATTCCTCGCCTCCAATGCCTGTACGGCGTTGTCGGTGTCCTGTTGCGAGACGGCATTGCGGCCTATCAGATCGTTGTAACGATCCGCCGTTATCTTCGCGATACTGGCGTTGCTCTTTGCTGTTGCAAGGTCCGCCTTCGCGGAGGCGAGTTGTTGATCGAGCTCAGGCGTTTCGATTACGGCAAGCAGCTCGCCCTTGCGTACAGGTGTTCCAATGTCGTGATACCAGGCCTTGACGTAGCCGGTCGTTCGCGCATAGATCGGCGCCAGGGTGAAGGCCTGAATGTTGCCTGGAAGCACGACCTCCCGGGCATTCTGCTGCATGACCGGTTGCTCCAGCGTCACGGGAGGAGCAGAGGTATTCTCCGTGTACTTCGCCAGTTCCGCGCTTGCATGTTTGCGCGAGACGATGCCAAAGACCGCAACAATCACAGCCGCTACCAGCACGATCACGACAACAGACAGCAAGGATCCGCGCGAAACCTTCGGCGGCTCAGGCCTTGCCTGCTGAGCGTCATGCTTGGCTGGCTGCTCTCCAGCTACGTCTCGACCTCGATTTACTTCTGATGTCTTCTGCGCGTCGGGGTTCTCGGGGTTCATTGCCATCTCTCCAAATGCGCTGTGGGCGCGGCGTTCCATAGGTTGAACGATCCTGAATGACTCATAGTGATTCTTCCGAATCTTGTGCGACGGGAGGAGGATCGTTTCGATGCATAAACGAAAAGAAGACCGGAACGAAGGTTAGCGTTCCAAAGGTAGCCAGTAGAAGTCCTCCAATGACAGCACGGCCGAGTGGCGCGTTCTGTTCGCCACCGTCGCCGAGTCCGAGGGCCATTGGCACCATACCGATGATCATTGCGAGGGCCGTCATGATGACTGGACGGAAGCGAGTGAAACCGGCTGAGAGGGCGGCATCAAGAGCGTTCAATCCCAGGTCCATCTGCTCTTTCGCGAAGCTAACTACGAGAATCGAGTTCGCCGTCGCTACCCCCACGCACATGATTGCGCCTGTCAGCGCAGGGACGCTGATGTGAGTGCCGGTTAGAAACAGCAGCCAGACGATTCCGGCCAAAGCCCCGGGTAGTGCGGCGATGATGATGAATGGGTCGAGCCAACTCTGGAAGTTCACTACGATGAGCGCGTAGACGAGCACGATCGAAAACAGGAGTCCATAGACGAGCCCTGTGAAGGAGGTGTGCATCGTCTGAATCTGGCCGCGAACGTAGATCTCTGTTCCACGAGGCAACTTGCCTTTGCTGTCTTTGACCATCTGCTCAATTCTGGTCGAAACGCTTGCGAGATCTGTCCCTTCAACCGCACCATAGATGTCGATTACCGGCCGTGCGTTGTAGTGGCTTACCGTGCCCTGTTCGGCTCCTCTTCGAATTGACGCTAGATTCCCAAGAATTTGAGGTTGCTGCGTCGAGCCATTCGTCGCGATCGGGAAGTTTTCCAGCTGCTGCAGGCTCTGCACGTTGTACTGCGGCGTCTGAACGGCGACGTTGTAGCTGACGTGATTCTGAGGATTGAGATAGAACGTGGGGTTGGTCTGGAAGCTGCCGCTGAGGCTGGTGAGCACGCTGACTGCTACATCGCGCTGGCTGTAACCAACCTGCTGCGCGCGCGTGCGGTCGACGTCGATGGTCCATGTCGGAAGATTGAAGGGTTGTTGAATTCGCAGGTCGGTCGTCCCGGAGATGTGACTGATCTGCTGCATCAGCTGTTCGGCCAGGATGCGATTCTGTGCGACCTGCTGCCCTACAACCTGGATGTCAATCTGTGCCGGCAGACCGAAGTTCAGGATCTGGCTGACCATGTCGGTCGGCAGATAGTAGAACTCTGTGCCTGGAAACTGCTGGGTGAGCTTGTCGCGCAGTTCGTGGGTGTACTCGGCTGTTGGGCGATGCTTCTCGTCGAGCGAGACCAGAATGTCTGCGTCCGCGGTACCGACAGGAGCGGAGTTCGAGTAAGAGAGATTCAGGCCGGAGTATGGGATACCGATGTTGTCGATGACCGAGATCAGCTCTGCGGCGGGGATCTCGCGGCGGATCACACCTTCGATCTGATCGCATAGTCTCGCTGTATCTTCGATGCGGGTTCCAGTGTGTGCGCGAACATGCAGCTTGAACTGCCCTCCATCCACCGAGGGAAAAAAGTCCTGTCCCAGCCATGGATAGAGAAGCACCACGGACGCGATCCAGAAGGCACCAATCGAAAGAAGAAACGTAACGCGATACTCCAGGCAGAAGCTCAACAGACCGTGGTACCAGTTGCGAAGTTTTTCGAAGTAGCGTTCAAAGGTAAGTTGAAAACGAACCAGCGGATTGCGGCTGACATGCGTCGTGTGCTCCTGCTGATGCGGCTTCAGGAGATATTTCGCCATGGTCGGAACGATGGTTCGCGACAGGAAGTATGAGGCGAGCATTGCAAAGACCACCGCCTCGGCCAGCGGGACGAACAGATATCTCGCCACGCCCCCAAGAAAAAACATGGGGACGAAGACGATGCATATCGAGATCGTCGAGACAAAAGCCGGAACTGCGATCTGAGCAGCACCGTCTAGAATCGCCTGTTCGACCTCCTTGCCCTCTTCAAGATTTCGATTGATATTCTCAATCTCGACGGTTGCATCATCGACAAGGATACCGACCGCCAACGCCAATCCGCCAAGCGTCATGATGTTGATCGTCTCGCCCAGAGCGGCCAGCATCAGCAAAGAACAGATGACGGACAAAGGAATGGAGACGGCGATAATGATGGTGGAACGCCAGCTTCCAAGGAATATCAGGATCATCGCCGCGGTGAGACAGGCAGCGATCAGGGCTTCGCGAACGACACCGCTGATTGCTCCACGTACAAAGACGGACTGGTCGGCGATAGGTTGCATCTTCAACGCGGGCGGCAGCTGCGCAGCGATGAGCGGAAGTTGAGCACGCACGTCCGAAATGATGTTCAGCGTCGAAGCGTTCCCAGTCTTCTGAATGGTCATCAACGAGGCACGCTGTCCATCCACACGCACGATGTTTGTTTGAGGAGGAAAGCCATCGCGAACATTGCCTATATCGCGGAGGTAGGTGGTTGAACCGTTTACGGTCTTGATCGGCAGATTATTCAACTCAGCAATTGAGCTTGGAGCGCTGTTGGTCTCTACCTGGTAATCGACGTGCCCCATCTTCATATCGCCGGCCGGCAAGATGATGTTTTGAGTCGATATGGTGTTTACGATGTCCGAGGCAGAGAGCCCATAGGCCTGCAGCTTCTGCGTATCGACATCCACCTGTATCTGGCGCTGCTTTCCTCCATAGGGGAAGGGCATGGAGGCGCCCTGAACGGTCGCCAGTTGGGTGCGGATAAAGTTGGTTCCAAAGTCGTAGAGCTGCTGTTCACTCAGGCCGTTTCCGGACAAGCCAAGCTGCAGGATGGGGACACTCGACGCGCTGTACTGGATGACCAGGGGTGGCTGCGTACCCTGAGGATACTGGCGAAGCGCTGTCTGGGAGATAGCTGTTACCTGTGCCACCGCCTGGGAGATATTTACCGACGGGCGGAAGAAGATTTTGACTACCGAGACGCCGTTGAGTGTCTGGGACTCCGTGTGCTCGATGTCGTTGACCACGGTCGTCAGGTTTCGCTCGAAGGGCAGGACAATTCGATCGCTCAGTTGTTCGGGCGACAGTCCCGCGTAGTTCCATACGACCGAAACGACCGGGATATCAATGTTCGGAAAGATATCGACCGGCGTCCGCAGCATGACTACGGGCCCGATAATGAACAAGAGTAGCGACAAGACGACAAAGGTGTAAGGTCTCCTAAGCGCGAGACGAACGATCCACATCAAAGCTCCTTGGAACGATACTTTCTTATTTTGCTAATGCACCAGAGGCTCTATGGGTGCCAGTGTAAAAACAGCTTCGTTGGAGTCATGTAAAACGATACGTTTAGAAATAAGATGCTGTGACTGTGGAACAAGACTCATCGTTGCCCATTTCGGCGTTTTACGAGAGAGCCGGCCTTCTTCCTAGGGCGCTGATAATCAAGTCGCCTTAAACCTCCGAACGCAGCTTCCACCATTGCCTCAGACTCTGAGTTGTTGAGTGAGCCGTGGCCGGCGAGCAATCGAAAGATGGTGGGCCCATAGATCAGGTCGAGAACGATCTCCCCGTCGACAGCGCTGCGAATCTCGCCACGGTCTACGCCGCGGCGCCACATGACACGCGCAGCATCTCTGCGGGCATAGAGGAAACGTTCTCGAAACGAGGCCAGAAATCCCGGATCACTCTGCCCTTCCGCAATAAACTGGCAGAAGAGCCGCCCTAGCGTAGAGGTATAGAAAGCGGTCAATGACTTCAGCTGCTCGGTAAAATCTTCTTCGGCCGACCCCGTATCGGGCGTTGGAACCCTGTCCGTCATTCCGGCCAGATAAGCGTCCAGGGCCACCATGCTCTTGTTCGGCCACCACTTGTAGATCGTGGCCTTGCTGACACCAGCCCGTCTTGCGATTGCATCCGCGGTCACTTTGCGCAGCGACTCGCGCTCCAGCAACTGAAGTGTCGCTTTCAGAATGGCTGTCTTTGCCTCGAGGCTGCGGTGTCTCCCGCGTTTCCTCGGCTTCTCCGCGAGTTCCGGGGTTTGCTGTTTTCTCATACGTCGGTTCTCAACAAAATCATTGTAAACTAGACGTTCAGTATAGATAATCGACTGCCGATTCGTCGACTAACAAATCTTGCCACCACGACTCTTCAAATCACCGATGACTTGCATTATTTTACGAACCAATTTCAGCAACGACCTCGCCGCAACGTTCGAGAATTAGAGTTTTCGGTGCTACAAAGGGCTCTTGCCCGGAGTAAGGATCTTGCCTAAACTGTGAGTTTTTTCATGTAGTCGGCGTCGATCTTAAGCGCCTCCAGGGGCGGGATGTCATATGCTTCCTGCTCGACAAAGTAATGTCTCAGGTTTGCTTTCTTCGCCGCCTCAAAGACTGGACGGTAATCCAGGGTTCCCTTCCCCAATTCAGCCGCGGGAGGCGGTTCCATGACAGACACCGACTTATCGGTGTGCTTGAAGTCTTTGACATGAAGCATGGAGATTCGAGAAGGATAGCGCTGAAGATAGTCCACCGGATTGGCACCGCCAACGATGACCCACCCGCAGTCCAATTCGAAGGTCACCAACTCAGGATCGGTCAGGCGGATCATCTCGTCGAGTGGAACGACACCACCCTGTTTGCCAAACTCCATAGTGTGGTTGTGATAACCGAACTTCATGCCGGCGGCCTTCACCTTTTCGCCAAACTTGTTGAACTGATCGGCGTTCCATCGATAGTCCTCCAGGGTGAAAGAGCGAATCATTGTGGGATAAGACGTGTCTTTCAACCGCGATGGGTCTTTGATACCAGGGAAGGCGCAGATGATGTACCGCACGCCCAGCTCTCTGTTGAAGGCGACGATCTTATCGAAGTCTTTGCTCAGACTCGAGTAGGAGTAGTGAGCGCTGACGCACTTGAGACCGGCTGCCGACATCGCGCTCTTGACCTGCTCGGGCGAGCGGTCGAAGTAGCCTGCCGCCTCAACCTCCTGATAGCCAAGCGCGGCGATCTGTTTGAGCGTTCCCTCGTAGTCTTTTGCGAGCATCTCGCGGACGGAATAGAGCTGGAGGCCGATCGGCAGGCCAAAGGGGGAAGCCCATAATCGATCACTCTTCAGAAAAGAGGAACTATAGACGATCGCGGCGGTGGCAGACTGGAGGAAGTTTCTACGTGTATGACAGGTCATCCGGATCCTCTTCTCCTCGACGAACTAAGGGTTAGGTCAAATAGTCTCTATTGTTGGACCGCAGCGTGGCTCCTCTGCGGCCACGCGTGAATCAACAACGACCAAAGTGCATCACTAAGCGACTCCCTGATAATACTTGCCGGAGTGACGACGGCGAATCGATTCGATCAGATTCCGTCAGGAGAGAAAGGCGCGAGCCAGTTTTTCCGCTGCGAGAACAAGCTCCTCTTCGCTGCGAGCCGCGAAGGTAAAGACGAATTGGACGTGGCCGGGGCGCTCTACCTCGGAACATGCCGGCCAATAGACGCGCTCTAACCGCACCCCGGCGGCGAGTGCGCGGTCGAAGGCCTCCGTTTCGGAGAGGTCGATCTGGAAGTCAGCCAGGAAGTGCATCCCTGCATGGTCTCCGTAGATTGTGACTCTGCGGCCGAAGTGTTTCTGCAAGGATTCGACCAGCACGGCGCGGCGGTTGCCGTAGATGATCCGCATCTTTCTGACATAGGGTTCGAGATGTCCCTCAGTGAGAAAGTCTGTGAGGATGCGCTGGTCGATCGAAGAGCTTTGAAGATCGCAGAGCAGTTTGGCCCCTGTAAATACATTCTGAAAGGCACGGGGCACGACGAGATAACCCAGCCTCAAGGTGGGGAACAGCAGTTTCGAAAAGGTACCGACGTAGAGTACCGGAGCATCGGGCACCATCCCCTGAATGGAGGGGAGCGGCCTCTCGTTGTATCGATACTCGCTGTCGTAGTCGTCCTCGAGGATCAGAGCGCCTGCTTGTTTTGCCCATGCCAGCAGGTCCATACGGCGTGGGATCGAGAGTGAAACTCCTCGGGGGTACTGATGCGAAGGGGTGACATAGACGAGCTTCACCGTCTTGTCGGCGTGCCTTTTGAGTTGCGAGACCTGCATACCGTTGCGGTCGACTGGAATCGGCAGGAGGGTGGCTCCCTGGGAGGAGAAGATTCGTCCGGCGAAGCGGTATCCCGGCGCTTCGATCGCGGCGAAGTCGGAGGGATCGAGAAAGATTCTTGCGGCTAGGTAGATGGCCTGCTGGGATCCGCTGGTGATGATGATCTGACTCGGATCGCAGACGACGGCGCGGGACATGCGCAGATAGTGGGCCACGGCTACGCGCAGGTCGGTGTTGCCGCTGAACTCCTGGGTATATTGCAGGAGGTTTAGGCCGTCCTCCTGCATGCGTCGAACCAGGAGCCGGGTCCAAAGCTTTCGCGGAAAGGAGGCTACGTCCGGTCCGTGCGAGTCGAGGCGAATGATACCGGGGGGGATGGGCGGTCGGATCGGCGCGTTGATGAGGTCGCCATAGGCGGAGAGCCGGATGGGTGCAGAACTCTGGGGCTCTGGATCGATCTCTACGGTCACGCTGGAGGCGTACATATCCGTTTCGGGCAGCAAGGAACAGACGAAGGTTCCCGAACCGCGACGGGTTTCGAGATATCCCTCCGAGATCAGGCGGTCGTAACACTCGGTGACTGTGATTCGCGAGACACCGAGCGAGGTTGCGAGAGCTCGTGAGGCAGGCAGTTTGGCGCCAGCCTCGAACCTTCCTCCGACGATTCCGCCGCGCAGGCCATCGTAGATCTGGCGATAGAGAGCTATCCGGGAGATGGGATCGAGATTTAAGGCTACTTCCATGGCATCGGATGAGAGGACTTACGTTCTGGACCGGGCCCTTGTTCCCTTACTCTTGTTCCCTTACTTGTTCCCTGCTTGTTTCGTTAGACGTCGGCCGGCCTCGGTGGTCTGGTTCCATGGTGCGGAGCCTTGCCCGGATTGGCAAGGCTCTTCGGTTTTTTTCGGCAGGCTACTAGGCTACGGGGCTACTACTTGGTTATTGGGCTACTACTGGGCAATTACTGATCGACGGCTAGGTCCCGGCCCGATCTGGTTCGGGCGAGGGTGCGTACGATGGAGGCGGCGGTGGGTTCGATGGTGACCGAGCGGGCGTTGGTGGAGGCGAGCTGGAGGCCATAGAGAAGGACCGCTGCCCGTTTAGAATCAATGCGATTGCGGGCGAGGGCGGCGACGAGCAGGGAGATGGAGACCTGGATGGACTCGACATCTTCCAGCGGCGGGAGGTCGAGCTCTAAGGGGACGGCTTCGGGCAGATACTGGGGCGCTCCAGTGGCCGTGGGCGGGGTGTCCGGCTGGCTTGCGGGCAGGGAGGGCGCGGTTGCGAGAAGAGTTCTGTGGCGGCGGAGGAGGCGGGAGTGGAAGTAGCAGAAGGCGGAGAGGCCGAGAGAGGGTGATTTGCAGCGGCGTCCGTTGGTCTTGATGTGACGGCAGATGGCGGTTTCCATTTTTTTGGCTCCTTGGTGGTGCGGTTGGTACCCCCCTCCCCCCTGGGGGGTATTTTAGGGGTAAGTGAAATGGATGCAATGGTTTAGCGGCAGTGTGTGTCGCTAAACCATTGCATCCATGTGGGTTGTGCCTAAAATATTTATTTTGTTTCAGTTAGCTGGCTTTTTGGTGCGGGTCCTCCTCCTTTCGTGGTTCTTTGGGTTGCGTGATCGATGTTGCGTTCCATGGTGTCTCGGTGGTTCTTTCGTGGTGCGTTGGTGGTGATTTGGGTACGGGTTAAAGGTGAAGGGCTGCCGCAGCTTTCGCCGCAGGCAGCCCTTGGGTTTGATCTCTTATTTAATTGTAGCGAATTGGATATAACTCATACGCCAAATTTGGCGAAGATTTTTTGAATTATTTTTTCGATGTTGATCGAAGCTCTGTCCTGCCGGACGGGCGCCCTGCGCGGGCAGCGGTCACTTCGTGACTTGTATACCCCTTCGGTTGGCGCTCCCGTTGGTCGCGAGCCGGAGTTCGTGCCGACCAACGGGAGGACCGTGGATGTTAGGTGCTGCCTAGACCGGTATACGCGTCACGAAGTGACCGCTGCCCACGCAGGGCGCCCGTCCGGCAGGACACGAGCGGGGAGCGGTGAAAGAAGAATGGCTTTGGAGCGGTTTCGGGTGCGATGATTGGGGACCACAGCTTCAGGTCATCTTTTATTTTCTCTGCGGGTGAGAGCGATCTCGCGCAGAGCCTGGCTGCCGAGGTAGTCCATGCTGCTAAATCTGAGTTCGCGCTTTGTTGGAAACGTCTACCTGGTTCAGTGCAAGGGCCGTATTGTTCTGGGCGAGGAGGTGAAGGCGCTGGAGGCTGCGCTGGACGAGGGGGCGCGTGAGTTCTCGCAGCTGGTGGTGGAGCTGAGCGAGGTGAGCCGGCTGGACAGCATTGGGCTGGGGCTGCTGGTGCGATTCTCCGAACGGATGCGCCGACGCGGGGGCGATCTTCGGCTGGCTGGTCCGCCGAAGTTTCTTACGGACCTGCTGAAGTCGACGAAGGTCTCCGCTTTGCTCGGGAGCTATGCGACCGAGGAGGAGGCGATTCAGTCGTATTTGAAGGAGCAGCCGACGGGGGCGGCGCAGAAGCAGCAGGGCCCGCGAGTGCTGGTGGTGGATGAGTCGGCCGACCTTTGCGTGTTTGTGAGGACGGTGCTGACGCAGCATGGATATGACGTGAGATCGACCTGCTCGTTCCGCGATGCGAAGACGCTGCTGCAGGTGGAAGGGATGGAGTATCTGGTGGTGGGGCCGAGCACTCCGCGTCTGTCTGCGGAGACGGTGATGCGGTCGCTGACGGCGCTGGCTCCGCGGGCGAAGGCGCTGCAGCTTGATCCTGAGTTCAAGATCCGGGATGTGCAGGAGGCTAGTGCTGCTTTGTTGCAGTTGTTTGCGAATGGTGGGTAGTAGTGGTGGGGTCTCTCCGCTGCGCTGTTGGTGGTGAGGCCGTGGACAGCTTCGGTTGAGATGGCGATTTTTGTGGGTGTTGGGTTGGAAGGTTCGAATGGTATGGGTGGGTGTAAGGTGTCGGGATCCTTCCCCATTCGAGTTCGCTCAGGTCAGGATGACGGCGAAGACAACTGTAAAAGCAAAAGCAACTGCAACTGCAACTGCAACTGCAAAGACAAATACGGGGATCCTTCGGCTGCGTTGCTCACAAAAAGCCGTGAGCAACTTCGCTCAGGATGACGTGGTTTTTGTTTGCAAGATGAGAAGAGACACGCGAAGACAACAACAAAAGCAAGAGCGACAGCAACGGCGAACTTTGGGTTAGAAGCGGTAGCCGAGGGAGAACTGTAGCTGGCGGCCTGCGAGGGCGGCGGTGGGGTGCTCGAAGAGAGACGAGCTGAGAGAGCCGATGTAGCTGGTGTAGTTGGTGCGGTTGAGGACGTTGAAGGCGGAGATGCCGGCGGAGAGAAACTTGGCGTTGTCCCCCTTTTCTTTGGTGAGACGGAAGTCGTGGTTGTAGAGGAGGTCGAGCGAGGCGACGCCGCCTGCCTGGAGGGTGTTGCGTCCTACGCCGGCGGGACGGGCGTTGCCGAGGCCGGTGTGGAAGTCGTCGTTGCCGGTGGTCTCGGTGTAGGGCGTGCCGGAGTAGAGGGTGGCGATGACGCCGAGCGAGAGCCAGTGGTCGGGGTTGATGTTGCCTACAAGGTTGAAGCGCTGACGGCGATCGAGATCGGCGCGACCCCACTCGTTATTGGGGTTGTACTGATTTTGCGGGAAGGCGTTGATGCCTCCCGTGTTGTTGTCGAAGCGGGAGAGGGTGTACTGGGCCTGACCGGAGAACCAGCGCCCGGCCTGTCCGCGGAAGGAGAGGTCGAGGGCGTTGAGAAGATTGCGGCCGCCGGATTCGACCTGCTGAATCTGTCCGTAGTTGAGATCGGGGCGCGGGTAGTTGTCGGAGAGGTTGGGGTCGGGCGGGAGGATGGGGGCGTTGGCGTCGCGGGAGCGGAAGGACTTTACGCCGACCTGTCCGCGATAGGCTGCGGTGACGGTGACGGTCTTGTGGATCTGGCGTTCGACACCGAAGCTGTATTGGATGGCGTAGGGCGTGCGGCTGTGGGGGGCGAAGCGGACGAGGTTGGTGGGGATGGTGCCGAAGTCGAAGCCGGGCGGGATGGGGTAGGTGGGGTTCTGGATCTGGATGGAGTGGAGGACGACGCCGTCGTGGAGGACAACGTTGGCGGGAAAGTCGCCGCCAGTGCGGTCGTAGAAGATGCCGGTGCCGGTGCGGAAGATGGTCTTGCCTTTGCCGGGGGCGTAGGCGAGGGAGATGCGAGGGGAGAGGTTGTTGTTGTCGTGGAGGAAGGTCTGCCAGTCGTAGCGGAGGCCGAGTGAGGCCTGGAGATGCGGGGTGAGCTTGACCTGATCCTGAATGAATGAGCCGAGCTCGTTGATCCAGTAGAGGCCGCGCCCGATGCCCTGCTGCGCGGTGAAGACGTAGGGCTTGTCTGCGGCGTAGTTGGCGAGGGAGGCGAATTTGGCGGTGCCGAGGCGGTTGGTGTGGTCGTCGACGGCGCGGCGGCTGAACTGCGGGAGTTGAACGCCGACGCGGAGGTAGTGCTTGCCGTGGCTCCAGGTGAGGATTTCGTTGACGTGGATGGTGTTTTCGGTGCGTGCGATGTCGGCCTGCGCGCCGCCGCCGATGAAGGAGCCGCTGATCTGGAGGGAGGGGGCGTCGGTGACGGATTTGGTGACGTCCTCATCCTTCTCGAAGGTGACGAGGAGCTGGTTGATGAGGTTGGGGGTGAGGATGAGGCGGTCGTTGAAGATGGCGTCGTCTTCGCGGGAGTTGAGGTTGTAGCCGGCCTCGGGGAGGGTGATGCCGCCGACTCCGGCGTTGGTGCTGGCGGAGCTCTCGAAGTTGTAGCCGATGGAGAGGCGATGGGCGGGGGAGAAGTCGTGGGTGAGGCGCATCGAGTACTGCGAGTTGCGGTTGGGGGTGAGGACGTTCTCGCTGATGGGGCCGCTGGGGCCGATGGCGTTGACGACGGAGGCGGTGTTCTGCTGGCGGTAGGATGCGGAGGCGATGAAGCTGGTGTGTCCACCGTGTCCGAGGGGACCGCCGAGGTGGCCTTCGTAGATGCGGCGGGTCTCGGGCGGGCGGACGGGAGAGAAGTAATTCTTGGCGTTGAAGACGGAGTCGCGAAAGATGAAGTTGGCCTCGCCGTGGAAGGTGGGGGAGCCGGGCTTGGTGGTGATCTCGATGCGGCCGCGGCCGGGGCGGGTGAACTCGGCGGAGTAGGGGTCGTTGTTGATGCGGACCTCCTGGATGGCGGAGGCAGAGACGCCGACGGACTTCATCTCGACGCCGTCGACGATGATGGTGGTGCCGCCGGAGGAGCCCGCGGAGGAGTCGAGGAAGGGAGTGAGGGTGGCGACGATGTCCTGATCGAAGACGGGGAGTTTGCGGAGGTCGTCGCCGGAGACTGCGACGGTGTCTCTGTTGGCGGAGGAGTCGGTGGAGAGGGACTGGTCGCTGTCGCCGACGTTGACCTCCTGATTGACGGACTGAGTGAAGAGGGTGATCTTTACGTTGGCGATGCTGGTGGTGAGGTGGAGCGGGGTAGCGTGTGCAGCGAAGCCGGAGTAGGCGGGGACGCTGAGGGAGTAGGTGCCGGGGGAGAGATTGCTGAGGATGAAGTTTCCTCGGTCGTCGGATGCGGATTGGGCGGCGAGAGTGCCGGAGGTGGTTTCGAGTTGCACCGTGGCGCCGGGGATGGCTGCGCCTGTGGGATCGAGGATAGAACCGCGGACAGAGAGCAGAGTCTGCGCGAAGGAAGAGCAGGAGAGTGTGAGCAGCAGAAAAAGCAACAGGTGACGCGGCGACATGCGCTTATGTTAACGAGTGAAGCTTAAGACATGCTGAACGGGTTTCTTGAGGTGAGTTCGAGGACGTCAGAGCTTTTCTTAAGGTCCACTTAATCCTCGATTTGTAAGCTCTTCTTCATGGCAGATGCCCGCGGCTCCCTTTATCGAATCAACCGGGCTCTTCTCTTCTCGGTACTGAGTGTTGGGCTGGGATTCTATGGCACGAGCTTGCGGGCGCAGAGCAACGAAAGTCTTTCGAATGTGGTGAGGTCGGTTGTCAGCGCAGAGCGAGAGGCTTCCTCGCAGCGGCCGCCGTTTCTCTACACTTCGATCGAGACCTCGGACCGGACGAAGGGCCATGTGTGGACAGAGCGTGTCGCGGATATCTGGGAGGGGAGGCTGCGATACCTGATTGCGGAGGATGGTCATCCGCTCTCTGCCAGCCGGCGCGCGGAGGAGATCGCACGGATCAGGTCGATTGCAGCTGATCCGAGTTCACTTCGCAACAGCAGACAGGAGCAGCAGAGCGACGAGAACCGCGCGCGCCAGATGATTGATCTGCTGCCTCGAGCTTTCGTGTTCGAGGACGGCGGCCGCGAGGGGGATTGGGTTCGCATCAACTACAAGCCCAACCCGAACTACGTTCCGCAGACCTTCGAGGAGCGGGCGCTTCATGGCATGAAGGGGACGCTGATCGCTGACAGCCGATCCCGGAGACTGCATCAGCTCAGCGGCGCCCTCGACGACGACGTTTCGTTTGGATACGGTTTGCTGGGCACCATTCATCGGGGGACGAACTTTACGACGACGCGCGATCTTGTCGGGCCGAATGTCTGGAAGACTACTGTGCTGGACGTAAAGATCGACGGACGGATCGCATTTTTTAAAACGATAGGGCGGCGACAGCATTCCATCCATCGAGACTTTCAGGCGCTGCCTCTGGACATCTCGCTTCCGCAGGCGGTCGCTCTGCTCCTGCAGTGAAGAGTTTGAGTTAGTTTCAATATTTCAATCGGAACGCTTCGCCTGCGGCGTTACTCAGGATGCGCTAGTTGCTTTCCTGTGGGGCCGACTTGAACTTCGCCTTTTTGATGTCCTTCAGGGTTGCTGCTTCGTAGGCGACGAGAGTGCCTTGTTTGGTTAAGGATTCCACCTTGGTGATGACTGCGCCTGTTGCTTTTTTTCGCAATGCTGCTTGAACTTCGGGAGGAAGAGAGTCTATGGCGACTTCTTCTTCGATCTCGTTGAGAGTTCCATCCTTTGCGATCTGGATGTCTTTTGTATGGCCGTCCACTGTCATCTCGGCTTCGTAGACGGTCTTTCCGTTTTCCCGTTCCGTGACAAATCTTTTGATGGTGGCTCCCTGGGATTGGGCCTGAACGGTCTTCTCGACGGCGGGTGGAAGTTGCGAACGGCTCAAGGTCTTCTCTTGTCCAAACCCGATCAAAGAGGAGCTGCTTAGCAGAAGCGTGGTGGTTAAGAGTGGCAGATTTTTTTTCATGGCTTGCTCCTGTGGTCTTCTAAGACCGCCGACAGGATGCCATCCAATTCTTAAATGGGCATGAAGGTAGAAACACTGCGACAATTTGGTCCCTGTGTGCGCCTTTGACCCCAACGTCTTTGCGATCCGTGCGTCTTAATGTTCAGTTAAGTTTTGAAGTTCATCATGGAGTATGGATTTGCGAAGACTCCCCTTGTGTTCCATGGCGTTTTTCGCCAGTATCTGCACAGCTCAAAGCTTTACCGTTCCCGCAGGTACACCCTTCCCGGTCCAGATTGAAGATCATCTCCCTATGCGGGTCGGCCAGGCGATAAACGCAGAGCTTATTTACCCGATCTATGTTGACAGCACGGAAGTCCTTCCAGCCAAGACCGTTGTCTCCGGTACAGTCGTAGGTCTGCACGCGAACCACTCCCGCCGTGTTAGCGCTCGGCTGCGGGGAGACTTTACTCCGTTTCGAACTCCTGTGGTTCGCTTTACGAGCGTCACGCTGGCCGATGGGACGACGGTCCCTCTTGTGACCGGGGTCGCCACCGATGGCGCGCCGATCTATCGTCTGGTTGCGCCGCCACCACGTAAAGGGGGTTTCGTCCATCAGCAGTGGGACAATGGTGTCCAGATTTTGAAGGACAAGCTCACGATTGTGACCGGGCCGGATAAGGGCGACCGCCTGAAGCAGTTTCTTTACACGCAGCTTCCGTATCACCCTCAGCGGATTGAAAAGAAGACGGCCTGGACGGTTGAAACCTCCGAGCCACTGTCTCTTTCGCAGACAGTTGTGGACACGGTGGCAAAGGCGCAGCCCGTCGCCGTGCCCCCTGCGCCGCCAGAGACGGACAGCAAAACGTGGATCATCCAGGCTTATCTTGGCGAAGCACTGAGCTCCGCTACCTCAAAGTCCGGTGAGGCGATCAAGGCGACGGTGGCTGAACCTATCTACAACCCGGACCACACGATCGCCGTGCCCGAAGGCGCCACCATCGTCGGAGCGGTGACCGAGGCGAAGCCTGCCCGCAGCTTCGGTCGTGGCGGAACGCTGCACTTCGACTTTAAGAAGCTGATTCTTCCCAGCGGTATGACGCAGAATGTTCAGGCGTCGCTTACCGGAGCCGATTCGGCCGCACCAGACAAGCTTGCGCTCGATTCAGAGGGCCAGGTGAAACCAAAGCCGCAGGATAAACTTCTGGTTCCCTTCACGCTGCTGGTGCTGGCTGCGCGGCCACTCGATGTAGACAAGGGCGAGGGAGGGGGCGGCGGATTTGGCAAAGACGCAGTTGCCTCCAACAGCCTTGGCGTTATCGGCTTTATCATCGGAACGGCTTTGCAGGAGCGAAATGTCGCTGCAGGAATCGGCTATTATGGAGCGGCGATTTCGATCTATGAGCGATGGATCAAGCGCGGACGGGATGTTACCTTCGCTCGCGATACTCGTCTGGTGCTTCAGACGACTCCACGCAACTCGACGGTGTTGCCCTCTCCGAAGCTTTAGGGGCAGGAGCAAGTCAGCGAGTCAGCAAGTCAGGGAGTCAGCAAATTGCGGTGAAGTAAGTTAGCAAAAAGCGGATCTTTGCAACTGCAAAGGCGAAATACAGGGATCTCTCCACTGCGCCGTGCGATAAGACCGCACGGCTCCGGTCGAGATGACGCGTCAATAATAGGGATGCTTGACATCTTAAATGACACATCAATAAAGATGCTTGGCATTCATAAAGACGCATCTTTGAGAATGTTTAGCATCCATAACGACGCATCTATGAGCATTCATAACGATGCATCCGTGAAGATGGTTAGTTGACGAAGTTCATTCGCTGAAGGAGGTTTTGAAACTTCGGGTCGTTTCTCAGGTTATCGAATCGGGGATCGACGTCGGTGAAGACCATGCTGTTGGAGCGGTCCGCGTAGGCTCTCTCGAGCCACTCCATCGTGTGATTTTCATCTTTCAATCCTGCGTAGACGAGGGCGATGTAAAAAGGAGAGACGTAGCCAGTGCGTGACTCGGACTGGAGCTCGTCGAGAATCTTGTGGGCATCAGCTGGTCTGCCTGCGACGGCGTAGACGTGACCGAGAGCTGCGATGACCGGGGTACTCCGGTGCGACATGATCGCAGTCTTCTCCAACTCGGCTATCGCCTTCGCATAGTCTCCCATCTGTTCGTAGGTCTGCCCCAGCACGATGTGAGGAAGGACGAAGGATGGATCCATCTCGATGGCATCGTTCAACTGCACGAGGGCTCGATCGTACTCACGCGCCATATACAGTCGCCATCCGAGGCTGAAGTTCATACTGACGGAGAGGGGGTCAAGGGAGCGAGCGCGCTCCATCTCCTGCAAGCTTTCGCTGCGACGTCCCATGGCGGTGAGGTAGAGGGAGTATCGCTGATGGGCGGTCGCGTAGTTTGGGTTCAACTCGATGGCCCTGCGGAAGCCTCTTTCGGCGGCCTTCCAGTCCCACTTGTAGTTGAACTGGACGGTTGCGAGGGCGGTCTGGGTCTCGGCGAGAGAGTCATCGAGCTCGACGGCCTTCATGGCAGCGGCTTCAGCCTTCGGTGCGACCTCAATCGTAGGAACGGTGCCTACGATAGCTGCGCCGAGAATGCCGTAGCAATCGGCCAGGCCGGCGTAGGCCAGGGCATACTGCGGGTCTTTGACGATGGCCGATTGAAAGTAGTCGATGGCCTTGAGGAGATCTTCCCTGGATCGCTTGTTCCAGTAGAACAACCCTTTCAGGAAGTCCTCGTACGCGTCGGGCTTGACGAGACGCCTGCTGGCGAGGCGAGTTTTGTCCTGCGGGGTGAGTTGGATGCGGATCTGATCGACGATTGCCGAAGCGACGCGGTTTTGCAGGGTGAGCACGTCATCGAGGGGGCTCTCGTAGGTGTCGGCCCAGAGATGCCTGTCGGTGGAGACTTGAATGAGCTCTGCGGTGATCCTGACACGATCGCCAGAGCGAAGAACGGTGCCTTCGACGACTGCATCGACGCCGAGGTCACGTGCGATCTTTCCAAGCGACTCATGCGAGTCTTTGTACTCCATCGCTGTGGTTCGAGAGAGAACGCGGATGGAGCTGATTCTTGCCAGGCTTGCGATGAGCTCGTCGGTCATGCCGTCGGCGAAGTACTCCTGGCTCTTGTCGCCGGAGAGATTCTCCATGGGCAGCACGACTAAAGACGTGATGGGCTTCGATGACGCGCTCGAAAAGATGCTATTGGGTCGGAGTCTGAAGAAGATCGACGAGAGGATCGCTGTCAATAGAACCAGAGCCGCGACAAGAGCCAGCGCGTGAAACAACGAGATCTGAAGGTTTTTCCTGACCCAGGTGGCAGGAGCGGAGGTCTCGTCAGTGGCGATCGGATAGAGGTCCTTCGATTCGTTACCGGGCGGTAGACCAGCGTGATTCACGTCCTGAGTGACGACGACGATGGAGTCTGCTGCGGTGTCGGGTCTGACGTGGTGGACCGGGGCGACGAACCGGTATCCCTTCCGTGGGACGGTCTCGATGAAGCGGGGATTCTCGGAGGAGTCGCCCAGAACCTCTCTGAGCCGCATCATCGCGGTATTGAGGCTGTGGTCGAAGTCGACGAAGGTGTCTGGCTGCCAGAGTCGATGACGCAGCTCTTCGCGGCTTACGATCTCTCCGGGACGTTCGATCAGCACTCTTAAGATATGCAGCGGCTGATCCTGAAGCTTGATGCGCAGACCCTTCTTTCGCAGCTCGCAGGCTTCCAGATCGACCTCGAAAAGGCCGAATCGTACGATGCGGAAGGGGGTTTCGACTTGCTCCGAGATCATGAGAGATAAGCCCGCGTTTGGAAAGACTTGAGGATAGCGTCGAACTATAAGCCCCCGTTCTGTGTCGTGTCAATTAGAAAGGCGCGGGCTGGGGGCTGTTACCCGCCGCCGAAACTCCTTCAATTCAAAGGAGTAGTAGCGTTATCTCCAAATGTTTCGCAACTGATACGCAAGCTATTGCCTGTGTGATGGCCAGAGTGGAATATTCACGCACTTGCAGAGTCCTAAACTGTGCCACGAGCACAGAAAATTATTTTCTCACTGAGGCAGTTGGAGGCGCTATGACGGTTGGAATCGACTTTAGAAAGCTTGGGTCACGTTTGCTGGTTGGCACGTTGAGTGCGCTACTCGCCTGTGGAGTTTTTGCGAAGCCGGCCGCGGGACAGGTATCGGGTGCGACACTTTCGGGGGAGATCTCTGACAACTCAGGCGCCGTGGTGGCGGGAGCACTGGTGACCGCGCAGAATATATCGAACGGGTCGAGCCGATCCGCCACGACCAACGATGCCGGGTTCTATGTCATCCCGAATCTTCTTCCCGGGAACTATAACGTCAAGGTCGAGGCGAACGGCTTTAGCACAGTGCTGCAAAAGGGGCTGGTGCTGACCGTGGGCGCACAACAGACCTACGATGGAAAGCTGTCGGTCGGCAAGGTCTCGCAGACGGTGATTGTGACGACGATTCCGCCGTCGATTCAATCCTCGTCGTCTGGGCTGAGCGCGACGGTGGATTCGAGGACGGTGCGGGAGCTGCCGCTGAACGGTCGAGACTGGACCTCGCTGGCGACGCTGGAGCCGGGAGTTGTCAGCATTCCGAACCAGGCGACTACCGGCTTTAGCGCCAACAAGGGAAATCGTGGGTTTGGCAATCAGTTGAGCGACGGCGGTCATCGTGCCAACGAAAATACCTATCGGGTGAACGGCATGGTGACCAATGACTACTCGAACGCGGCGCCGGGCGGGGCAACGGGAGTGAACCTTGGCGTTGACGGGATCGGCGAGTTCTCCGTGCTGACGGCCAACTACACGGCGGAGTATGGGCGTACCTCTGGCGCAGTGATCAATGCGATTACGAAGTCGGGCACGAACGAGATTCATGGGACGGCGTACTTCTTCGATCGCGACAGCATCTTCGATGCCCGCAACTACTTTGATGGACCTAAGATTCCGCCGTTCCGCCGCATACAGTTTGGCGGTTCCGCGGGCGCGCCGATCGTCAAAGACCATTCTTTTATCTTCGTAGACTACGAAGGGATTCGGCAGAGCCAGTCGAGCTCCGGCACGATCCACGTTCCGGACGCTGCCTCGAGAGCACTCGCGGTGCCTGCGATTGTTCCTTACCTTGCGTTGTGGCCGGTTGCTCCTGCGGGCGCGCCCGACCTGAACGGGATTCAATCGATCAATGTGTCAACGCCTACGCATGCCTCGGAGAACTATGTCATCACCCGCTTCGATCAGAAGATCTCGAACCGGGACAATCTTGATGCGACTTATTTCTTCGATTCCGGGCCGCAGACTCAGGCCGATCCGCTCAATAATGCGGTCCACAGTGTCTTCTCTCGGAGGCAACTCTATTCCGCGGAAGAGACCCACGTCTTCAACCCTTCGTTCGCCAACACGGTGCGAGGCGGCGTCAGCCGAATTATCGGTAAGATCAATACGCCCGTCTCCGGCAACGCTGTAGCGACGGATGCGGCGCTTGCGATTGCGCCGGGGGCGAAAGCGCCGCCGCAGCTACCGGTCGCCGGCCTTACGACGGCTTATGGGCTCAATGGATTTAATAAGTTCAACCACGCCTGGACTTCGGGTCAGATCTATGACGACGCCTTTCTGACGAAGGGCACCCACTCGATCAAGCTGGGCTTCGGGTTTGAGCGGATGCGCTACAACGTTCTCGAGCAGCTTAGTCCAAATGGAAGAATGAACACGTATTCCACGCTTGCGAAGTTTTTGAGCAATCAAGCCGATCAGTTGAATGCGCTTGCTCCGGGTGGGTCGACCGAGGTGGGCCTGCGGGAGAGTCTCTTCGCGGGCTATGTTCAGGACGACTGGACCGTGAGTAAAAACTTCACTCTGAACCTGGGGCTGCGTTACGAGGCGACGACCAAACCGACCGATGCGAATAAAGTCCCCGGTTATACGGTGAATGGTTACACGGTGGCAGCCGCTGGCTTCCAGGAGATTACGACGCTGGTCAACTGCGGGGCCAGCAGCACGGCATGCGGACCGGTGGGCGTGGACAGTCCCATCTCGTCGAACCCGACGACCAAAAACTTCGAACCGCGCGTGGGATTTTCCTGGGATCCGTTTCACGATGGAAAGACCGCTGTACGCGGAGCCGCTGGGATGTTCGACGTGCTTCCTCTGCCTTATGAGTTTGGGTTGAACACGGCTGCGACCGCTCCATTCCAGATTAT
Source organism: Edaphobacter lichenicola (assembly GCF_014201315.1). Lineage (NCBI taxonomy): Bacteria > Pseudomonadati > Acidobacteriota > Terriglobia > Terriglobales > Acidobacteriaceae > Tunturiibacter > Tunturiibacter empetritectus. Next base: position 94,785 of record NZ_JACHDY010000007.1, read on the forward strand.
TGGCGCCGATCCTAACGCAACCTTGGGGACCGGTGTGATCGACGGCAACGTTAATTTCAATCGTCAGAAGATTCGGAACCGTTATATCGATATCCACCCGAAGCGCGCAGCTGTTTATAACTGGAACCTCAACGTTCAGCGAGACTTGGGAGAGGGTTTCATGGTGACCCTCGGCTATGTTGGCTCTCGCTCGCTCCACCTGTCAGCGGCAGCGGACGATGTCAATCTTGTGCCGGGGACCGTGGTGAGCGGGGTCGGCATCGTCTTCCCCTGTGACCCGTCTTCGCTTGGCGCAGGACACACTTGCTCCGACACCCAGACTGGGACGCGGGTCGACTCCAACTGGGGCGGCGGCGCTGGGATTCGTCCTGTGTTGTTCGATGGGGCGGCTACTTATGAGGCGTTCCAATCTCAACTGAAGCGAACGCTGGATCATGGCATTCAGGGGCAGTTGTCTTACACCTTCAGCAAATGCCGCGACCTTAGCTCCTCTCCGGTTACGGGTGACACCTATTTGAATTCGATTGCTGTTCCTCTTCTGTCCTTCAAGCAGGCGAGGGTTGGGGCTTGCGACTTCGACATTAGACAGGTGTTGACCGGCAACTTCATCTGGGAGATTCCAGCTCCGAACTTCTCTTCTTCGTTTGCAAACGTCGCACTCCACGGGTGGGAGATTGGAAGCATCGTTACCGCGGAGACGGGCGCTCCTTTCACAGTGACGACGGGAGGAGGAAATGATCCGCTCGGCACGGGCTTCAACGGCGACTTCTCCATGGACTTTGCAGACTTGCTTCCTGGTTGCAAGCCCACCGGGGGGAAGGGATTGGCCTACATCAATACGAATTGCTTTACGCCACCAACGGCGCCACTATCGCTTGGCATCGCGAGTGCGGCGAATCCGCTGGGATGTGCGCCGAACTCTTTCCTGAACTACTCGGGACCTCCGGCTCCTTCGGGGCGTCAATTCTGCTCTAACGTTGTCGGCAACTCGGGACGCAACAGCTTCTATGGTCCGCATCTGACGACTGTAGATTTTTCCATCTTCAAGAACACCAAGGTGCCGCGAATATCGGACGCCTTCAACGTGCAGTTCCGGGCGGAGTTCTTCAACATCCTCAACCACACCAACTATCTTTCGCCAGGCTTTCTGAACACCTTCGGCCAAAACAACTCTGTCTACGATTTTGACGGCAGCGCTCTTCCCACTGCTCTCAATCAGACCTCGTCGTCATCCCGGCAGATCCAACTTGGAGCGAAGTTTGTCTTCTAACCTGAGCGTGATGGCGGGCAGCAGACGGCATCGCGCTTTGCTCCTCTATGCTTCTTCTCCCCACCTTCTGTTGAGAGTAGAAACGCAGTTTTAGCTCAGAAGTCTGCTGGGGTACTGCAGATGCCTGCAACATCCATGCCAGCGAGGGCCTTGCATGCATATTGAAGACGAATTGACCTCTTTACAAGAGGAGCAGAACACGCCCGGCTGGCAGTTCGCGGTAGCCTCCGGTCTTCTGGGCTGGGTTCTGGACGCGTTCGACTTTTTTGTCATCGTCTTTCTCTTCGACACTCTGGCGAGCCACTTCCAAGTGGAGAAGCGAGCCATCGTCTGGACGATCTCCATCACGCTGGCGATGCGCCCGGTTGGCGCGCTGATCTTTGGAGCGCTGGCTGACCGGTTTGGACGCAGGAAGCCGCTGATGTTGTGCGTCGTCTACTTTTCGATTGTCACGGTTTTGAGCGGCTTCTCTCCTAACTATGGATTCTTCGTCGCGATGCGGGCTCTGTATGGGATTGGCATGGGCGGCTATTGGGGTATCGGGGCTTCGTTCGCGATGGAGAATGCGCCAAGAAAGTTGCGCGGCTTGCTCTCCGGGATGATGCAGGGAGGCTATCCGTTCGGATATCTTCTGGCCGCGGTGGGGATGTTGACGATCATGCCGCGTCTGGGTTGGCATGCTATGTTCCTGGTGGGGACCTTGATGGCGGCGGTGATCGTCGTCCTAACCACGCTGTCGCCGGAGTCTGAGGCATGGAAGCTGCACCGCATGGGCTCGGTTACAACGATCTTCAAGACTCTTTTTCAGCACATGGGGAGTTTCTCGTACCTGTTGCTGGTGATGGTCGTGATGTCTTGTCTGTCGCATGGGACGCAGGACCTTTACCCCGACTTTCTGAAGAGTGTTCCCTCGATCGGGAGCTCTCTGGTGCTGGGCATGAAGCCGCTGTACGGGATTCCGATTATCTATAACATCGGGGCCATCACGGGAGCCGTCTTCTTTGGATATATCTCCGAAAGAGTGGGAAGGCGATATGCGATTATGATGGCGCTGGTGTTGAGCCTTGCGGCGATTCCGGCGTGGGCGTTTGGCGGGACGATTCTGGTGCTGGTGGTTGGATCGTATCTGATGCAGACCGGGGTGCAGGGAGCCTTTGGAGTGATCCCGGCACACCTGAACGAACTCTCACCGGATTCGGTGCGCAGTCTGTTCCCCGGCTTTGTGTATCAGCTTGGGGTGCTGATCGCGTCGCCAGCGGTCTCGATCGAGTTTCTCCTGCGCGACCACCTGGGGTATCCTTTAGCACTTACGATCTTTGAAGTTGTGGTGATTGTGATGCTGCTGTTCATCTTTGCACTTGGGCCGGAGAGACGTGGAAGAAGCTTTCGAGCCAAGGCCGGTTGATCGGCCTCCAGGCTGTCAAGAACCATTCGGCCGACAGGCGGCTTAAGGCTGACTTAAGCTTTGTATGTTGAGATCTATACATGCGCGTACTACTGGTTGAAGACGAGATTCGCCTGGCTGAAAACGTGGCGCACGCGCTGCGCGATGGGCCGGGCTTCGCGGTGGACCATGCCGAGGATGGGCAGACGGGGCTGGATCTGGCTGAAAATCTTTGCTACGACCTGATCATTCTCGATCTGATGCTGCCGAAACTGGATGGCTTGACGGTTCTTCGCCGGCTGCGCGAACGAGGCGATAACACTGCGGTACTGATCCTGACGGCGCTGAGTGAACGATCTTCCATTATTCAACTGCTGAACAGCGGCGCGGATGACTATTTGAGCAAGCCCTTCGATCTGGGAGAGGTGATTGCGAGGGCGAAGGCGCTGATTCGCCGGGGCAAGGGTATGGCGAGTCCGGCGCTGCGACTGGGCGATCTGGAGCTGCACACTGGGGACCAGAGCGTCTTCCGCGCGGGCAATCCGATTGTGCTTTCGCCGATGGAGTATCGGATTCTCGAGTACCTGATGCATCGCCCACGCGCCATCGTCTCCAAGCGAGAGTTGCTGGAGCATATGTACGACTTCAACTGGGTGCATCACTCTAATGTGATCGAGGCGCATGTTTCGAATTTGCGACGGAAGCTGGGGGAGGGGACGAATCCGCCGACGATCGAGAATCTGCGCAATCGGGGTTACAGACTTGTGCTGGAGTACGGCAACTACAAGGATGCCGGGGACGAATCGGGATGAAGACCTACTCCCTGACGCGGCGCCTGATCACGGCTGTACTTCTGGTGGAGCTCTGCTCCTTGCTGGCCTTGATTGGGATCGCCAGTGTTTATGAGGGGATTTCACACTTTCGAGCTTTTGATGTGATGCTTCGCGGCCGGGCAGATTCAGTTCTTGGTGCTGTGCAGGACGCAGAAGACCCAGAAGACAACTTGATGCTTTATGGCACCGAGGGGCTCGCTCCACGGCGAGACATTTATGTCGTGCGCGACGACCGTGGCCGCGTGATCGGATCGCAGGGGTGGCCGGGCGGCGAACAAGCGTTGGCCAGCAGTGATGCGAGGGAGTTTCGCAATCTGACGGTTGGAGGGATTCGGTATCGAGTGATTCGCAGGCCCGGTCTGCGGATCGTCGATCCGGGGGATGCGAAGGGCGGCGTTGCCCGGCATGTCATTATTCTTTACGGCTCGCGTACTCATCCGGTGTGGGAGCGAGTCAGGAACGCCATTGCTTTCTATGCGCTCTCGGGTCTTCTCCTTCTCGTGGTAACCGGCGTGGTTCTTCGACATCTGTTGCGTCGTGGGCTTCAACCTCTATATGAACTGGCCGAGCAGGCAGGGGGGATCTCTGTCACGTCGTGGAACCTGGGTCCTTCCAGTCAGGCGCGTTATGTGCGAGAGCTTGAACCGCTGGTCTCGGCGATTGAGTCGGCGCTGCTGAGGCTCGAGCAGTCGTTCGCGCAACAAAAGCAGTTTGTCAGCGATGCGGCCCACGAACTGAAGACCTCGGTGGCGGTGGTGAAGTCTTCTCTGCAGCTTTTGACGATGCGGACGAGGTCTGCGAAGGAGTATGAAGAGGGGCTGGAGCGAGTGACGATCGACTCGGAGCGCATGGAGGAGCTTGTCGCGAAGATGCTTACTCTGGCGCGGCTTGAGGATGGCGCGGAACAGCCAGAGTCGTATCGAACGGTCGAACTTGGCGATGTTCTCCGTGACGTGGCGGAGCACTTTCGGACGCTGGCGAGCTTCCACCGGATCAGCCTGGTGATCAACGCGGAGAGTCCGGCCTTCGTCTTTTGCGATCCCGACCAGCTTCGCCTGCTTTGCTCGAACCTGATTCACAATGCGATTCAACATAGCGCAGCCGGCGCCGAGGTTCGCGCGATCGTCAGCAGCCGGGACAAGGTGGCGCGATTGGTTATTGAGGACGATGGGGAGGGGATTCAGGAAGACGTGCTTCTTCACGTCTTCGATCGGTTCTATCGAGGAGACCCGTCGCGCAGCCGGCGAACGGGTGGCACGGGCCTGGGACTGGCGATCTCAAAGGCGATCGTCTTGCGATACCACGGCGCGATTCGCCTGGAGAGTAGACCTGGGCACGGCACGAGCGCCATCGTTACTCTGCCCTTGGTCGAGACCACCTCAGAAAGAACGGATCTTGGGGTCGCAAGGAACCTTGAAAAAGGAGTTGTGAGCTCTTAAGCGTACGTTAAGCGAGTTCTGCGATATTTGTAGGGAACAAATTTCTTCAACTCTGGAGTGTTTTTGACATGCCGAATACAAGCAGACGAGTCGTCTCTTCTCTCCTCTTTGCCGCATCGACGCTGGTTCCCTTCTTTACGACAGCGTCTGCTACGGCTCAAAAGCCATTTCAGATTGAACAGCGATGGACCATCGGAGGCACGGGTGGTTGGGACTACCTGACGGCCGATCCGACGACACACCGCCTTTACATCGCCCACCTGACGCGGGTCGACGTCGTCGATACCACGACCGGAAAAGTGATCGGAGCCGTTGAAGGATTGACTCGATGCCACGGCGTCGTCATCGCTCCCGATGGCAAGACCGGCTTTGCTTCCGATGGCGGATCCAACAACGTCGTGGTCTTCGATACTTCCAACTTTGCTACGCTGACGAAGATTCCGACCGGAACGAATCCCGACGGCATGGCTTACGAAGGCTCCACCAATACGCTCTGGGCGTTCAATGGAACAAGCAAGAACGCCACGGTGATCGATGTAGCCAGTCGTAAAGCGATTGGCACGGTTGCGCTACCCGGCAGACCGGAGTTCCCTCAGAGCGATGATCAGGGAACGGTTTTCGTGAATATCGAAGATAAAAACACTCTCGTCCGACTCGACGCCAAGGCTCAAAAAGTTACAGCCGACTGGCCGCTGCCCGGGTGCGACTCGCCGTCGGGGCTGGCCTTCGATAAGGAGGGCGGACGTCTGTTTTCGGTCTGCGACGGCAAGAAGATGGCCGTCACCGATTCGCACACCGGCAAGTCGCTGGCTATGCCGACCATTGGCGATGGGCCTGATGCCGCGGGATATGACGCGAGCAAGAAGTTGGCGTTCTCTTCCAATGGCGACGGTACGTTGAGCGTCGTCGATGCCAGCAAAGCAACGTATCCGGTGATACAGACGCTTCCGACGATGAAGGGCGCGAGAACGATGGCGTTCGATCCGTCTACCGGAAAGATCTACACCGTAACGGCCAAGTTCGGTGCGACCCCGCCTGCAACCGCCGCGACTCCTCGCCCGCGACCCTCTATCCTGCCCGACAGCTTTACCGTGCTGGTGATCGGCCAAGACTAGCCGCGGGATATTCCGCGCAATGGGCGTGTGTAAAGCAGACCATGAAACGAACCTTTCCACTCAATACGATCTTCGCGTTTGGCTGGGTGATGGCGCTTGTCATCGCGCCATCACCGGCTGAAGCGTGGCAGACAACCACTTCCGGGATAGCTGCGCCGGAGCTACCTGGGCCGTCGCAGAGTGCTGCCCCGCCGATCGATGCTGCAGCCACGCAAGCGAACGGTGGAGTAGCGGCGCAAGGAGTCGTGCAAGGTGCGAACCAGGCTGGTCAGGAAATTACGCTAGACCAGGCGCTGTCGCTGGCAAGAACGAATGAGCCCGCATTTGCCGCGGCGGTGGCAGCGAGCAAGACGGCACAGCTTGACCGCTCGATCGCCCGAGCGGCTTTGCTCCCGTCCGTGGTTTACCACAATCAGTATCTCTACACTCAGCCGAATGGCCAGACTGGCTCGATCGGGTCACAGCCTGCGCCCAGATTCATCGCCAACAATACGGTGCACGAGTACATCAGCCAGGGCGTCGTTACCGAGACGATTGGACTTGCACAGTACACGGCTCTGGCTCGCGCGGGCGCGGCTGCTGCGATCGCCAGTGCGGAGATGGAGATCAGTCGAAGGGGTTTGACCTCGACGGTCATTGGACTTTTTTACAATTCAACCGCTGCGCAGGAACGGATTGTCATTCAACAGCGCGCCACCAATGAGGCTGCTGACTTTGAGAAACAGACGGAGCAGCGCGAAACTGCAAGAGAAGTGGCCCATGCGGATGTCATCAAGGCACAACTGACGCTGCAACAGCGGCAGCGAGATCTTGGGGACGCTCAACTGCAGGCGCAGAAGGCTCGTCTTGATCTTGGCGTGTTGTTGTTTCCCGATCCGCGCTCGCCGTACAGTGTGACGCTTCCTGCAGCAACTCCGCTTCCGGAGCGAGCTGTGGTGGAGACGCAGGCGGCCGCGAATAATCCCGAGTTGAAGAGCGCCCTGGCAACGCTGCGAGCGAAGGATCTCGACATTACTACGGCACGGGCTGCTTACCTGCCTGACCTGGTGCTCAACTACTCGTATGGTATCGATGCCCCGCAGTTCGCCAGAAACGGCCCTGACGGTGTTCGCAACCTTGGCTACTCCGCTTCGGCGACGCTCGACATTCCGGTGTGGGACTGGTTTGCGACGCAGCACAAGATTAAGCAGACCCACATCCTTCGCGATGCTGCCAAGGTGGCGCTGACTTCTACGCAGCGCACACTGATCGCTCAGCTTGATGAGTTCTATGGAGAGGCTTCGCTCGCTCACGATCAGCTTGCTTCGCTTGAGCTGAGCGTACAGACGGCGCGGGAGAGCCTTCGCCTGACCAGGATGCGCTACTCCGCCGGCGAGGCAACTGTTCTCGAGGTTGTTGATGCACAGAACTCTTTGACCAGTGCAGAGCTTGCTCATCAGGACGGCACCATTCGCTATCAGCTTGCGCTGGCAAATCTTCAACTACTTACGGGGACGATTTAACCGTGGCCAACAAAATGGTAACTACGACGACTCAACGTGCTGGAACACCGGCATTGGCCGCATCTTTGATGTTCCTGTCCGCTTCCATGCTGCTTCAGAACGGCTGCAAGAAAGCGGACGATACGGCCGATAAACCCGTGGTCACAGTGCAAGCCGTCCATCCCGGAAGCGGCTCGATCACCGAGGAGATTGACGCAGACGCTACTCTTGCCCCGGTTGCACAGGCCGCGATTTTACCTAAGGTGACGGCGCCGGTGCGTAAGTTTTATGTGCAACGGGGCGACCATGTGAAGGCCGACCAACTCGTGGCAACGCTTGAAAACGAAGATCTCGCCGCGGCCGCGATGGATAACAAAGGGGCCTTCGATGCAGCGCAAGGGGCCTATGCGACGGCAACGCAGTCTGCGGTCCCCGAAGAGCAAACTCGATCCCGGCTTGATCTCGAACAGGCCAAGGCCACCCTCGATCTCGACAACAGCATTCTCGAAGCCCGCAAGCAGCTGCTGTCTCAAGGAGCGATCCCGGGCCGGGATTACGATACTGCGCGAACGACTGCACTGCAGGCACAGGCAGCTTACGATATTGCGAAACAGAGGTACGAGGCTCTTAGCAAGGTTGGCACCAGCGCTTCGCTGGAATCGGCCAAGGGGACACTCGCCTCTGCGAAGGGAAAGTACCTGGGTGCGCAGGCGCAACTTAGCTACACCAACATTAGAACTCCGATCTCTGGCGTTGTAACGGATCGACCACTCTTCGCAGGGGAGACCGCCGCTGCGGGAACTCCTGTCGTGACGGTGATGGATACCTCCGCCATGATCGCGAAGCTGCACATCGCTCAGATTCAGGCGCAGCGGCTTAGCGTGGGTTCTGCCGCAACGATTACTGTACCGGGAATAGAGGAGCCGATAGACGCCAAGGTTTCGCTGATCAGTCCGGCGCTCGACCCTGGCAGCACCACGGTTGAAGTATGGCTCCGAGTACCGAATCCGAAGGGCAAACTGAAGGCCGGTACTACGGTGCACGCCACTCTGAAGGGAAGAACTGTAGAGAACGCGCTGTTGATTCCGACGGAGGCGGTTCAGCGGTCGCCAGAGGGCGCGGGCAAGATCGTCATGGTGGTCGGCGCGGACGGCGCGGCTGCGAAGCGGGCTGTCACTGTCGGCATACAGACGGATGAGTCAGCGCAGATACTTAGCGGACTCAAGCCGAGCGATATGGTGATTACGACTGGCGGCTATGGGCTGGACGAAGGCACGAAGGTGAAGGTGGGACCGGCAGAGGAGAAAGGTTCGGCGGGCAAGAGCGACGACGACGCGGGAGGCAAAGAGTGAGTCTGCCGAATCCCCCAGCAGTCGACGAAAAGCGCTTCTGGCTTTCGCGTACGGCCAAGCCGATCTTCTTCTTCCTGATCGTGCTCACGATTGCCGGCATCTACGCGGCATTCCAGGTGCCCATCTCGGTCTTTCCGGATACGAACTTTCCGCGTGTGGTGATCGGCGTCGATAACGGTGTGATGCCGGTTGAGCAGATGCAGGTCACGATCACGAAGCCCATTGAAGATGCCGTCAACAGCGTCCCCGGACTTGTGACGGTTCGCAGCACGACCAGTCGTGGGTCCGCTGAGGTGAGTCTGTTCTTCGACTGGAACGTGGACATGTTCCGCACGCTGCAGCTCACTGACTCCGCCCTGGCGAAGATACAGTCGAGCCTGCCCAGCACGGCAAAGATCACGACGAATCGCCTGACCTTCGCGACCTTTCCTATTGTGGCGTATGCGCTGACGGCTGATGATCGTGGGCCTAACACCGTATCGCCCACGGCTCTATGGCAGATCGCGACCTATGATCTCAAACCTCCTTTGAATCGCGTCACTGGTGTGAGCACGGTTGTGGTGCAGGGCGGTAAGGTTCCCGAGTTTCACATCGTCCCCGATCCTGCGCGTCTGCAGACTGCGGGCATCACCGTTCTCGATCTTGTGAACGCGGTGCAGACGTCGAATATCATTGATTCTCCCGGACTGTACGAGGCCGATCACCAGCTGATTCTTGGGCTGGTGGGTGCGCAGGCGCATGATGTCGAATCGCTCGGACGCCTCGTCGTCAAGACTACGGCTGCCGGTGTTCCGATTCGCATCTCGGATGTAGCGACCCTGGGGCCGGCTACTCTTCCCGTCTACACCACCGTCGACGCCAACGGCATACCGTCTGTGTTGCTCAACATAACGCGGCAGCCTTCCAGCAACACGGTTGCCGTGGCTGCTGCGGTCGCCTTCGAGATCGCACAGCTGAGCAAGACTCTACCCCCGGGGGTTCATCTCACACCTTTCTATGATCAGTCGGAGCTCGTTCGCGAGAGCATCGCCAGCGTTCGAGATGCCATTCTCATTGGTCTGTTGCTTGCGTGCGTCATTCTGTTTCTATTTCTGCACGACTGGACTTCCTCGCTGATCGCGGGCATGGTGATACCTGTCACCGTCGCAGTTACAATTCTTTTTCTCTGGATTATTGGGCAGAGCTTTAACCTGATGACGCTTGGCGGTCTTGCCGCCGCTATCGGACTGGTGATCGACGACGCCATTGTGGTCGTGGAAAATATCGTCGTGCATCGGGATCGTGGACAGTCCCGTGTCGATGCGGTGCGCACCGCTCTGCACGAGATCACGATTCCTCTCATCGGGTCTACCGTCACGCCTGTGGTCGTCTTTCTTCCTCTGATTGCCGTCACAGGGGTGACCGGCAGTTTCTTCCGGGCGCTGGCCGTGACCATGACTGCGGCGCTTCTCACATCGCTCCTGTTGGCTTTGACCTTCACGCCCGCACTCTCACTTTCGCTTCTGCGCGAGCGTCGCGACGATGCACCCTCGAAGCCGTCTGCGGATAACTCTATCGCGGACCATGACGAGAACGGCCCTTTCATGCGCCGGGTCCTCAGCTTTCACAGCCGCGTGCTCGGCTGGACGATTCGTCGAAGCTGGGCGCTGGTAGCTATCTCCGGAGTTCTCATCGTAGTTGGCTACTTTGCCTACAGCGCACTCGGGTCGAATCTGTTGCCAGCGATGGATGAAGGAAGCTTTATCCTTGACTACATCATGCCCGCGGGCAGCTCTCTTGCGACGACGAATAAAGCGCTCGATCGAGTGGAAAAGATTCTCCGCGATACGCCGGAGGTTTCGATTACAACGCGCCGCACCGGTCTTCAGCTTGGTCTCGCTGCCGTCACAGAGGCCAATACCGGCGATATCTCGGTTCGCCTGAAGACGAAGCGATCACGCGCTATCGATGAGATTATTTCGGACGTGCGACAGAAGATCAAGGAGCAGGAGCCTGAGCTTGATGTCGAGTTTGTGCAGGTTCTTGAGGATATGATCAACGATCTCTCGAACTCTCCCGAACCGATTCAGATTAAACTCTTCTCGAACGACACCACACTTCTGCATGATCTGGGGCCGAAGGTACAGGCGGCCATCTCGGCGATTCCGGGGGTTGTCGATACACAGAACGGTGTCGACAACACACTGAGTGGGCCTGCGACGACCTTCCAGGTGGATCCAGGACTGGCGAGCCGCCTCGGCTTTACGGTTCAGGAGGTAGCAGAAGACGCAACCTCGCTGCTGGATGGTCTGCCTTCGACTGATCCGGTGATTGTGGCAGGCCGGCCTTACACCGTCCGCGTGCGCATGTCAGACGAGCATCGCGCGTCGTTGAGCGCGATCCAGAACACGGTCTTCAACTCTGCGACGGGGCACACCGCGACGCTGGGTGCACTTGCCGAGATAAAAGAACTGCCTCCGCAGAATGAGATCCGCCGCGAAAATCTAGAGCAGGTTGTGCTGGTAAGCGGGCGACTGGAGGGTTCCAACCTGGGCGGCGCCATGGTCAAGGTGAAAGATGCTGTGGCTAAGCTGAATCTTCCGGCGAGTGTTCGGGTCGAGTACGGCGGCACGTATCAGGAGCAGCAAAAATCTTTTCATGAACTCGTCCAGGTTCTCATACTTGCGCTTGCGCTGGTCTTCGGCGTGCTGCTTGCTGAATTTCGAAACTTCTCCGCGCCGATTGCAATTCTTACGAGCTCAGTTCTTTCCATGGCGGGAGTCGTTCTGGCGCTGCTGATCACGCGAACAGACTTCAACGTCGCAAGCTTTATGGGCTTGATTATGGTGATCGGGATCGTAGCCAAAAATGGCATCCTGCTGCTGGATGCGGATGAACGTGCGCGGACCGACGGCGCAGAGGCGCTGGATGCGATGATGCATGCGGCGCAGAGGCGGCTGCGGCCGATCGTGATGACTGCGACGGCGGCGATGTGTGGCATGCTGCCACTGGCGTTTGCGCTAGGCGCCGGGTCGCAGATGCTGCAGCCACTGGCGATTGCCGTGATTGGCGGCCTCTTGATCTCGGTGGTTCTGAGCCTGATCGTTACGCCTGCGATGTATTACCATCTGACTTCCAAAGGCGAGCGGGCAGGGGTGGAAGAGCCACAAGCGACTGTCTGAGGAATTGATTGCAGCCGCAAGGTTCTCACGAACTTTTTAATTTGATGGTAGTTGTTGTCTTTTTTGCGTGCAGGCTTGTGTGTTTGCGGACGACGGTCGCGGAAGAGATTGCATCTTGACTCTGGGTTTGATGGATGGGTGCCGGAGGGCATGATTAGCGCTCTCCGGCACCCTTTCCTGGCTATCTTTCGCGGGTTGGAGACCATCGGAGGCCGCCGCCGAAGGTCTGTTTGTAGAACTCACGCTGGATCGGATTCACCGTGCTGCCATTGTAGAAACCGAAGACCTCGTTGTTCAGGTTCAACGCATAGGCCACCGCGGTGAAGCCCTTCGGCAGCCTGTAGGTTCCCTGTAGATCGACCTGCAGGTGCCCGTACAGATACGTGTCCCCATTCGGCCCTTTGATGCCGCCGCCCGAAGCGATGTAACCGGTGTTTGTTGTAGGGTCTCCTCCTGCGAACACAATCGGACCGGCATTGCTGTCGCTGTACTGATAGGAGAAGATGTTCGCCGCGTTGTAGCTCAAGCCCAGCCGAACCGACAGATTCCGCTTGTCATACGTGGGGCTGATGTTCCAGGTATGCGGAGCCTGTCGCAGCAGGTCGGGCTTATCGGTCCGCGAAATCCCGGTCGGAGTACCATCCGGATAGAGCAGTCCCGGGAAGGTGATCTGCGACGCAGAGTAGCCGTAGTTCGCCGACAACCCTGTGCCATTGAGCAACCCCGGAAGATACGTGAAGTGCTGTTGGAACGAGATCTCGAACCCGTACACATAAGCGCTTCCTGCGTTCTGCGGCTGGGTCTGAAAGGTTCCATCCGACAGCCTCGTAGTCAGCGGAATGATCGGGTCCGACAGGTGCTTGTAATAAACACCCGCCTGCAGCAGTCCGATAGGAGTGAGGCTGCGCTCATACAGCAGGTCCACGTTATCCGCATGCTCCGGCTTCAGGTTAGGGTTGCCGACACTCGAGGTCGTCCGCACACCGCCTGGGGAGATGGACGCAAACGAGACGAGGTCTGAGAAGTTAGGTCTCGACAGACCGCGTCCGTACACCAGCCGGATGCCGCTCGACGGCGTAAGCGAGTAGCGCACCGACCCACTCGGCAGCACATCGAGATACGACCCGTTCCGAGCCACGGGAGGCGAATCCGGCGTAACGTTGCCCTTGTCGGCGTCGCTCGTGTTTTCAAATCGCACTCCCACAATGATCCGGAACTTGTTCAAAGTTACCGAATCCATGAGATACCCGGCCGAGACCTTCTCTATCAAGTTGAAGTTGTTGGTCTGAACGTTCAAGTGTTTTGGATTAGAATCGGGCAGCTGGGGCGCCGACGCAACGTACGCCTGCACTTTTTGGTAGTCCACTGCCGGCCCAAATTGATACGTCTTCCCGTAGTAGTTCGGGTCTTTGAAGTCGTTCAGGAAGTTCGTCATCTGGAGAGATGGGTCGTTGGCGGCCGCCGCCGGAACTGTGTAATTCACATCCTCATTGGCGAACTTGTGCACGTTCCGGAATCGGCCTCCAAACTCGAAGGTCGACGCATGGCCGAAGAGCGTATAGGACGTTGCCAGGTCCGCACCGAAGCCCAGATCCACCTCAGGGTTGTAGTAGTGGTCCACCCTCTGGCCCGCATAGTAATACTGCGTCGGATCGTAGATATTCACGTCACTTGGGGCCACCAGCTTGGGCGTTAGAGGTTTGGAGTTATCGAGCGTGAACTGGATATTTCCATTGAGCACCGAGTCAGCTCCGGGATTGAACGTCGCATCCGAGTAGCCCTCGTCGCGCGTCCGTCCCACCGAACTCTCCACATCCCACGCCAGCAGCGACCGCCGGATCACGTGCCGCCCTCCAAACTGGACACTGCCAAGGTCCTGCACAGGGCGACGGATCTCCGCGCCGAACGCAGTATTACCCGTACCGTCCGGCTGTCCATCCGCTGTATACGTGGTCCCCACGTTGTAGTCCCAGCGATTGCCGAAGTTGTGAAACAGCGAGTACAGGCCCTTCAGATAGATACTCGATGTTTCATTGAACCGATAGTCCACCGTGCCCGCGTAGCCTGTGCGGTTGCGGTAGTACTGGTAGTCCCGGATATCATATCCGCCCAGCAGGACAGGCCCGGGCTCGACATCGTTGATGCCGCGTCCGTTCCAGTCGTACGATCCGCCGAACAACAGACCCAGCTTGTTTCCCTCCAGAAAGCGCTTTCCCAGCGTGCCATCGAACTGGTACACCGGCCGCCCACCGATGATGGGCGTGTACCCTCCGGTCGACTCCAGCGCCACGGTCGGCCGGTCGCCCGCACTCTTTGTGCGCAGGTCGACCGACCCACCGATACCGTCCCCAGGCATGCTCGCCTCGAGCGTCTTGTTGATCTGAACGGACTCGACGAGATCGGCGGGGATAATATCCAGCTTGATCTGGCGGACCGTCTCCGCCGAGGCGATGTTGACCCCATCGACCGTCACATTGGTCAGCCGCGGCTCGGTGCCGCGCACCTGCACGTACTTGCCCTCGCCCTCGTCCCGCTCGAGCGTCACGCTCGCCAGCCGCCCGATCGCATCCGCCACGTTCGCATTCGGCAGGCTCTTGATCACGTCCGCAGGCAGCACGTTGATGATGTTATCCGCGTTGAAGGTGCGGTTGATCGACTCGATCTCTCCGCCCTCGCGACCCGCATACACCTGCACATCCTGTTTGTTTGAGGCCACAACGAGCGACGCCTCCAGCCGCAGGACCTGCCCGGAAACCACGGTCACCTTTTTGGTGAAGAGCGAAAATCCTGCATACGAGACTGTCACCTCATGGTCGCCAGCACTTACACCATTCAACGTGAACTGCCCCTGTGCATCGGAGAGCGTCGAGGCCGCCCCCGGATTGATTTCTACCTTCGCGCCCTGTAGAGCGCCTCCCTGGCTATCGACTACCGAACCTGATATCAGTCCGATTCCGGTCTGCGCCGCTGCCGGGAGCGCGCAGACGAGGACGAGCATGAACATAGACACCGCGAATTGCTTCGCATAATTTCCAAGAGACATCGCCAACTCCGTTTCTTAGTGACTGGGAAGATCGCGCCCGAGGATGTGCTTTGGTTTGACGCACTGCTGTAGGAGGCACATTGCACTTTAGGGCTTCCAGTCAAACTAGGGGGAGGGTTTTGCGGAGGTGTGAACGTAGCGTAACAAGCGCGTAAAGCGGTCTTAAGGGTGGCTTAATCTTTGATAATCCAGGATTTTTGAGCGTGGACTACGGTGCCACTGAAATCTTCGGCGCCTGAGTCATTCCGCATTGTCCGCTGAGATCAGGGCCATCGTTGAAGGCTAAGACATCGCCGCCGGAGTTGACTGAAGGAAATCCCGCGTGCGAGCCATTACTATCTGCAAGTTCATACTTGAAAGACACAACGCTAACGATCCCGCAATAGGTTTAAAGCGGGACCGTTATGGCTGGCCTATCGTTCTACCGTTATCACTCTTTGGAGTGTCATGCGTAGCTGCTACGGGGCGGCTTTGAGATTTCGATCGAGCCACGGAAGGATGACCTGCTTGAAGATGCGAGGATCAGGCCAGACTCCTACCTGTCGGCCGAGATGTCCGCCCTGGGGATTGATCCACGCGTCCTTCGGGACATCGCCGCTGTCGAGGAGCTTATAGACATCGGCGATCGGGACCTGGGTGTCTTTGGTGCCAGCGAGAATCAGCATGGGCGCGGTTGGCTTGCCCAGCAGATGCTGATTGACCAGAGACATCTTCGAAAACTCGTCGATCACCTGATCCAATGTAGTTACATTTTCGAAGATGGACATCAGGGCGGGCATCTGATCGAAGAGATACTCGCGGTTGCCTACCAGAGAGTTCACGATAAAGTCTCTCTGGAAGAAGAGGTCGGTGGGTGGGGATTGGACGCTGACGCACTTGAGGCGATCTTTCTCGAGGATTGCCATCTTGGTGCCCCAGTAGGCTCCCCAGCTGACGCCGTGCATGGCGATGCGGTGGGGATCGACTTCGGGCCGGGTGTCGAGGTAGTCGATGACTTTGGAGAGGGCGCGGCCTGCGGTGGGGCTGGCTTTGACGGGAGATTGCCCGGTGCCAGGGCCGTCGACAGCGATGTAGCCGATGCCGTAGGGGAGGATGGCGGAGAAGCTCTCAGTGAGGTCTTCCTTGCGGCTATCGAGTCCGTTGACGGCGATGACCATGGGGATGCGGCCGGTGGCGCCTTTGGGTAGCCTCAGGTAGCCGATGATCTCCTTGCCTTCGAAGGGGATGTGAACCACCTCGACCGGTGGATCCATCATGCGGGCATGAGCAAGAAACGCTTCGATGCCTTTGGCGTAGGAGATTTTTTTCTTCGGTGACGAGTCGGTGGGCCAGCGGCCGAAGAAGTAGAGATGCCAGGCGCGGATGTAGTCTGCGTTGGCCTTGGCAGGATCGGTCTTTTCGAGGCTTTTGCCTTCGGCCATGTAGCGATCGGCGACTCCCATGAAGCCTTCGGCCCACTCATCCTTGTCACGGGTGTGGATGGACTTGAAGGCTTCGCGGACGTCGTTGGGATCGAGGCCGATGAGAGGATATCCGCCGACCTCTGCACGATGGACGGCCTCAACCTTGATCTCGTCTAGAGTGCGCTCCGGCGCTCCCTGGGCCAGGAGGCCGGTTGAAGAGAGCCCGGCGCAAACCGTGAGTAAAGATACGATGGTCTTGAAGTCCCTGAATGCCGAGTGCCTGGTCTTAAAGTTCCTGGTTGCCGAATGCCTGGTCTTGAAGCTCCTGGTTGCCGAGTGCATGGTTGCCACGATAGAAATTCCTCTCTTCCACAGTTTTCAAAGCAGTTGAATTTCGATGTTCGCCCTTGAGCCGAGGCCGAACGCTAGAAGGAAAGCTTGAGACCGAGCTGCACAGCGCGACTGCCCCCTGAGCCGATGACAGGATTTGAGGCAGCTACGTCTGGCGTCGCGCAACCGCAGCCGTACTGACCTGGGACGGAGGGATCGTTGTGACCCCAGCCGTTCTGGCCTCCGAAGGGATTGGCGAAGTTGGGATGGTTGGTGAAGTTGAACAGCTCCGCGCGGAACTGCGCTGCGTAGCGCTCGTGGAAGTGCCAGTTTTTATCGAGGGAGAAGTCCCAGTTTTTGTAGCCGGTGTCGCGGAAGGTATTGCGGCCCATCGTGCCGAAGGTTCCGAGTGCGGGTGGAGTCATGACGGAGTTGCCCGATCTGTAGCAGCCGGCGGTGCCCAGAGTGTCGATCGAACGCGCATGGGCCAAGCAGACTTGATCGTTGACAGCATCTGCGCCTGCCAGATAAGGGATACCGACTGCGCCTCCAGACTTGAAGTCTTTGGGATTGCCGAAGAAGTCCCAGCGGTCGACTCCTTCTCCGGTCTGACTGAGGTCGTTGCCGGTATCGATGGGACCCCAGGGTTGCGCTCCGTAGAGGCTGACGATCGAGTTGACCTGCCAGCCTTCGAGAGATTGAAGGAACGACCTTCGGCCGGGGATAGCGTAGCTGGTGGTGAGGGTGAAACGGTGGCGGATATCAAAGTCGCTGCTGGCGTACTCGCGTTGGGGATGGGCGCTGTCCTGGGGGATGCCGGACCCGGCACCGAAGTCCCAGTTTGCGCCTACGTTATCGAGCGAGTGAGAGTAGGTGTAGCCGGCGACGGCGGTGAAGTGGTGGTAGTTGCGCGCGGTCATGGTCATCTGCAGGCCGTCGTAGTTGGAGCGGTAGATGTTGCCCATCTGATAGATGAAGCTGAGATAGGGATAGAGAGCGTTGAAGGGGCGGCCGGACTGTTCGTCGTGGTTGAAGTCCGCCGAGGGAACGTTCTGGTTGATGTCGTGGATGCCGGAGAGCTTTTGCCCGTGGTTGCCTACATAAGCGGCCTCGAGCACGAGGTCGGGCCGGAAGGAGTGCTGGACGTTCAGGTTCCAGCTATAGACCTGCGGGGTGCGGAAGTTTTGCACCATGCCGAGGATGCTGCAGGGATTGGCGCCGCAGTTGATCTCGCCGCTGGGGAAGACCGTGGAGGCGCCACTGTTGTAGCCGGCGTTCCAGTTGAGGGCGGAGCCGTTGAAGTTGACGGTGCCGACGTCGATCGAACCGGCTCCCTTGCCGCCGTTGGGACCTACGCCCAGCGCGCCGGTGGGGATGGTGCTGATGCCGAGGGAGTTGTTCAAAGCGAGGAATGCCTCCCAGTTGATGGTCTCGTAGATGAGCCCGGCGCCGCCGCGCAGCACGGTTCTGCCGCTTCCTGTGATGTCCCAGGCGAAGCCCACGCGCGGGGCGAAGTTGTAGTGCTCGCCGTTGTAGGGGCCGTTGATGCCCTGCCCTACCTGGACCAGCCCTACGTTGGGATCGAAGTTGCCGAGCAGGTTGTTTGCCTCCTTGACGACGGTATTCAGTTCGTAGCGTAGGCCGAGGTTGAGGGTGAGGTTCTTGGTGAGCCGCCAGTCGTCCTGACCGAAGCCGGCGAATCCCCAGTTGTGAATCTGTCGGGTGGGATCGCCGGTAAGCAGGCTGCCGGATGCGGGCACACCGGCGAAGAAGTCCTCCAGCGGCGTGGCGCCGGGGAAGGCGTCGGTGCCGAAGCCGAACTTGATGCGTCCGCGGCCCCCGGCGTAGGCTCCGCCGGAGAAGCTATCGCGGTGTATCTCGCCGCCGAACTTGTAGGCATGTTTGCCGACGGTGTAAGAGACGTGATCGATGAACTGGAATCGGCGATCGGGACCCTGAATCTTCGGCCAGTTGAATCCGCCCAGTTCGTTGAGCGCGGGGAAGAAGTCGGAGATGTTGATGCGCGGCAGACCGAAGTACAGAGGATTGGTGACGCCGGTGTTCAGGCCGTAGGCAGAGGCCGGTTTATTGCGGTCATTGGTGAAGGTGGGCTGGTAGACGGTGTTGTAGCCGAAGCGGGCTTCGTTGAGCCAACGTGGGTTGATGATGAAGGTCCAACTCGCTCCAACGACCTCGGCGCGAGTATGGATCTGGGTTAGCCAGGCCGTCTGTAGCTCGTTGGCGTCGGAGACGGTTCCGTTGTTGTTGCCGAAGAAAAAGAGACCGCTGACCGAGTGACGCTGATTGATCTGATAGTCTGCTTTGGCTACGGCGTTGTCGGTGGTGACGTCGTTGGGCAGGCCGTAGTTGATGAACTCAGCGCCGGCGGCACTAGTGCCGTTGTTGGTGGGAAAGCCTGTGCCGTTGCAGACGATGGGCGGACCCACGGTGCAGCCTCCAATGGTGAGGCTGGGAGTGCTGGGGACGATGCCAGCCGCTTCGACCCCTGCGATGGCGTCGACAACACTGTTCTTCGGGTCGCCATTAAGCGAGACGGTGACGGGAGTGTTCAACTGGCTGATGCTCGCTACCTGATAAGTTTGCCGCTCATATCCTCCGAAGTAGAAGAGTTTGTCCTTGAGGATTGGGCCTCCAACGGTCCCGCCGAACTGCTCCAGGCTGCGGGGATTCTTCTCCCCTCCTGAGATGGGATTGAAGTAGTTGCGCGCATCCAGCGGAGTGTTTCGGCCGAAGGCATAGGCGGTTCCGTGGAGTGTATTGGTCCCGGATTTGAGCGCGACGTTGACCATGGCGCCGGGCTTCCAGCCGTACTCCGCAGGAGGATTTTCAATGAGGTTGAACTCCTGGATCGCGTCGACGGGGAGGATGGTTGCGGAGTCTCCCGCAATTCCGGCTCCATTGATGATGCTCTGTCCGGAGAACGGCTCGCTGTTGAACAGCCCGTCAATAATGTAGGCATTGTCTTCGGCGCGCAGGCCGTTGGTGCTGGTGGTGGAGAAGCCCCCGCCGGGATAACGCACGATGCCGGGACGAAGCTGGAGCAGATTCTCATAGTTGCGGCCGTTGAGTGGGAGATCGTTGATCTCCTTGTTTCCCAGCGTGCCCCCGAGGCTGGAAGAGGTCGTGTTGATGAGCGGCACCTGCATCGTGACTGTGACCGTCTCCGTGGCTGCTCCCGTCTCCAGAACAAAATCTACCTGGGCGTCGGAGGCAACTTCGATCTGAATATTCGTGCGCTCGGTCGCTTTGAAGGTTGGAGCTTCGACCCGCACCGCGTAGATGCCGGGCAGGAGGTCGGGGGCCACATACTCACCCGCCTGAGAGGTCACCAGGGAGCGCTTGGTTCCGCGCTGGACATCGGTAATCGTGACCTTGGCTCCGGCGACCAGAGCTCCGGAGGAGTCGCTGACGTCGCCCAGGATGCGGCCCGTGTTTGTCTGGGCGCCCGCGGAGATGGAGAAAGACAGGACCACGAGGGCGACAGCGACCCCTTGGATGGTTCTGGTGACAAGGCCGGCTGCTCTGTGAAGGTTCATTGCGTGTACGCCCCTTAAATTTTGGTACGACAGCTTTACCACCGCACCGCAACGCCGGTCAAGGATATTTGAAAAATAAATTATTTCTTGAAGCCGCTTGACAAACCAACTCGGACTTGCGGTATAACTGTCAGACCACAGATGCCTCTTCCCGAGGCACCACGAGAAAGGTCTTTCGAGATGGGTATTGCAAGCATCAATCCGACCACCGGCGAAGTCATGAAAACGTTTGATCCACTGACCGACAAGGAGTTGGCCACAAAGCTCGATAAGGCTGCCGCAGCATTTGTCATTCATCGAGAGACCAGCTTCGCCTATCGCGCGGAACGGATGATTAAAGCGGCAGAGATTCTCGAAGCGGAGAAAGAGCAGTTTGGCCGCATGATGAGCCTGGAGATGGGAAAACCCATCCAGTCCGCAATCGATGAGACCGTCAAATCTGCCTGGGCCTGTCGCTACTACGCCGAGCATGCCGAGCGCTTCCTGGCTGACGAAACGGTCGAGACCAGCGCAAACCGCAGCTATATTCGTTATCAACCGCTAGGGCCGATTCTCGCCATCATGCCGTGGAACTACCCCTTCTGGCAGGTGATCCGCTTTGTCGCTCCGGCGTTGATGGCGGGAAACGTCGGGCTGCTCAAGCACGCCTCCAACGTTCCGCAGAGTGCGCTGGCGGTGGAAGATGTCTTTCTTCGCGCGGGATTTGCTGAGGGAGTCTTTCAAACTTTATTGATCGGTGCCGCGAAGGTAGAGGGCATTCTGGCCGATCCGCGCATCGCCGCCGCGACGCTCACGGGAAGCGAAGGCGCTGGAGTTCAGGTCGGCATCTCTGCAGCCAAAGCCATCAAAAAAGTCGTGCTGGAGCTGGGCGGGAGCGACCCCTACATCGTGATGAAGTCGGCCAACTTTGCCGAAGCGGTTGCAACAGCAGTCAAGGCGCGTGTCGCGAATAATGGCCAGTCCTGCATCGCAGCCAAGAGATTCATCGTGGAGGAGTCGATCGCCGACAGGTTTGAGGAGGAGTTTGTTGCGCGCATGGAGGCGTTGAAGGTTGGGGATCCGTTGGATCGGACGACGGAGCTCGGACCGCTGGCCTCGACCAGTGCCGTCGACGATCTGCACCGCGACGTGCAGAAGTCAGTCGATGCGGGCGCAAGGCTGCTGACTGGAGGCAAGCCGATTCCAGGCAAGGGCAGTTTTTATCCTCCGACCGTGCTGACCGACATTCCACGCGACTCCCCCGCCTACAGCGAAGAGTTCTTCGGCCCGGTTGCGACGATCTTTCGCGTGAAGGATGTAGAGGAGGCAATCCACATCGCCAACGACACGCGCTTCGGTCTGGGTGCGAGTGTGTGGACCCAAGACGAGGCAGAACGAGACCACCTGATCCAGGAGTTGGAGGCGGGGATGGTCTTCGTCAACAAGATGGTCGCCTCCGACCCGCGGGTGCCGTTTGGCGGGGTCAAGCAGTCTGGATTCGGACGTGAACTTGGGCCCTTCGGCATTCGCGAGTTCACGAATGTCAAAACGGTATGGATTGAAAAGTAGACGGCATCGACAGCAATTTTGCTCTATATTGGCATTTTGGTATAACCAATTGACCTTTAGTGTTATCTAACCCAATAAAGCATTTGGCCTATTGGTATAACCAAGTACCCAAACGGAAATCATCTTACTGAAATGGCAATTTCAACCCATGGCGTCCTGTATAGTGTTTCGACCACGACCACCCTCAAGAGTGGCCAGACGAAAGGGATTCCCATGTACAAAGTAGTCCGAACCGCGAGACTTTACGAGCAGATCGTGCAGCAGATCGAGCAGTCGATCAAGGATGGAAAGCTGAAACCCGGTGACCAGCTTCCGGCAGAACGGGAGTTAGCTCTGGAGTTCGGCGTCAGCCGCACGGCGGTGCGCGAAGCCGTCAAGACCTTGAGCGAGAAGGGGCTGGTCGAGGCGTACTCAGGCCGCGGTACGTTTGTCAGCACGGGAAAGTCCCAGGCGATACGCCATTCCCTCAACTCCTTTCTCAAGAGCGGCGACCTCGAAGACTCTGACTATGTTGCGGAGATGCGCGAGATTCTGGAGCCCGAGTTCACGGCACTGGCTGCAACGCGCATTGAAGAGCAGCACCTGATCATGATGCGAGAGGCTGTTGCGGTGATGGACCGCAGCATGAAAAATCCTGACGCTTATATTGAAGCCGATCTCGACTTCCATCTGGCGCTGGCGGAGGCCGCTGGAAATCCGCTCATCCTGTCCTTGCTTGATTCGCTCGTAGGGGTCCTGCGCGAGCAGCGGCTGGGAATCTTTGCCGTTACCGGTGGCCCGGAGCGCGGTCAGGTCCATCACAAACTCATCCTTGAAGCGATCGAAAAACGAAGTGCCAGCAGTGCACGCAAAGCGATGCGTGCTCACTTGCAGCAGGTACATCAGGATTCGAAGGTTTCTGCAGTTATGAAAAATAAATCACCTAAGAGGCAATCCTCTTAAAACGAAAGGCAGAATCGAATGGCGAACCTCGGGTTTATTGGCCTTGGAGTAATGGGAAGCGAGATGGTGGACCGGCTCCTGGCCAAGGGCCACTCAGTGACCGGGTACAACCGGACACGGTCCAAAGCGGAACGACTTATCGCAAAGGGAATGAAGTTCGCCGAGTCTCCGCGCGAGGTCGCCGAAGCAGCCGATGTGGTTCTGAGCATGGTCACAAATGGCTCGGCGTTGAAGGGTATTGCGGAGGGCCCGAATGGTTTCCTCGCCGGCCTTCGCGCAGGAAAGATCCTGGTCGACATCAGCACCGTTGGGCCGGACCTGAGCCGTGAGATCGCAGAAAAGGTTCGGGCTCTGGGCGCCGATATGCTGGATGCCCCTGTCTCCGGAAGCGTCATTACTCTTCAGCAAGGCAATCTCTCCGTGATGGTAGGCGGAAGGGCTGAGACCTTCGAGAAGGTCAAGCCGATCCTGTTGGATATAGGCCCCAAGGTGACGCACGTTGGCGGCAATGGACTGGCACTGTCCATGAAGATTGCTTCGAATCTGAGCCTTGCCGTGCAGATGCTGGCCTTCTCCGAAGGCGTGCTGCTGGCAGAGAAGAGCGGCATCAAGCGCGAAGTCGCCGTGGACGTGCTCACTCACAGCGCCATCGCCTCTCCCATGATCAAGTACCGCGGGCCCTTCGTTCTGCAACAGCCGGAGGAGGCCTGGTTCGACGTAAACATGATGCAGAAGGATATGTTGCTGGCGCTGGATCTGGGACGGCAGCTGAATGTGCCGCTCCCTACCACTGCCGTTACCAATGAATTTCTAACTGCTGCACGGGCCTTGAACTGGGCCAAGCTGGACTTCGCCGTAATCTTCGATGTTCTCGCGAAACTATCTGGCATCGACACAGGAGTTGGAAGATGACACCTCAAACCGAAGAAGCCGTGAACACGTTCAGCAAAGAACTGGCGCTCCATGCCTATCGACAGATGCTCCGTATCCGCATGTTCGAAGAGCAGGTGAATGAGCTCTATACGCGTGCGTTGATGCCGGGCCTCGCTCACCTGTATAGCGGCGAAGAGGCCATCGCTGTTGGCATCTGCGAAGCTCTCAAAAAGGAAGACTACGTCACCAGCACGCATCGTGGTCATGGCCACTGCTTAGCAAAAGGTGCTACACCAAATCTCATGTTTGCCGAGCTGCTGGGGAAGGAAGCGGGGTACTGCCATGGCAAAGGCGGCTCCATGCATATCGCCGATCCGGCGACTGGCAATCTGGGCGCCAATGCGATCGTCGGTGGCAGCATGGGCATCGCGACCGGCGCCGCCTTCTCATCGAAGTACCTGAAGAATGACCTGGTTGCTGTCTGCTTCTTTGGCGAAGGAGCACTCGGTCAGGGTCTGCTCTATGAGGTGCTCAACATCGCTCAGCTTTGGAAGCTCCCTGTTATTTACGTCTGCGAAAACAACCTTTACAACGAGTACACCCACTACAGTGAGACCACGGCAGGAGACATCTGCGCGCGAGCCACCGCCTTTGGCGTGAAGGCCGAGACCGTAGATGGCCAGGATGTGCAGGCCGTCTACAGCAAGGCCAAACAACTCATTGACGATGCGAGAGCAGGCGGCGGTCCGGCTTTTCTTCTCTGCAACACGTATCGTTACACCGGCCATCACGTGGGCGACATCAATCGCGATTACTACCGCACCAAGCAGGAAGAGCAGGAGTGGAAGACGCGCCGGGACCCCATCCTGCTTCACGGCGAGCGGCTGCTTCACGAAGGGTTCACGGATAAGGCAACGCTCGACGCACTTGAGAGCGAAGTAAGAGAAGAGATGAAAGCCGCTGTGGAGTTTGCGATCGCTGCTCCCTACCCAGCCTTAGAAGAAGTGGAGATGCACGTCTATGCCTGATACTACTGATCGTGAATTGACCTTTGCACAGGCCGTCAGGGAGGCGCTCGCGGAAGAGATGCGTCACGACTCGCGAGTCTGCATCCTAGGCGAGGACGTGGCCGAAGCAGGCACCCCCTTCAAAGTGTTATCTGGGCTCGTCGAAGAGTTCGGAACCAATCGCGTCTTTGACACCCCGATCTCTGAGGCAGGTTTTACGGGCATAGCCGTGGGCGCCGCCATGACTGGGATTCGTCCCGTGGTCGACATCATGTTCGGGGACTTTCTCACCCTGACGATGGACCAGATGGTCAATCAGGCTGCGAAGATCCACTACATGTCGGGGGGCAAGTGGAAGGTGCCGATGGTTCTACGCACAACGCTCGGAGCGAGTCGGCGCTCTGCCGCTCAACATTCGCAGTCGCTCCACGCATGGCTATGCCACGTGCCGGGACTGAAGGTTGTGATTCCATCTACTCCGGCCGACGCAAAAGGCCTTTTGAAGACCGCGATTCGCGATGAGAATCCCGTCATCTTCTTCGAAGACAAGATGATGCACCACAAGTTGAAAGGCCCCGTACCGACCGGAGAGTACACGATCCCTCTCGGCGTTGCGGAGGTGAAGCGCATCGGCAAAGACATCTCACTGATAGCGACCAGCAGTATGGTTCAGGTAGCTTTGGGCGCGGCAGATATGCTCGCGGAGATCGGCATCAGCGCAGAGGTCGTCGACCCGCGAACCCTCTGGCCGCTCGATGAAAAGACGCTCATCGACTCCGCAAAGAAGACGTCGCGGGCCATTGTGATTGATGAAGGGTACGGCCGCTATGGTGTGACCTCGGAGTTGGCTTCGGTGATCTCGGAAGGTGCTTTTTATGATCTCGACGGCCCGGTACTTCGCATGGGAGCGATGCATGTTCCTATCCCCTTCTCACCGCCGCTTGAGGACCTGACCGTACCGACCGAGAAGATGCTCTTTGATGCGGCGAAGAAGCTTTGCAGCAAATCGTAAGACAAGAAACGGGAGAAGCAACAATGGCACAGCCGACTTACGGAACCATGGGAGTTGATTGGGAGCAACGAATCGATTTTGATCGTCTTCGTGTGGAGAGACTCCAGCGCGCGAAGAACCTGCTTGCGAAGTCTGAGATGGGCGCACTGCTCTGCTTCGACATGAACAATGTGCGTTATCTCACGTCCACGCACATTGGCACATGGGCCCAGGACAAGGCGAACCGGTTCGTCCTGCTTCCACAGAACGATGAGCCTATCCTGTGGGACTTCGGCTCCGCCGCACGACATCATCAACTGCACTGTCCTTGGCTCGGAGAACGCTCGCGGCCGGGTATCTCCATGTTGCGCGGCACGATGTCTCCTGAACACGGTCGTGCGGAGGACGTCGCGAAGAAGATTCGCATTGAGCTGGAGATGCGCGGCCTGCATAAAGAGCCGGTAGGAATCGACATCATCGAACTGCCAGTTCTGTTTGCCTTGCAGCGCGAGGGCATCACCGTCATCGATGGTCAGCAATTGATGTCCGAGGCCCGCGTCATCAAGACCAAGGATGAGATTGCGCTTCTCAACACCTCTGCCTCCATGGTTGATGCGGCCTATCACGAGCTTTACATGGCGATGAAGCCGGGCATGCGGGAGAACGAAGCTGTGGGCCTGGTAAGCAAGGTGCTCTACGACCTTGGCTCAGAGTACGTCGAGGCGGTCAACGCCATCTCCGGCGAACGATGCAATCCTCATCCGCACGTCTTCTCCGACAGAATCATGCGCCCTGGCGATCCTGTCTACTACGACATTCTTCACTCTTACATGGGCTATCGGACATGTTATTACCGCACCTTCTCGATCGGCTACTCGTCCCACGCGATGGTCGATGCCTACAAGAGATGCCGAGACTATCTGGATGCCGCGATTGATCTGATTCGTCCTGGTCGCTCGACCGGCGACGTAGCCGCAGTGTGGCCGAAGGCGCAGGACTTCGGCTTCCCGAATGAAGAGGCGGCGTTCGCCCTTCAGTACGGGCACGGCATCGGACTCGCGATATGGGAGAAGCCGGTCATCAGCCGCCTCGTCTCGTTGGATCATCCGCAGGAGATCAAGCCTGGCATGGTCTTTGCCCTCGAGACGTACTGGCCCTCGAAGGATGGCTGGAGCGCGGCTCGAATCGAAGAAGAGATTGTTGTTACGGAGACCGGCCATGAGGTGATTACGCGCTTCCCTGCCGAGAAGCTTCTAGTCGCCGGCGCGCATTACTACACGGTCGGCGGTCCGCTTCCCACCGTGCGAGAGACGGAAGTAGAACCTAGTTCCGATGTTCGCAACCTGGTTGCAGCCAGCGCACAAAAAGAGAGGATCGGGAGCTAACGCTGCGGCCTTAGGGCCATGCGTATCCCAACAAACTATGGCTATCAGCGTAGTAATGCCCGCACTCGAGATGGCGCAGGAGACAGGAAAGCTTGTCTCCTGGCTCAAGAAGGAAGGCGACAAGGTCTCGAAGGGGGACTTGTTGCTTGAGATCGAAACCGATAAGGCCGTGATGGAAGTTGAGGCCACTGCCGACGGCGTTCTCGGTGGAATCACCGGCGAAGTAGGGACCGACATCCCAGTCGGCCAGACCATTGCCTGGATTCTGAAGCCAGGAGAAGAGGTGCCGGCTGAGGCAAAACCTCACACGCCTGCGGTCGCTCCAGTTGCCGAAGCAGTCTACAGCTCCGACGAAACTTCTCCACAGTCGGTGACTGCTAACCCCGCCGGAAGAGTCTCTCCGAAGGCGCGCCGGCTCGCGAAAGACAACGGCATCGATCTCACTTCGGTGCGGGGTTCAGGCGATGGTGGGGAGATTCTCGCCTCCGACATACAGGCACTCATCGATGGTGCTCCTAAGAACGTTCCCGCTCCTGCTGCTCAACACGAATCACTCTCTTCCATCGGCCGCCTCATGGCCGAACGAACAGTGCAAAGCTGGACCACAGTCCCGCACTTCTTCCTGCAGCGAGAGGTGGATGCAACCGCGTTGAATTCACTACGCGCAACTCTTGGGCCTGAAGTCGAACGGTCCTCGGGAGTGAAGCTCACGCATACCGACATCCTTGTCGCGCTCGTGGCTCGCGCCCTGGCCCGGCATCCGCGCGTCAATGCCAGCTGGATCGAAAATGGAATCCGTCTCAACCCTGACGTGAACGTCTCCATTGCGATGGCCGTCGAGGACGGTGTCGTAGCACCTGTGGTCCACAACGCAAACACTGCGACGCTGGGTGAGATCGCCAAACAACGTCGCGAATTGACGGACCGGGCGAAAGCAGGTCGCCTCCGCCCCACAGACTTTACAGGCGGGACCTTCACGGTCAGCAATCTGGGGATGTTCCACATCGATTCCTTTTGCGCCATCATCACTCCGCCACAGGCCGCAATCCTGGCCGTGGGTCAAATCGTCGAGAGAGCAGTCGCCGTGGATGGAGTCATCGTTGTGCGGCCAATCTTCAGCTTGACGATCTCCTGCGACCATCGTGTGTTGGACGGGGCAAAGGCCGCGACTTTCCTGCATGACCTTGCTGAGTCGATCCGTGAACCCGGCCTTTGGCTGAAGTAGTGCCTCTGACATTGAGAGGCGCGCGACCTAGGCACGGACTTTCTCGGACGACCGTAGGATGAGGCATAAAACATGGAAAGCGTCGATGTAGAGCAGCTCCCTGTAAGTGCAGGGACTGAATCGAAGGGTAAGACCCCTTTTTATTTTACTTTCTGGTTCCAGGTTCTCGTAGCTGTTGCGTTGGCGATTTGCCTGGGCTACTTCAGTCCTGCTCGCGCCATCGCCATGAAGCCGCTTGGTGACGGCTTCATCCGCCTGATCACGATGATCATCACGCCGATCATCTTCTGCACCGTCGTCTCGGGCATAGCCGGCATGCAGGACTTGAGGAAGGTCGGCCGAGTTGGCGGCAAGGCACTGCTCTACTTCGAGGTTGTCTCGACAATCGCGCTGTTGATAGGGCTTGTAGTGGGCAACGTGGTGCATCCAGGGGGCGACTTCCGCGTCGATCCAGCCTCTCTCGACGCAAAGGCCGTCTCGAGCTATGTGGGCCAGACCAAAGCCATGGGCGTCACGGACTTCCTGATGCATATCATCCCAACCACAGTGGTCGACGCCTTTGCCAAAGGAGACATACTGCAGGTGCTGCTGGTCGCCCTGCTCTTCGGCTTTGCCCTGTCCTCGCTGGGGAAGCGCGCGACCCCCCTGCTGGCGCTGCTCGACACGGTGACGCAGGCGGTCTTCGCCGTCGTCAACATTCTCGTGCGCCTCGCTCCGATCGGCGCCTTTGGTGCGATGGCTTTCACCGTAGGCAAGTACGGCATCGCCTCGCTCGGGCCACTTCTCAAACTGATCGCGACGTTCTACCTCACCTCCATCTTCTTCGTCGTCGTTGTGCTCGGCGGCATTGCGCTGGTCGCGGGCTTTAACATCTTCAGGTTCCTGATCTATATCAAAGAAGAGATTATTCTGGTGCTCTCGGTGGTCTCCTCCGAAGCTGCCATGCCTACGCTGATGGAGAAGCTCGAGGCGGTAGGCTGCTCCAAGGCGCTCGTGGGGCTCGTAGTGCCGACCGGTTACATCTTCAACACGGACGGCACCGCGCTCTACATGACCCTCGCCGCTCTATTTGTTGCACAGGCTACTGGAACCCACCTCACGCTCATGCAGCAGCTCACCATCTTTGCCGTTGCCATCCTCACCTCAAAGGGCGCGAGCGGTGTGCAGGGAGCATCCTTCATCGCGCTAGTCGCTACCTTGTCCGTGGTGCCGACGATCCCCGTGGCCGGCATGGCGCTCATCCTCGGCATCGACCGCTTCATGGCGATGTTCCGCGCAGTGGTCAACATGATCGGCAGCGGCGTGGCAACTCTGGTCATCGCGCGCTGGGAAAACGAAGTCGACGCTGCCACGTTGGGCAGCCGCATGTAGTGCAACATTCGCTTTTTGGGAGAAACCATGGCTCACGCAGTGATCAAGCTCGAAGAAGATAACTTTTCCATTCCCGAAGGTTATGGCCGACATGCCAAGGGCTACTCGCGAGTCTCATTTATCGACCATTCGACCTCTGCGGCAGCCGTCCACATGGCCCATCAAATCGTCCAACTCGAACCCGGAGGCTATCTCGAGCAGTGCGTGCTCGCCTATGAGAAAAGCCTTTACGTTCTGGAAGGTGAGATGGACTTGATGATGGATGGCCGCAGCTACCGCATGGGACCGGGCGATTACGCCCTGATTCTAGTGGGCTCGGCACATGCGTTGAGATCAAGCAGCGGCACGCGCGCGCGCTGGATGGAGATGATTGCTCCACAGCCTCTGGCCAAGGCCGTAGGGCAGGATACCTTTTTCGTTGACGACTTCGATTGGCCTAAGAAGATTGAGCGCTTCGATAAAGGGGACGCTCGCACCCGTTTTGTAGGACACTTTGAAGATGCTCAGCTGCCACCGCCCGGCAACCTGCAGATGGACGGATACACCGGAGACGGTGCGCGCCTGATCAGCCAGAAGATGATGGTCGATCGCAACTTTGGATCGGCCCACATGACGATGTTCGTCGTGGAATTTGCGGAAGGCGGCGGTGGTTCACACCACACACATCCCTTCGAGGAGTCTTACTACTTTGTTTCGGGCATGGCCGACTGTGAATTTGAAGGCAAGAAGTACATCGTAGAGCCCGGAACGTTATGTTGGACCGGAGTCGGTGCGAAGCATGCAATCTACACGCGAGGATCTGAACCACTCCGGTTCATTGAGACGCAGACGCCTCAACCTCCAGCGCGCCAGGCCTTCCGGTTCGATTCTGAGTGGCGCAAAATGCGTGAAAGATATCCGGACTGACAGGTGCGGATCGAGTGATCCGCAATAAGAAACAGTGATGAGCCTGGCAAGCGAGACCAGACCCATCATTGAGGAGCGTCAAGTCGCTGAGCTCAGGCCGTCGGGCTCTCCAGTATCTGAGCCAGCGCATGCAGCCGCCTGGCGTCCTCCGGATTCTTTGCGTCCGATGCGCTCGTTTCCACAGACGCCGCCATCCCATGCAACTTTGCCAGATCCTTCTTGCCAAGGTGCGACCTCTGCGTCCGCACAATCGCCTTATTCAAATCAGCAATCCGCGCTGACGACAGTGCCTGCGAGCGCCCCAGCTGATCGAGATATGCTCGCGCCACTGTCAGTTGAGACGGCCACGCAACCTTCTGCTGGTTCTGCACGTTCAACTCGCTGACCTTCACAAGACTGGCCGCATCAATCTCATTCTGTGTCAGAAATTTGCTTGGCACCAGCTTGAACACATCGAGGCCGCGCGCAATCTCCGATCCATAAATGTAGCCGTTGTACCAGTACGCAGACCAGTCTCCCCCCAGGACCAACGCCTTGGCATCGACGGGCCCGCGATCGAAGTAAGCGATCTCGTACGGATGCGCCGCGTCCGTAAAGTCCATCACCGAAATACCGCCCTGATACCACGCCTGGACCTCGATATCACGCCCGGGCACCGGTATGAGTGAGCCGTTGTGAGCGACGCAGTTTTCCGTCTCCGTCTGTGCGGCCGGCATCTTGTAGTAGCTTGCGAACGACAGCTTGTCGTCCTTCAAGTTGAAGATCGCATCCGCTCCCCACCTGTTCGGATCCGTCGGACGGCAGCGTGGCTGCAGACCTCCTCCCCACTCATCGGTGAACACCACTTTCGTTCCGTCGTTCGAGAAAGACGCCGAGTGCCAGTACGAGTAGTTCGGATCGTTCACTGCATCCACGCGCTTCGGATGCACAGGGTCTCTGATGTCGAGCAGAATGCCATTCCCCGAACATGCCCCAGCCGCGAGTCCGAAAGCCGAATACACCGTGATGTCATGGCACTGGTTGGTGTCCGCAGGCTTCTCCGCCTTCTTGTCGTGGCTGCCACCATTGTTCAAGCCGTTCAAAGCGCCCGTGCGCGCATCGATAAAGACTCGCGGACTCGAAACCACCTTAGCCTGCTGCGGTGCGGCAAGCGGCACCTTGATCACGTCGATCCGGAACAGCGAAGTATTCGGGTCCTTCTCCGGCTTCTCCTCCCGCGAGCAGCCCGCGAGTTCCTCACTCTGCCGCACAAACGACGTTCCCGAAACATAGATGTAGACGTTGTCCTTATCGTTCGGATCCACGACCAGCGTATGCGTGTGCGACCCGCGGCAGGTCTGTACCGCCGCCACCTGCTTCGGATTCTTGATGTCCGAGATATCGAAGACTCTCACACCGCGAAAACGATCAGGGCTCGCCGTCGGAATCCGGTGGTCCTTCTCATGCCCCGGCTCCGGCGGGGGCAGCGGCGGAAATCCCTGCACTCCGCAGTCCAGTCGTCCATTCGGCATCTCCACCGACATGAACAGCAGGTTCCCATACACAGAAACATCTCCCTGCCCGCCCGGACACACCAGCGTGGTAATCAGCGAAACCTTCGCCGGGTTCGAGATGTCATAGAAGCTCACGCCATAGAAGTTGCCCTGGAACAGATGCGTTCCCTGAAACGCAAAGTCGGAGTTTGCGAAGGCAAGCTGCGCAATCACCAGCTGCATGGGCTTCGGGATCTTATCCCTGTTACCCACCCCTATCAGGTCCAGGCTCTTCTGAACCGCAGGATCGTCCGGATTCGTAGACGATAGTTGAAACGCATTAGGCTTCTTCACAAACGCGAGGTGCTCCATCCCCATCGCAGTCTCACCCGCGTCATAGAGTCCCGGCTTCAACCCCACGCGCGGATCGTTCATCGTCGACCCCGTCATACCCGGCGGCAGCGGTACAGCCGGTTTCGGCGTGAACGGATTGTCTTCTTCCTCAGCAGCGGCCTTCGCAGCCGGAGCAGCCGGAGCCTGCGCCCGCAAAGCTACCCAACTGGAACACACCATAGCCGCGCCAAAGGCCACACCGGCCAAACGGAAAGCGAGAGACTGCATACGATTCATCGTTTCTCCTTCAACATATCCTGCATAATTCCAATCTCGGCGCGTTGCGTGTTGTCTGCGTCCGTGGCGAAGTCGAACAGCTCCGCATCCTGCCCCGCACCGGGCGTATCGAACAACTGCTTGACCATCACCAGCGCGCCGTTGTGATGCTGAATCATTCCCGTCAAAAACAGCCGGTCGAACTCCGCTCCACTGGCCTGTCGCAGCGCCTCCATCTGCTTCGACGTCAGCATCCCCGGCATGGCCGGCATCGGACTGCCGCTTCTGTCCATATCCGGCATCCCCGGCATGGCCGCCGACATAGTCATAGCCACAGGCTCCCCGCGCGCCCTCAGCCACCGCTTCATGAACTTCATCTCATCCGCCTGCGAAAGGCCGATGCGCGCCCCCAGCGAACGGATCTCTTTGTTCTCCGTATGCGACGGAATCAGCGCCGTCATCTCGACCGCTTGCCCGTGGTGCATGATCATGCCCTGCATGAACTCGACATCAGCCTGCGATCTTTGCGGAGCCGTCGCGGTGGTAGAGGACGGCAGCCGCCTGCTCGGAGTTCCCGGCGCGCCCGGCTGCACCACCGGAGCCGAACTCGGCTGTGCCTGCTGAGCATGAACCGGAGCAGATGGCACACTACAAAGCGCCACAGCCGAAAGCCATCCACCGAACGCCACAAATCTGGTCGCCATAGTCCGCGGTCTGCGGCTGCGACCAATAGAGTCGAAGTTCAATCTTCCCATCGCGCCGGGCATATTTCGTTCTCCCACGGTATCATGGCGGCTGCGAGTCGCAAGAGAGAAAGCCAATCTCCAGAGCGCCGTGGAGAGCGTGTACCTGCCGGGTCAAGAACGTCTAACAGCAAAGAGGAGTGTCACACCCATGAAGGTTCTCTCGATCCAAACGCGCTTCTTCTGTAATCTCACCGTAGTCGCAGCCTCTCTTCTAACGCCGGCTCACGCGCAGCCCACTCCGTCGCACGCAGCAGAGCAGCATCTGCGCAGCCGTCTCTTCCTCTACGACCTGCGCACCGGCTCCTCGCACCTGGTCTACACGGCCGGCTCCATCTGGGAGGCGCCGAACTGGTCCCCCGACGGCAAATACCTCATCGCCAACTCCGGCGGTGCCATCTACAAGCTCGTCCTCAAGCAGGACGGCACAGCCGAGCCGGCAAAGCTGGCCATCCCCGCCGACTATGAATGCAACAACGACAAGGCCATCTCGCCCGACGGCACAAAGCTCGCCTTCTCAGCCACCGTCCCGCCACAAAAAGGCTCACAGGTCTTTCTCGCCGACGCCGACGGCAGCAACGCAAAGCTGATGACGCCCGACTCCCCCAGCTACTTCCACGGCTGGTCGCCCGACAGCAGCACACTCGCCTTCGTGGCCCAGCGCAACGGCAGCGGCCAATTCGACATCTACGGCATGCCCGCCGCCGGTGGACCCGAGAAGCAACTCACCTCCAACCCCCACCACGACGACGGCCCCGATTACTCTCCGGACGGCAAGTGGATCTACATCAACTCCGACCGCTCCGGCAAAGAGGCCGTCTGGCGCTTCCCTGCCGAAGGCGCAGGCCACAACGACGAGAAGGCTGAGATGGTCGTCAACGACGGACTGGAAGACTGGTTCCCCCACATCTCGCCCGACGGCAAAAAGATGGTGTACATCGGCTACCCCGCCGGCACTCCCAATCACAACCCGCGCAACGTCTCCATCGAACTAAAGCTGGTAGCAATCGACCATGGCAAAGTGTCGGCCACCCAAAAGAAACTCCTCCAGGCCACCGGCGGCCAGGGAACAATGAACGTCAACTCCTGGTCCCCCGACTCCACCCGCTTCGCCTACGTCACCTATGAGGTTTTACAATAACTTCGCGCTCAGAGGATCGCACTCCCGGTCGATAGATCCTCGGAATGTGGAATGTATCGGTAAATCTGGGTCTCGAATTGACGGGGATGCGGGAAGCGAGCAGAATCGGAAAACACAGCGCGAAAAGAAGTGGGAGACAGTGAAACGACTGTCTCATTGGGGCCCCAATTCTTCACACAGGAGATTAATGGCCATGGCCCACATCTCGCTTCTCCCGCTCGCTGTAACTGCGACACTCTTGGTTGTCGCACCTGCTGTTCAAACTCAGACCCGTCCGAATATCCAGCCAACGACTCAGACTCCGAAAGGAGTCGAGGTCCAGCTCTCCTCCGCGAAGACCGCTCTCGTCTTCGAGCCCAATCGCGGCCAAGCGGCTTCGGACTTCCAATGGATAGGCCGTGGTGCCGGATTCAGGCTCGGAATAACTTCCGATGGCGCCACACTTGAGTTTGGGGAGCATGCAGCCGCGAAGCCTGCAAGACCGCTCTTTCCGAGTGCGTCTCAACTAAGGAAGCTCCAGACAAAACCAAAAAGCGCACAAAGCACCCTTGTGAAACTGCACCTCTCGGGCAGCAGCGGCTGGAAGCCGATGGGGACGAAGCCAACTGGCGGGATCAGCAACTATTTCATCGGAAAGATGCCGGCAGGTTGGCACACTGATATCCCTCAGTACGAACAGGTCAAAGTTCCGAGTGTTTATAAAGGCGTTGATCTCATCTTCCATGGCGATGAGAGCGTACTGGAATACGATTTTGTTCTCGCGCCCGGGGCCGATCCGAGACAGATTCAACTCCAGTTCGAAGGCGCAGCAACTCTCGAGGTGGACAAAGGTAACGGCGACCTTGTGCTCGCTATGGCGAACAAGACTGAGCTTCGTCATGCCCAGCCCAAGATCTATCAGGAGGTCGGTGGGAAGAGAGTACCCGTCAAGGGGGGATTTCGGATTCTGAAGGGGGATACTGCAGGATTCACCGTCGAAAAATATGATCCGAAGCAACCACTTGTGATCGACCCGACAATCTCCTTTGTCACATTCCTCGGAGGGTCCGACACCGATACCGCGAGTGCAGTGGCTGTCGATGGCTTAGGCGACACCTATGTTACTGGACAGACTTATTCCGGTAATTTCAACGTCGTTGGAGGCATCATCCAGGGCAGCAGGTCCGGCGACTCAGACGCATTTGTAACAAAATTGGGCACACACGGCAACATCCTCTTTTCGACCTATCTGGGCGGCGGCGACAACGACGCAGGGAACGGGATCGCAGTCGATGCCAGTGGTGTTTACGTCGGCGGCCAAACCCGCTCGGATGACTTTCCTCTCAGGCAGCCCTTCCAATTTGAAAAAAAGGGTGACGCTACCGTCTTTGTTACCAAGCTATCGCCGTCGGGCAACCGGCTCGTTTACTCGACCTACCTCGGCGGCTCCAACGGCGAGAACGGCGGAGCGATCGCCATTGATGCGTCTCAATCGGCCTATGTGGCGGGATTCACGACGTCGACGGACTTTCCAGTTGTGAACGGCTATGAATACTACCCCGGCGGCGCCGTCAGCGGCTTTGTCTCTAAGATCGCACCCAACGGCGCATCGCTCATGTACTCCACTTATCTGGGCGGGTCAGACGTCGATTCCATATCCGCCATCGCAGTCGACAGCTCGCTTTCAGCTTATGTGACAGGCGAATCCGTCTCGCATGACTTTCCCTACGCCGGTTACCAGTCGACCATGTTTGGAGGATCGCCTTCGGCATTTCTTACCAAGCTAAGCCCGGCGGGCGACTCGCTCCTATACTCGACATCCCTCAGCCTGGAAACAACCATCGGTACTGGCGTGTCACTGGATCCTGCCGGGAACGCCTACGTAGCCGGAACCTTTTGCTCACCGTGTTCGGAGTCGGCTGCAGATTTTGCCTTCGTCTCAAAGACCTCTCCTGAAGGAAAGCTTCTCTACCTCAAATATCTCTCAGGGACCGATGGCAGCTCCGACGGCCAGGCGATAGCAACGGATGCAGGGGGAGAGACCTGGGTCGTCGGCAACACATCCTCAACCACGTTTCCTGGCGCTCCCCCCATTACACCGAACCCCACCGCAGGCTTTCTGGTGAAACTCGATAAAGATGGAAATGGCCCTCTCTACACGGTCTTCCTCGGGGCACAAATTAATGGAGTGGCGGTGATCAAGCCCAAAGAACGAATTGTCGAGCTCCCCACGTATCCGACAATTTACACGGCAGGCACCCGGTTTACCGGCGGGATGGGCCTCTCGAACGAGGATGCGTTTGTGGTCAAGTTGGATGAGACTCCCGTGATTGTGAACGCTCCTTAGCTGCCTAAACTTCCAACGAAATAAATCCCAAAACGGGAAACCCTCAAATAAATCCACAACCCATGGCGCATTTTTCAAGTCCGGAAAACTGGCTGCTTAAACACCACGTTTACCACGCATAACACCACAAATTCACCACCGAAACACCACGTTTTGGCACCCGTTTTTTGCCAAACCCCTGCAAAAACGAGGAAACACCACGTCAAAAAAAATAACTGCCAACAAAGTTCCTTCTTCCGGCTGTCTCTCCCCCACCCGGCGGAATGACGGTGGAGGAGGTGGCCCCCTTTCCTGCCCCGAAACCTTACCTATGCCAGAAAAAGAAAATTTGTGAAGAGCCTAGTTCAAGACATTGGCCTGGCATCTCGTTCGTTGATATATCTTCCGAGTGCTCGTCTCCCGCGAATTAGGCGCGATTTTGTGGCAGCCACAGAAATTCCCACTTTCTGCGCAATTTCCTCGATTGACCCGTCGGAGGATAGGCTAATCTCGAGCACATCGCGGAGTACCGGACGGAGACGATTGACAGCCGTCCTCAAACGTACTTCCCTATCGCGCTCGATGTAGTGCAGCTCAACGTCTTTTGCTGGATCCGGAATATCTAGAGGGACCCGCGCGTCGCCGTCGAGGTGTGCCTCTATTGAGGTCTCGTTGCGTCGACGTTTCTGCCGCAGGATCATGAGCGCAGAGTTTATTGCTATTCGCGTCAACCATGTAGAAAATTTCGACCTTCCATCAAACGTTTTGAGATGAACGAAGGCCTGAAGAGTCGCGTTTTGACATGCATCTTCTGCGTCTTCACGATTCTTCGTGATTCGATAGACAGTGGTGAAGACGCGTCTCGAGTGGCGGTTACAAACTTCTGCGAACGCGACGTGAACCCCTTGCTTTGCAGCAGCGACGAGACTTTCATCGCTTGCATAGTGAAGTAAGCATTTTGGACTTTGATCCTGCTCAGGGGAGCCGCCTAAGCTCATTCGATTGCTATCGAAAAACAATTTTACTCTCCGGTGTTTCCATCTAGTTATCAGTCGGGCGAGTCGCGAATTAGCGTTTCTTTATGGGTGTTTTGCAGACTAGGCGGATACGAAAAGAACGCTTCGTGTGTGCTGGGGAGTGTTCAGTTCTCAGCATATGAATTGTTCTCTGCTTTCTCAGAAATAATCGACCTGTTGGTTAAGATCGATTAGTTCTTTCTCAGCCCAGCCAGGTTTCAACCTAATTCGAGCAGTTCCTATGACGGAAGTGAGTAAAGGTGAGCTAGCCGTGAGGGTGAGCTGAAGATTTTCGAAACATCGGTCTGAGGAGGCGTGAGTGAGTTCGACAGCACGTTAGTCATGGGCACGACTTTTTGTTCGTGGGCGAAGATCACATCATGATGAAAACAATCCAACAAACAGTGCTCGAGATGCACCTATAGAGACGCACTCTCTTTTGCTTCACTTCAAAAGGCAACGCTGGAGACGCGCCTAGCACGAAGTCTCGAGTATCTTCCGCTCTGCCGCACCGTTCTCGCTGACTCATGATCGAGTTATCTGTCATTCAGGCCGCGTTCCCAATAGCCGCCGAATGCTGTTCCGGGCGAGAGACAGGTTTAGCTGAGAGTTCAGTACATTCATGTGCGCAGAGGTCAGCGCTGCACGAGCTGTTGCCACTCCAGAGGCGAGTTGAGCGTCAACCTTTGCCCGTTCGCTCTGGATACGGAAGCTTTCCTCGCGAGCCTCGAGAGACTGGGTTGTCACTCCTACCAGTTGTTCAAGCTGTTCTGCTTTGTCGTAAGCAGACGACAACTCGATGCTGACGTCTGCCTCTGTCTGTTTCAATTGCGTTTGGGCCATCGTGAGCTTAATGCGTGCTTCCTGAAGCTTAGCTTCGCGTTCCCCGCCGTCGAACAGGTTGTAAGTGAAGGTAGCTCCGAAGGTTCCAAAGTTATGGACCAGAAAAGGCAGGCCACTCTGATAGCTGTAGCGCGCTACTCCAGTTATGTCGGGAATGTATTCGTCCCGCGCCGCGGCGACGCCAGCCTTTGCCTTGTCTACCGTCTGTCTTGCCGACAATATTTCAGGGCTCTTGTTGAGCACAAGTGCAATTGCCTCTGCACGCGTGGGAAGAACGGAGTCATCGCCCAATGAGTTCGGGTCCAGGATAAGGTGAGTGCCAAGGGGCAAGCCGAGTGCGTCGTCCAGTTGCAGGGTAAGGTCGTCGAGGTTAAGGCGCGAGACCAGGAGAGCTTGCTGCTTATCGAGCAAATCTGTGCGGCTCATCAGTTCTACGTCGGCAAGGAGCTTCCCTTCATCGACGCCGTGCTTTGTCTCCTGCTCAACTACTGTTGCGGCGTCGACGGCGTCCTTTCCGGACGCGCCGCGTAACTTCTCAACAAGGATGCCGTAGTAAAGCTTGTGGACAAGGAGAGCGATGCCATTCTCCGAGTCGTCAGACTGAATGTGCGCCGAGTTTAGATCTGCATCGGCTGCCTTCACACCTGCCCGGATTTTGAAGATTTGCGTGATGGGTTGGGCTAGTCCCGTCCCGCTTGTGTAACTTGTATCGCCACCTTGCCCAATAACTAACGTATTTGCCGGCAAGACGCCTGTAGGAGTTTCTCCTAGAGACCCCTCAGGAATTCTTACTCCCTCAAGTTCGGTAATATGCAGAACGGCCGACTCGTTTTTGATGGTCGGATAAAAGTGCGCCTCGGCTACTCTCTTCTGTGCTTCGCTATCTTTCACCGCAAGATGGGCTAGCTCAATGTGGCGGTTGTGCGCGAGCGCCATCTCGACTGCGCTGGGGAGCGTAAGGTGCACGCTGGCAGCGTTGGACAAATCCTCCGAAGCGGCAGCTGGATTAGACTGCTGAGCAAGAAGCAATAGCGGCGAGATGAGCGAGACGAGCAGAACCGGCGCCACGGAGATCATCACCAGTAGCCTCTTATCTATGCGGCATGTTGCTCCACGCAAAGATGTCTTTTCTGTCACCATTCCAATAATCCTCTCAAGCAGACTTTTCTATGAAGCAGATTTGGCCGAAGTAGCAATGATTTGGCGGAAGCCAACCTTCAGACCTTGGAGACAAGCGATGATCAAGAGGCAGGCGGTTGCGACACAGGCAATGAGGGTAAAGGCATCCATGATCGACAGCGTGAAAGCCTGCTGGCGAATGCTTCCCGCAAACAGTACGGCCACCCGGCCCGCAGCGATATCCTGAGTCGCCGACTGCGCATGCATGATGGGTGTGAGCAGCGCAGTCGTCCAGAAGATCCACTGCCACGAGACGGCACCCATCAGCCACCCCTCGTAGGAATGCGCCATATGGGTTGTGATGACGATATCTGCCGCGTAGGCGGCAATTCCCAAGTGGAGATAGCTCTGGGGGAGATTGCGCAGAATGGACGACAGTGTGAGGGGATAAAATGTTCCGGCTGTCATCCCGGCTGTAGCCAGCAAAAACAACAGTACGGGGAGATGCCCGGCAAACGGCATCACGATACACAACAGGGTGAAGATCGTCGCGGAGACAAACAGGACGCGCTTCGGCCCGAGCAGGCCGCCGAGGTAGACAGAGAAGGGGCCGATGAACATCAGACCCATGTTGTAAATAGTGCCGATCCATGAAGCTGAGTCGAAGTCGAGTCGCAGTGCTCCCCGCAGATCGGGCGCACCGACGCTGAGAAGCCTTCCGAAAAAGGTAGCCAGCGAGGCACCCAGCAGCACGCCCAGAATCCCACAAATAGGTCTGATGCGTTGGACAGATTCGGTTTGTGGATCTGTCGTCATGTCTTCCACTAGTGGGCTGTCGCCGACGGAGTCGCTTCTGTTGTTTCCTGCGGATCGGTGTGAACCGTGACCTCCGCAGACAGCCCCGGACGGAGGATGTCACCTGAGGGTTTCCCATCGAAAAGGATCTTGACCGGGACACGCTGAACGACCTTGGTGAAATTCCCGGTAGCGTTATCGGGCGGCAAGAGTGCTGTAGCGGAACCACTCGCAGGTGCTATCTCGCTCACATGGCCATGAAGGATTTGGGAAGGATAGGCGTCTATCTTGATGTCCGCGGTATCGCCAACACGAACGTGTGCAAGCTGCGTCTCGAGGAAGTTGGCCTCGACCCATGCGCCGTCTTGAACGAAATCGACGACCTGAACGCCCGCTCCCACCAGCTGGCCCGGATGAACCCGTAGCCGACCAACTCGACCGTCGGCAGGCGCAGTAATCTTTGTGTAAGCAAGACTCACTTGTGCAATCGTTACGCCTGCCGTCTTGGCTGCGATCTGAGCCTGTAGTCCCGCATCCTTTGCGTTAAGAGCGGCTCTCTGTTGAAGAGCCCCAGCGAGCGCGGCTCGGCTGCTTGCTACTGCCGCCTTGGTGCGCACGAGATCGGCTCGACGGCTTTGCAAGGCAGCTTGAGCAGCGTCCCGGGCTTCCTGAACCTGCTCGAACTGCTGGCGGGTTGCAGCCCGGCTTGCGAGCAATGTCTCCTGTCGCTGATATTCACTGACAGACTGTGTGACCTGAGCTTGTGAGGCGTCGATCCCCGCCTGCGCCGCATCCGCAGCAGCCTGTGCCTGCTCAACGGACGCCTGTGCGGCGTCAATGTTCGCGTCGGCGGCGCGCTTTGCGTCCTGGTTTGCGGTGAGTTCGGCATGTGCGGCGCTAATAGCAGCTTGCGCCTCATCGACGCTCGCCTGATAATCCGAGTTGTCCAATTCAACGATTGACTGACCAGCTTTGACCAGTTGATAGTCCTGCACCCCCACTCGCTGCACGGTCCCACTAACTCGTGTGCTGAGAGGAATCTGATCGCCTGTCACGTAGGCATCGTTTGTTTTTTGAAGGGCAGCATTGCTCTTCCATGAGTCCCAATGACCTCGGATGGCAAAGATGAGAAAGATGGCTACAGCCAGCACCAATATCGGAATCGCAATAGACCACTTCTTCACAGCCGGACCTCATCAGGAAATCTCTAAAGCGGGCCATTCGCAAGAACAGCCTCCAAACCAAGAACCGATCAGATAGGATTTTTGTTCGAGAAGACCCATTTCGATTGAAGCAGACGATACAGTCCCTCGGAAGTGAGGGGGAGGTTAGATCACCGTGAGCAAGGCCATGACTTTACCATGCATCGAGCCTTCGCGGAAGCCTAAATAGAGGGGCTGGTTCCTACAGAACTGCGCGGACGATAGACAGATAGGTAGCATCGTCGCGGATTCTATCGAATCGCGGATCTGCAGCGATCCAGGGCAGCTCTGCCTCTTTTCGTTTGAACGATTCCCTCAGGAACTCTATCGACCTTGCAGGTTCGTTCAGCGCTAGAGCCAGGCAAGCCTTACGAAAATAACTCAGAGATGCCTGTTCCGCCAGCAAGCCCGCGCTCGCGGTAAGCGAACGCGCTTGATCTACCTCATTCGAAAGTGCAAAGATCTCCGCGATTGTGGCTAAGTAGAGCTGCACGGTTCCCACCCTGCGGCGAAGCCCCTGTGCCAGTGCCACCGCGTTCTTCAACTCACCCATCTGTATCTCAGTGAACGCGCGAATCAGTGTGGCTTCGATCGGCAACGGACCATATTGCATCACTCTGTCGTAGTAGTCCTTCGCTTCTCGATGCCAGCGGCTGTAATAAAAGAATCGAGCCATGGAAGACTTCTGCCGGGCCGAGAAGGGGTCCATCCCCTCCGCGATCTGAAGGTGCTTCCAGGATTCATCGAAGCGCGAATGGATCAGTAAGAACTGTCCGAACTGACGATGCGCTGCGTGCTGGTCTCCGAACGATAAAGCTTTGCGAAAACTCTCTTCAGCAGCCTCCCACTTCCACTCCTGAGCGAGAATGCACCCCAGTGTTGAATGCGCATCAATGGCGTCGGAATCTATCGCAAGGGCACGCTTGCAAGCCTCCCCTGCTCGTAAGACAAATTCTTTTGAAGAGGGTGCGCCTCTCTGCGCTAAAGCCATGTAACACTGAGCAACCCCACAATGAAGCCGCCCATATTCCGGGGCTTCCAACACCAGATCCTCGAACTTTTTAAGAGAATCTGAAATCGTGACAACCGTCCCCTCTTCGAGCAGAGACTCTGCCGCAAGAGCTTCCGAGTAGAATTGATAGAGCGTTTGCGTTGGCGTTCCGAGATAACGGCGGACGATGGACACTCTGGGAGCGATGCGGCTTAGCAGGGCTGCGGCGACTGCATCGTGCAGCTTCAGCAGAGAGTCTTCATCGGTTGCCGCATCAAACCTCTGTGACCAAAGCAACAAACCCTGGGCGGTCGAGACACGCGCAGAAACACGGAGGCGATTGTGTTCGCTGCGAACTGTTCCATCGAGGAGGATCTGTGCCTCCAGTTCTCCGTTGCCCTGAAGGGAATCAGAATCTTGCGGGCGCGACCGGGTCGCCGTCTCCAAAACGACTCGAAGGCCAGGAACCTGAACTAATCTGTGTAGCAAATCGTCGGTAATTCCAAACGCACATGCCGAAGCGATGGGATCGTTCGCATGCGCCTGAAAGGCTGTAAGAGCGATCCGCACTCCATCACCCTCGACCCAGAGTTCATCCTGTGTTCGTGTTGATATCTGAGACCGGCCATCCAGGCTCGCCCTCCACCGGATGACGGGAACATAGCTTCCGGTCCGCATAAAAATCACTACATCGTCGGATTTTCCCTCAGTCTCGTAATATTCCTTCAATTTGCTTCTGAGTCGCCGCGCCTCCGTCCTTACGATCGTGTCCTGGCCCGGATCGAAGTCAGCCTTTCGCCCATAGGCCTCGGTTCCAATGGTGTATTCCTTGAGGCTGCCTTCGTGGCCGTTCAGCGTTTGCTCCACCACAAATCTGAGAAACTGGGAGAGGCGACTGGAACGCGCAAAGATCTCGCTGGCGAGCACTAGTGATAATGCGTTCAACGCGGCATCTGTGGGAACTGTATCCATTCGTCGGTGGGTCGAGGTATTTGTCATAGCAAAACGTGTCCGCTGGCTAATCCCATTCTAAGACGAGAGACGAACCTGACCTTGATTTGCCCCTCGCGCTCACCGTTAGCTCACTTCCGTCGGAAAGTCCGAGGGAATATTGTATGTTTCGATTCCAGCGGAGGTGCGCCGATGACCGAGAACTCCATTGGAGATGTTCTGGCACTCATACCTTCCGATATGCAGCGAAATATGCGGCATTTGGTGAACGCCGTTGTAGGAGTCCTGACAATTTGCGACAACGCCGATGACTTCGCGCAACACACACGACAAAAGATCTACGCTGTTGCGCTCATACCGGCTAGCTTACCGACTCATGAGTGGTGGAACTTATGGGGATTACTTTCTACTATGGAGCCGCAGCCGTCGATTCTCGTGTACACACTGAGCAGCGACTTCCCTATGTGGTCGGGTGTTCTTGAGGCTGGAGGATTCGACGTTCTTGTCGCACCATTCACAGAAGCGAATTTGCGAAAAGCGGTCGAGTCGGCCACTAACTATTTCTATCAACGACTAACATATTGAATTCCGCGTAACCTTCCGAGGAAATCGCGACATACATCCGTGGCTTAACAAA
The DNA here is from genome assembly GCF_014201315.1 of Edaphobacter lichenicola. Taxonomy (NCBI): domain Bacteria; kingdom Pseudomonadati; phylum Acidobacteriota; class Terriglobia; order Terriglobales; family Acidobacteriaceae; genus Tunturiibacter; species Tunturiibacter empetritectus. The sequence goes on from NZ_JACHDY010000007.1 coordinate 139,225, forward strand.
AGACAATAGGTCCCAACTTTTGCGGGACTTATCTGGAGTTGAAGATCTCCTGGGCCCAGGGTTTGGCCCCTGACTTGACCCGTGTTGGGAAGAATCTTCGAATCACTCACGAGGCCGCTACCGAATGGATAAACCAGTGTACCGATAAGTACACCGAAAAGGTGGCCTAAAGACATGACCGCCATCGCAAGAAGTATCGGTACCGAGATCCTCGCGAAGTTCAGCTGGACCACAACTCACCCGATAAGAACGCTTCATCGCCACGATGGATATATCACTTTCATGGTGAAGGATGCAGGTGATCCTGATCGGAGGGAGCGGCACTTCGCGATTCGAGTTGATGCGCTCGATACATGGTTCCCAGAGTTCACTGATCGCTCCAGCGTTCTCTATGGGCTCCACTCCACAACACGCCGGAGGTTGATGACAGCAAAAGCCCTGCGCTGGCTAGCGCAGGGCTTTGTGTAGCAGCTTGCGGTTAGTAGAGGATCTTGAGGCCGAACTGGAAGATGCGCGGCTCGAAGGTGCTGGTGATCTGGCCGCCGCTGGTTGGGTTGTTGAGGCTTGCCGGGGCGGTGCTTGTGGCTGCGGTGCTCAGAGTGCCGCTAAGACCGCTGCCGGGGATGTAGAAGTTGGTGTGGTTGAAGAGGTTGTAGGACTCTGCGCGGAACTGCACTCGCAGGCTCTCGAGGGGAGTGTTGAAGGTTTTGTTGAGGGCTACGTCGGTCTGGTAGAAGGCCGGCGAACGGCCTGGGTTTCTGGAGGCGTTGCCGAAGGGGCTCACCAGATTTCCGCTTCCGTCCTTGGTCTCGGGAAGGGTGTAGGCGGCGAGGTTGATGTACTGGATGAAGCCGTTGCTCAGCTTGGTTTTTTTGATGGCTGGCTGACCGGCTACGACGTTGGGGCGGTACTCGTTGGCGCCGCGATAGGTTGCGGCGATCTGCGGGGAGACGGCGTTGGCGGAGTTGGGGGAGTAGCCGATGTTGTAAGCGGTACCGGCCTGCATGGTGTTGATGGCGCTGATCTGCCAGCCGCCGAGGACGGTGTCGGTGAAGCCGTTGGCGGTGTTCATGAAGTGGCGACCGTGTCCGAAGGGAAGGTCGTAGACGAGGCTGGTGACGTTGCTGATGGGCAGGTTGTAGTCCGACTGTCCGTAGTCGGCGGAGATGTTGTTGGCGTCTTGCGGCGAGGGGCTGTTGCCTTCGAGGGAGGCGCTGGCGTTGTCGAGCGAGTGCGACCAGGTGAAGGAGTTGAGGAGGGTGAGGCCGGCGACGAAGCGCTGCTCGTAACGAACCTGAAGGGCGTCGTAGTGGGAGTAGAACTCGTTGAGGGCTGCGGTGATGTCGCTGGGCCAGTTGGCGTAGGGACGGGCGAAGTTATTGGCGGGGTTCTTCTGGTTGGCGTTGAGGAAGCCCTGGAGCTTGCTGCCGTGATTGCCGACGTAGGCGATGTCGAGGAGCGTGTTCTTGGCGAGTTCCTGCTGTACGCTGAGGAAGTAGCTCTGGACGTAGCTGTCGCGGGTGTTCTTGGGGACGTAGGTGATGTTGTCGGTCGCCGGGTTGAAGGTGGTGGCGATGCCGGTGGGGAAGCCCTGGTCGGTGGTGACGTAGCAGCTTGCAGAGGCTCCGCCTACAGGGCAGTGGTTGGCGGTGCTTGGTGTCTTCTGGGTGACGGAGACGAACTGCGCCTGCGGGGCGTTGATGGCGAGGATGTCGCCGGAGCCAGCGCGGGTGTAGTGGACGTAGCTGGTGCCGTAGCCGCCGCGAATGGAGGTACGTGGAGTGGCAGCGTAGGCAAAGCCGAGGCGGGGAGCGAAGTCGTTCAGGTCGGGGTTGACGAGAGTCTTGCCGTAAGTTCCGCCAGGGGATACCGGGGTGATGCCGTTGCCGGCGACCGCGCCTGGGGTGATGGTAAGGACGGTCTGGGTGATGGGGTCGAAGTTGGAGATGTAGTTGTGCTGCTCGGAGTAGGGCGAGCCGTACTCCCAGCGGAGGCCGAGGTTGAGGGTGAGTTTGGGATCGACCTTCCAGTCGTCCTGGGCGTAGACGCTTTGCAGGGTCTGGCGGAGGTGGGCGACGAAGAGGTTGGCGAGAGAGTAGTTGTTGGTGGTGCCGAAGAGGAAGTCGGCCCAGTAGTTGTCGGCGACTGCGCCTTTGATGTCCGCGCAGGATTGACCGTTCGGATTGGTGGGGACTTTGATTCCGTTGACGGTGGAGCTTGGGCAGAGGCTGAAGCCGCCGGAGTAACTGAAGGAGCCGTAGAGGGGATTGTTATCGTTCACGGCCATCCAGATGTGCTCGTACTCGTAGCCGAACTTGAGGAAGTGGTGGCCCTTGATCCAGGTGAAGTTGACCTTTGGATCGATCAGCGCGGGATTCTGCCACTGGGGGTTGGTGCTCTGCCGGCCAAAGGAGGTAAAGCCGCCGTTGATGCTGGTTGAGGGAAGGCCGCCGGCGACGGTGGGGTCGGAGGGCAGACCGGGGATGGAGATGGCGTTGTCACCGATGGAGAGCGAGTACTTGCCGGCTTTGGTGCGGGAGAGGCCGAGTCGCGCATCGACGACCTTGTTGGCGCCGATGAGGTGGGTGTAGCCGAGGGCTATCTGCTGGTCGAGGACGCGGATGGTGCCGTTGGTCTGGCCGTCGAGGGGGAGCGGGAAGACGGGATGGTTGACGCCGGTCTCTTTGCGATCGGAGACGCGGAGAAACCAGGAGCTGTTGGGGTTTTGTTGGTAGTCGAGACGGAGGTCGCCCTTATCGGAGTTGTCGGTGAAGGGGACCTGGGTGGCGTAGTTGTCTTGTGCGAGGCCGCTGGTTGAGAGGCCTGTGCCCTGGGTGGGAATCTGCTTGAAGAAGCCGATGATCTGTTGAGAGACCGGGTTGATGGCAGCGGCGGGGATGACGGTGCCTTTGGGGTAGACGACGCCCGTGATGGGATTCTGCACGTCGACGACGAGCTTGCCGTTGAGTTCGTTGGTGGTGGGGACGGTGTTGACGCTGAGCGGCTTGAGGACCTGGCGGAAGCCTTCATAGTCGACGAAGTAGAAGAGCTTGTCTTTGAGGATGGGTCCGCCAAAGTTGACGCCGAACTGGTTGCGGTTGAAGGTCGGCTTCTTGAAGGGAACGACGTTTCCGCTGGTGCCGACGAGGGTGGGCTTGAAGTAGCCGGCGGCGTTGAGGTCGGTGTTGCGGATGAACTCGTAGACGGTGGCGTGGAAGCGGTTGGTTCCACTGGCTGATGCGACGTTGATGGTGGCGCCGGAGGAGCGACCGTACTCTGCGCTCTCGTTGTTGGTGACGATCTGGAACTGGGCGACGGAGTCGGGTGGGATGGCGATGATCTGGTTGTCGAAGCCCTGGTTGCTCTCGCCGTAGGCGTTGTTGTCCATACCGTCGAGGAGGAAGTTGTTGAACATGCTGCGCTGGCCGTTGATGTTGTAGGCTCCGGCGCGGACGAGCGAGCTGATGGAGCTGGTGGTGGCGGCGGTGGGAGCCTGGCGGGAGCCGGTGACTAGGCCGAGGAGGTCAGAGTAGTTGCGGCTGACGAGCGGGAAGGCGGCGCTCTGATACTGGGTGATGGTCTGGCCGCGCTGGCTGGTCTCGGTTTCGATTTGGAGGGCGACGTCGCTGACTTCGACGGTGGTCTGAGTGGAGCCTACCTGGAGCGAGAGGTCGATGCGCTCTCGGACGCCAACGGAGATGGTGATGTTATTTGCTACCGCGTCCGAGAAGCCGGAAGATTTTGCAGAGATGGTGTAGACGCCGACGCGGAGGGAGGGGACTTCGTAGTCGCCTGAGGTGTTGGAGGTCGCCTTGGCGGTGATTCCTGTGGCGTTGTTGGTGATGGTTATGGATGCACCGGAAAGAGTGGCGCCACTGGAGTCATGGATTGTTCCGACGAGGCTGCCGTTCTCGTACTGAGCTTGCAGATGGGAGCACAGGAAGAAGAATAGTATGGCCGCCACAAGGTTGGATACAGAAGAAAATCTTTTTTTTCGCATATCCCTAAGCTACAGGGCTGGCGATTAACCTCCGATCAAAGAGGTATGAACGGGGGATTACGGGCTAAGTATTATTGGGGGTTATCAATGAATGTTTAATAGCTTTCCGGCGCCGGATTGTCAAAACAGACTGATTCTAACTACCGAATATCACCCTCACCCAACGCTTACGCCGACACCTATGTCTTGCAAACTCTCGCGTAGGCTCAGCCACGATGGGTTTAGTCATAGCGAAATGTATGGACTCGACGGCGATTTCGCTCCTGTCGGACGGGTGTCCTCGGCGTCGCCGTCGCAACACCGAGGGTTTGTCATACTCCTCTCTACCTAGTCCAGCCCGCCTTGATCGCCGTGTCTACTTCGGACAGCTTGAAGCGGTGATAGTTGCGCTTGCCATTACGAATCGGGTGCGAGGGGATGCGGCCTTCGTTGACGCGCCTGGTGACGGTGTTGAGGCTGAAGCCGATGTGATCGCAGACTGCTTTGATGTCGACCCACCTCTCAGGGGCGGATACTTGGTTGGACAAGCCAAAAGAACATAATCCAGCATTTGCCGGGGTTGTTGCGGTTCATCTGGATGTCTTTGGAACTCCTGGAGCTAGAGGGTGGCGGAAGAGGAGGGATTCGAACCCCCGATACCCTTTCAGGTACGCCAGTTTTCAAGACTGGAGCCATCAACCACTCGGCCACTCTTCCCTGTCTGAAGTTTAGTACGCAGCGAGCCATTGCGCAAAAAAAGATGATCGCCACCCGCCCCAAACGTTATAGGGCAACGGGCGGATTCATCGGCGATCTGTGGAATCTATACTCTTGATAGCCGCGGCACAACGCATGAAACATAGCGTAGTACAAGAAAGTGACAGGCAACACTTGTCGAACCCAATCAAGGATCATGAACCGGAATCGTCGTCCACCTCCTTGCCTCATGATGACTCGTCGCATGAGGAATCAGAGGCCAGGCCTGCATGGCCGGAGCGCACACTCGTGTGGCTACTGGGGATTTATGGCGCAATTGGGCTGAGTTTTCTGGCGATTGTGCCAAAATATTTTCTTCCTGCAGAAGATGCGATGATCTTGTTTGCTTACAGCAGAAACCTTGCGCTGCATGGCGTCATTACTTTTTTTGCTGGCGGACCGCGCACAGAGGGAGCGACGGATTTTGCGTGGATGGCACTCGTTGCTGGGGCCATGAGGGTTGGCCTCGATCCGTACTGGTTCTCGGCTATGGTCAATGTGGGATCGCTGCTGGGACTGGCTGTGGTTTTGCTGCGGATGGCGCGGATTCGGATCTCAACGCTCCGTGTGCTTACGATCGCGGGATCGGTGGCGCTGTTCCCACAGATCTTCGCGGCAGCGGCGGGGTTCGCGGTTCTTCCGGATGCTTTGCTGCTTGCGACGGTGACTCTGCTGGTGATTGAGCGCCGAGTGGCCTGGGCCTCCCTTGGCGCGCTGGTTTTCTGCCTGTTCAGGCCGGATGGAGTGGTCTTTGTGCTGCCTCTGTTGGCTTATGCGGTGGTCTCTTCGAAGGAGAAGAGGGTAGAGCTGGGGAGAGTGGCGGCATTTTTTCTGGTGCCGGGGATAGCGTATTTCGCGTGGAGAGTGCATTACTTTGGTGAACTTTTTCCGCTTCCGTTCCTCGTGAAGTCGGATGCGCGGCGCGTGCTGGGGCTGGTTGTCGCTCATTCGATGCAGCAGAGTCTCAAGTATCTGCTGTTCGACGCGGCGGTGCTGATGCCGGGGATTTTGCTTCGCGGATTGCGACCAAAATATCTGTTTGTGAGTCTGATCGCGGCGCCGACGGCGTTCTATTGGATGATGCGGCTGGATCAGAATATCGGCGACCGCTTCTTCTACTATTTGCCGCTTGCTGCCGCTATTTTACTCGCGATCCATTGGGAGCAGACAACATTTTCGTCGCGCAGGACGGTGTTGGGTGTTGGCTTCGTTGCGTGGCTGTTTTTGATCGCGATGCCGTTCTACCGCGAGCTTCGTACCTTTCGGGATATGCAGTTCCACGAGGCGAAGGGCGTCGCCCAGGAGCTGAGCGCTACGCCGGAACATGGCTCCATGGTTACAACGGAGGCTGGATTTCTGCCCTACTATTCGGGGTGGACGACGTATGATCCGTGGGGCCTGAATACGCCAGAGTTTGCCCATCGCTTTGTACAACCTGAGGATGTCGAGCGTCTACGCGCTGATGTGATTGTGGTGCATCCGGATCAGCCGGAGAGCTGCCTGATCCAACCCGGATGGCAGACACAGTACGCAGGCCGGACATGGCCAAACCTGAGTCGAAACCTGGTGATTGGCGTTAAAGCATCGCGGTATGAGTTGTGGTTGGTCTCTTACGGGTCGGAGTTTTATCGGCAGCGAAGAGGCTGGCGTTACGGGGAAGGCGATCGTGAGTGCTGGTTTTTGCTGAGAGATTCACCGCACTACTCCGGCATCGCAGAGGCACTTGGCCGACACCATGGAGTTGGCCCGCCTGAGTCGATTCGTCTCGAGCGGGAGCACGCGCTGCACGCAGCCCAATAGCTGCTGTCGCCGAGAGTACGCACACCCTGTTTTGGCACGCTTCGGTTACCTCCGTTGACCTGCACGCAGCGTCTATTTACGAGTTTCCGATCGAGGCCGATAGAGTAGCCAGGATTGTTTCCCTGGGAGTCTTCCTTGCCTTCGCTGAACTATCAACTGAAGCCGCGCCCGCGGATTGGGAATCAGATATTTTATGCCCTGGTTCTACTACAACTGGGAATCTCGATCGGCGGTCTGCTTGGTACGAACTCGATGCGGAGCTAGGAGTCAACCGTTCTGGTGCAGAGGGCTGCGCTGACGTCGTACCGGGCTCAATTGGACAGGCTGCAAACGCAGTTGGGAGGAGCGCGAGGTGAAGCCCCCGGCACCGACGCGCTGCGCCGCATGGCAGCGACGCTCGCGTCTTCTCTGCGCAAACTTGGGGATGCTGCCCCCGCAGGCGTCGAGACGAACTCGTCCATCATTTCACATCAGGCAGAGGCATTCCGGCTATTGTCGGCATCACCTGTCGTCGATGCGAGATGGATCGCTGACTACGATCAGGCGCTGGAGGGGACGGCTCATTTGCTAGAACAGGACCGAGCCTCCGCGAATGCGACGGAGGCAGCGTTTCTGAGGCAGGCCCAGAAAAATCATAGGATCAGGCTTTGGGTGGAGCGGATGGACGCAGCGACACCACTGCTTCTATTGAGCACCATCCTATGCATGGGCTGGCTGAAACGGGAGATGCGCCTCCAGGTCTCGCATCGCGTGAAGATCGAGATGGAGCTTCGACAGGAGAGAAGTTCTTTGGAGAACCGTATTGAGGCCCGTACCGCAGAGCTGCAGTCCGAGGTCAAGGAACGGATGCGGGTGGAGCAGTTGAACCGGGGACGAAACCAGATGCTCGAAATGCTCGCGCAGGACGAGCCCACGGAGGAGATCTTCCGCGTTCTGGTGGAGGTGCTTGCAAGACATCGCTCGATCTGGGCCTGCGCGCTTCACCTTCTCGAGGGAGGAGCATTGCATCTGAAGGCTTCTGCGGATGTTCCGGAAAAGCTCATTCGGAATCTGCAGCAACTCTCGGCCGGAATGGCAGGCGTGCCCGAGTTGGAAGCGTTGGGCCAGAGCCAAGCGCTGATACTCGCTGACCTGGCCGCAGAACGCAGACCATGGACCGAACTTTTGCGCGCCAATGGGATTCAGTCGTTATGGTCGACTCCGTTCTTTGGGCCGGCGAAGAATCCACTGGGGACGCTCACGGTCTATGCGCTGCTGCAATATCCACCATCTCCGGCAGATCTTGAGCTTCTGGAGACGCACAGCCAGATGGCGGCGATGGTGCTGGAACGATGCCGCTTGCAGGAGGAGTTGCGGCGGCATGCTTACCACGACAGTTTGACCGCGCTGCCAAATCGTCTGCTAGGGCAAGAGAGGCTGGCGACTGCGATTCGCCGGGCCAAACGAAACGGCGAATCGATTGCAGTGCTTTGGATTGACCTGAATAAATTTAAACAGATTAATGATATGCATGGGCATGCGGCTGGAGACTCGGTTCTTCGACAGATTGCCGAACGTCTTTCGAAGCGTCTGCGCGAGAGCGATACCGTCGCTCGGATGGGTGGAGATGAATTTGTGGCCGTTCTTGAAGGCATTCCGGGGCGAGCCGACGCACAGGGGGTGGCCGGGGCTTTGCTCGAAACTCTGAAGCTGCCAGTTGAATTTGAGGATCTGCAGTTGAGCGTCACGGCGAGCATCGGGATCTCTCTGTTTCCCGAAGATGGCGACTCAGCCGACGAGCTGGAGCGAAATGCTGACCTGGCGATGTACGAGGCGAAGTTCGGCAATCACGGAACGCATGCGTTTACCCCGATACTGAACCAGGCTCTGAGCGCCCGTCGTGAACTAGAGGGAGAGATGGCCTCTGCGCTGGAGCATGGCGGCTTTGAGTTGCACTACCAACCGCAGTGCGACCGCGAGGGCCGTGTTGCTGGGTTTGAAGCTTTGCTGCGATTTACTCATCCAACTCTCGGCGTGGTGCCACCCTCTCGCCTGATACCGATAGCGGAGGAGAGCCAGATGATTATTCCGCTCGGCACCTGGGTGCTCCGCGAGGCGTGCCGGCAGAATCGTCAATGGCAGCTTGAGGGCCATCCTCCTGTGCGGGTTGCGGTGAATATCTCTTCGATGCAGTTCGCTCGCGAGGACTTCGCCGATCGAGTCGCAGAGGTTCTCGAGGAGACGGGGCTGTCCCCTGTGTTTCTGGAGCTCGAGCTAACAGAGAGCGTGGTGGTTAAAGACTTCGCTGAATCGACGCAGCAGTTGCAGAGGCTCAAGCGACTCGGCGTCAGTATCGCGATCGACGACTTCGGCACAGGCTACTCTTCTCTGAACTATCTGAATAGACTGCCGATCGATCGGCTGAAGATCGACCGCTCTTTTATCCAGGTGCTGCATGAACCGAACAGCACTCTGCCAATCCTTGAGGCCATCATCTCCATGGCGAAGAATATGGAGCTGGGGGTCGTGGGGGAAGGAGTGGAGACGGAGGAGCAAAGGTCGATGCTTTGTTTGAAGGGATGCGATCTCCTACAGGGATATCTCTTTTCACGGCCGGTTCAGGCCAATCGCGCAGCAGCCCTGTTGCAGGCCGAAACCCTGTACGCATCCGCAGAGCAGGAAGATGAGCGGATTGTCACTGTGGGTTGAGCAGAGAAGCGTGGGGAACGGCGCGTTGTCTGTCATCAGTTGTAGGAGGCCGAGACAAGCGGTTGCTTTAGAGGCCAGTTGGCTGAGGAAGTCGTCGTGGAAGGTTTCAATAATCTGCAATCTGCGTCTCTTGTACCCCCCTCCCACCCTGGGGGTATTTTGGGGGTAAGTGGATTGGATCCAATGGGTTGGCGGGAGGGGGTGTCGCTAAAGCATTGCATTCATGTGGGTTGCTTCTAAAATATTTGTTTTGTGCAGGTTATGGGCGAAAGAGTATGCGTTTCGGCTTTTGCGACGTTGAACCTGATGTGCGTGGCCCTGGTGTGTTGTGGTCCTTTCGTGGTGCGTTGGTGGCGATTTGTGGTGAGTTAAATGCGAAGGGCTGCCACAGCTTTCGCCGCCGGCTGCCCTTGGGTTGATCTCTTACTTTTAATTGTAACGAATTGGATATAACTCATACGCCAACTTTGGCGAAGATTCTTTGAACTATTTTTGACTCTCACCCGGAGCTCGCGCAGGTTATGGACACAACCGAAGCTAGAGCCTGTTATGAACTTTAGCCAGTGCAATGTGAAGTGCCCATGGATATGCGCTCGTATCGCGACAGTGCCCACAGAGAGAAGGACAGGGTGCAGACACTTAGATAGGCGAAGTTGTATCGTAGCTTTTCCGAGTGGAGGGCAAAGGTAACAACGAACGGCGCAAGCATCACGAAGCTGGTGATGCTGAAGGTGAGTAACAGACGCGGGAGATTCATGCGCACAAAAAAGGTGGTGCAGGCCGCCATCACGGCGAGCAGCGGAAGGGTCCAGCGAGGATGAAGTGCGCTCGGGATGTACCGTAGCTTCACTGCATTTTGGTCAAGCTGCTGCAGGAGATGCGTGAAGGTATGAGGAGCGAAGATCGGAAGAGTGACAGCGGCGGCGGCGATAAGAACGAGGACAAACAATGCGCCGGTGCGAGAGCGTGAAGTGCGTTGCAGTGTGAGCGCCAGCAATGGAATAAGAATAACCGCATAGATGATGCGTGAAGAGAGAGTGACTCCGAGAAAGAGCGCGGCAGCAATGCTGGCATAGAATGCGCGGTCAAGCGACCGAATGAAGAGTGCGACAGCGATTGTTAGATAGAAGAAGTTGGTGAGATAGTCGCCGCCCGAAGTGAAGTCGCTGAGATTTCCAGGTGCCAGCAGAAGAAACACTGCGAGGAAGAAGAGAGCGGTTGCGCGGTGGCGGAAGAAGCGAATCGCGAAGACGAAAAAGAGGGCGAGCCAAAGGAAGTTTTGCCAGGCAATGTGACCGAGCGCGAAGAAGGGTGCGGTTAGCAACATGGCTCCGGGCAGGGGGGTAGGCGGATTGCCCAGGAAGGTATGGGTGTCATAAGGGTACTGGTGGTGGTGGACAGCATTGAGTTCTATGCGGAGAGCATCTTCTCGGTCAGAACCAACGTTGAGGGTGTGTTTCAGGGAGATGGGATAGAGTACTGAAAATGCTGCAGTGAGAATGAGGAATAGAAGCAGGAGCCAGCCGGCGCTGATCTGACGTTGTTGCTGGTTGAGTCGATCGAGCCAGTGCATTCCCTGAGCGATGAACAGAATACCGAGCAACATAGCCGCGGTGGCTTTGCCATAAGTCAGATACTTATAGATTGCAGCCCAGGAGATGAGCGTCCAAGCAGCGCAGATGCTGAAGATAAGCAGAAACCGATGGACGGATGGATTCATCTTTTTGGGAACTATAGAGCGATCCCACCGTTACAGTGTCTCGGGCATGTATCAGAAATGTCATTTTAGTGGGAACGACTCTATCACCTTGCCTCTGCGGTATTGCATCCAGATGGGTTGCGCCTAAAATATTTATTTTGTGCGGGTTAGGGGCGTCGGCGTGGCGCATTTGGCCTTTTCGCGTCGTTAGAGCGATGTGTGTGGCCGTGGTGTGTTGTGGTCCTTTCGTGGTGCGTTGGTGGTGAGTTGTGGTGAGTTAAATGCGAAGGGCTGCCCAGCTTGCGCCACAGGCAGCCCTTGGCTGCAAAGCATCGCACCGAGGCAGCAGGTCACCACATCAACGCAGCCAATAAGCACGATACTGGCAACGTGGATGAGGCGCACGAACACTCGCAGAAGGCCCATGAGTCATCGACGGCGGCGCATGGCAAATCGACGGATGCGCATTCGAAGTCTGCGGCATCGTCCAGCAAGAAGTAGTTCGGTAGCCAGAACGGATTTGAAGGGGCTGCGGTGATCCGTGACCCCTTTGACATTTAAAGGTTTTGGCGGCCAACTTCCCGTGAGTAACGCATCTCTCACTAGTTGATTCTCAAGTGGCAGTAGGGCCGGGATCAAACTATAGATCGACACAGGAGAGATATATGCCGCTTAAGGATGTTTTGCTGGATGAGTTGCGCGATATGTACAGTGCGGAAAATCAGTTGGTGAAGGCGCTGCCCAAACTCGCCAAGGGCGCGAAGAATGCGAAGCTCAAGGAGTTGTTTGCTGCGCATCTAGAAGAGACGAAGGGCCAGGTTGAACGCTTGAAGGAGGTCTTTGGGCATCTGGAAGCGAAACCGACCGGAGAGCACTGCAATGGGATGGAAGGCATCGTGGAAGAGGGCAAGGATGCGCTGGAGAAGGATGAGGCGGGAGCGTCGTTCGATTGCGGTTTGATTGGTGCGGCGCTACGGACTGAGCACTATGAGATAGCGGGCTACCAGGCGACGATTGCCATGGCCAAGACGCTGGGGATGCAGGACGTAATCGACTTGCTGACGGAGAACCTGAGCGAGGAGCTGGCCGCAGCAGCGAAGATTACCGAGGCTGCGCAGCCGATTCTGATGCAGAGTTCCGAAGAGCCGGAGCATAAAAAGAAACCCAAGTCTGCCAAGGAAAAGTACTCGGCACAGAAGAGCCGTGAAGATGAAAACCAGGCGGCTGCGGGTTTGAAGAGACGCGCTTCTTAGGCTGGGTAAGAATCTCAGAGAGAGAGCCTCCCCGCTGGGGGCTTTCTTTGGGGCAAAAATCGGTTTGAGCTTCGTTTGGATTAACTGCGAGAGTGCCTCATGTGGTTAGCCGGTTGATCTGTCGTCCCTCTGCATCGAAGTTTGCGGGATCGAGCCAACGCTCAAAGGCGCGCTTGCGGTTGGGCCACTCTGTATCGAGCATGGAGTACCAGGCGGAGTCGCGGCTGCGCTTCTTTATGACCATGTGCTGACGGAAGATGCCCTCGAAGGTGAATCCGAACCGCTCGGCTGCTCGCCGCGAAGGGAGATTGAGCGCATTGCACTTCCACTCGTAGCGTCGATAGCCCAACTCCTCAAATACATATCGCGCCAGGAGATAGATGGTTTCGGTTGCGGCACGAGTTCTTTGCAGCTCGGAAGAGAACAGGATGTTGCCGACTTCGATGACACCGTTGGGCGCGTCGATCCGCATGAGGCTGGCGTAACCAGCGGCGCTTTGGGCTTGTCGTGCGGTCTGTCTGGAGGTCTGTTTGGGGAGGACAGCGAAGAAGCGGGAGGCGGTGTCGTTCTCTTTGGCGCGGAGAGCCTGAAGGCAGTCCTTTTCGCACGCGTAAGGGCCGTCGCCGAGCCACGCCCAGACCGAATCGTGACCGTTTACAGCCGACCAGATCGCCTGTCCGTGGTGTGCCGCTGTGAGTGGTTCGAGCCGAACCCATTGACCGTCCAGGACAACGGGTTGAGGCAGGCGTGCGGGCTTCCAGTCTTCCAGGTTGAGAGTGGGCTCAGACACCGGATCATGATAGCAGTGGAGGCCTGCAGGTTTGCGCGCGGCTGGAGAGAGTTGGAAGGGAAAAGGCACGGCTTGCGCCGTACCCGTCTTCTAGTTTGCCGGGTGAAAGCCGACCAGAACCGCGACGAAGATCACTCCAAAGAGAATGACCAATAGCGGCCACCAACGATCCACCCAAGACATCGACTCAGTTGACGAACTCATCTCACATCCTCCGTTAGCTACCTTCAAATCCTAACCGAGAACCTGCGTCCGACTCAATTCTGCTCTGCGGTATTGCGAGGATGATGCGCTGAAAGACTCCACGTGCCGGGGATGTATGCAATCTTTGTACTTGATGGCGTTGAAAAAAAGTCGGCCACTGAGGCGGCCAGCACTTAGATTTGTAGAGTGTCAGTTTGTATGCAGGAGTCCTGAATGAAACTCGCGATCCCGGTTGCCTCTGCTCTTTTATTCGTCTCCGTATCGTTGCCTGCCTTTGGCCAGAGTCCAGAGACAACGGGTGCTTCCGGCGACAGGTCGGCGATCTTGCGGGAGTACGACCAGGCCATCGATGAGGTTGCCGAACACGCCATGCGCTCGGTGGTGCAGATAGAAGTTACCGGCTTTGGAAAACCGGAGAGCAGCGAAGACGATGAGGATCCGACGACGTTGCAGCGACAGCGCGTGATTGGGTCGGGAGTTATCGTCGATCCGGACGGCTATATCGTGACCAATAACCACGTCGTCGCGGGTGCGCTTCGCATTCGCGTGATCGTAGCGCCGACGACGGTGGAGTTGGTGACGTGGCACACGCAATTGGCGAATCCGCAGCGCGTCTACGAAGCGACGTTGATCGGTACGAATCGATACGCCGATCTTGCAGTCATCAAGATCGAAGCTCACGACCTTCCTGCGATTGCGCTGCCGGAGCCGTTTCACGTGCGTTTGGGACAGACCGTGATTGCGATTGGATCGCCGCAAGGGCTGGACCATACGATCACCAAGGGAATCATCAGTGCGGTGGGCAGACAGCCCGAGTTGGATCGCCCGATGGTGTATGTGCAGACCGATGCGCCGATCAATCCGGGCAATAGTGGTGGACCGCTGATCGATCGCGATGGCAATTTGATCGGGATCAACACCTTTATCTATAGCTCGGGAGGCGGAAGCGAGGGCCTGGGATTCGCGGTTCCCGAGCCTGTAGTTCGCTTTGTGTACTACGAGTTGAAGGCGCACGGATTTGTGCCTTCGGTTTCGATTGGAGCGCATGCGCAGGCGATCACTCCTGACCTTGCCGCAGGCCTGAAGCTGACCCAGGATCATGGCGTGATCTTCTCTGATGTGGATATGGGTGGTCCGGCCGCAGCAGCGGGGCTGAAACCTGGCGATATTGTGGAGATGATCGATGGTGTTCCAATCGACTCGTTTCCGAAGTACACGGCTTTTCTATATGTTCACGCGCGGGGAGCGCCACTCCGTATGGTGGTGTCACGCGTCGGTAAGCAGATGACACTCTCGGTCAACGCAGTTGATTCGCTTCCGATGGTGGATAGCTTGTCGGATCTGACGAATCCGAAGAAGGATCTTATTCCCTCTCTCGGCATCTTTGTCGTCGATCTCAATGATTTTATCGCTGCAGCTTTGCCTGGACTGCGCTCGAAGCGTGGCGTTGTGGTGGCCGGCGTTCTGTCTGGAGAGCCTGCTACGCTCGCCACTCTTGAGGTAGGGGACGTGGTCCGCGCTATCAATGGGAGGGCGCTGAATACCACCGAGGAGTTGCGGCAACAGCTTGCGAACTTCAAACCGGGAGACTCGGTAGCGTTAGAGGTGGAACGCCAGTCGGTCTTGCAGTATGTGGCCTTCGAAGTGGAGTAGCAGGTATTTGACTGATTGTTCTGGCAAAACTGCTCGGCTTATTGGCATAGCCTCGCCCAGGTTCCTGGCCCACCTTGCATTCCATTGCATGTACGGGGAGAAGAGTTATGCCACAGGGTTCGAGATGAGCCCTTCCTCACAAAAAGAAAACGTAACACGACTGTGCGCGACAGGATAATATTTAGCGAAATATTCGACATAGTTTCCTTGGGGCCTGGCGTTGAATGATCCGGCTGGTGCGTCTCTGCTTGAAAGATTTTCGATCTCTCTCTTAGGGGAGTTGGAGAGCGGCCCTCGTGCGCGGATTTTGTCGCTCGGCATCTCCGATCTGCTGCCGGGGTCTTCCATTCTTGTGTATCTCCTCGACAATAAAAAGTTGGCCTGGATGTTGAAGGCCGCAGTGGGCGAAGTGTCGGTCGACCGGCGCGGCATTCCATTTGATTCGGGAGGCCTTGGTGCCGTAGCAACGGAGCGCACGATTCTGCAATTCAGCGCCGAGGATTTGAGTCGAGAAGACTTTGCGCATCTTGATATTCGTCAAAGTTTTAGTTCTCTTACCTATATTCCTGTCTTACTTCAGGAAGAATTACTGGGCTGCGTTGAGATTGTTAGTTTTTCTGAGCCACCTACGGAGGCTGTGCTCGAAACCGTGGTAGAGATGACCGATAGTGCTGCGGTTGCCTTCGGCGCAGCACTGATTTATGAGTTGGAACGAAATGCTGGCCTCTCTTCCGTGCTTCGACTCACGCAACTTTACGACATTGAAAAAGTGTTCAATGCGACGCTCGAGATGCAGGAGCTGCTTCCTGTGATCTGCTCCAAGGTGCAGGATCTTGTGGGAGCAACCGTAGTCAATTTGTGGATGGTAGATCAGGACGATCTGATGCTGATACAGCAGGCTGGCGAGGATTCGGCTGCGGGAGTGGGAGATCGCCAGGTGGCGGGTGGGGGCATCGTTGGAGATGTCGGCGAGAACGGCGAAACCGTTTTGTTACAGGGAGACGACGATGCGTTGCAACAGCGGAATCTGCGATCGACCGCAGCGGCCAGTTCCTTGATGGCTGCACCTTTGGTGAAAGACGAGAACTTGACCGGCGTGCTCGAGGTGGTCAGCTACGACCCGGAGTTTCTCTTCAGCGATGATGATCTCTTCACTTTGACGCAGGTGGCCGAATCGGCGGCCCAGGCGCTGCATAACTCTTCCCTGCTGCAGGCAGAACGAAAGATTGAGATTCTTCAAACACTGGTCAGCGTCAGTCAGGAGATAACCTCCACGCTGAATTTGCAGCGAGTCCTGCAGGCCATCGTGAATCAACCGCAGCTTGTGATTCCGTATGAGCGCGCGGCGATCGCTCTGGAGCAGAGAAACAGAGTTACTGTGCAGGCTATCTCGGGAGTGACGAAGCTGGATCTTTCGAACCCGGAGGTCGCGTCGCTCAACGGCCTGCTCAGTTGGGTGGCCGGATTGGAGACGGAGGTCTATGTCACGCAACATGAGGAGGAGATCAGCGATACGCGACCTGAGACGCGCGAGAAGTTTCGGCGCTACTTCGAGACGACTGGCTCGCGCAGTTTCTATGCCATCCCTCTTGGAGATGACGAAGGCACGTTGGGAATACTGTCGTTTGAGAGCTCCGATCCGAATTTTCTGACTACGCTGCACTTTGAAATCATCAAGATTCTGGCGAGCCAGGCGACTCTTGCGTTGCGGAATGCTTCGCTCTATAAGGAAGTTCCGTTTATTGGCATACTTGAACCGCTTATCGAAAAGCGACGCCGCTTTATGGCGATTGAGAAGCGTCGCCGCGCGCTGATTTTGACGTCGTGCCTTGCGGTGTTGCTCGCTTTGATTTTGGTGCCGTTTCCGATGCGGGTTGTTGGACAGGCGCAGGTGAGCCCGGCCCAGACTCAATATGTTCACGCGGAAGAAGACAGCGTTGTGCAGAAGGTCTTCGTTCATGAGGGAGACACGGTGCTGCCCGGAACTCCGCTTCTTCAAATGACGGATTGGGGTCAGCGGGCGAGTCTTGCTGCGGCACAGGCGAAGTACAACACGGCTATGGCACAGATGACTCGCGCCCTGATCGAAAACGATGCGACGGTTGCGGGGCAACATCAACTTGAGTCGGATTATTTGCATGGTGAAGTGACGCGGTTGAACGACAGGCTCTCTCGAACGACGGTCCATGCGGACATAGCGGGCGTTGTCGCGACCCCGCATGTCGAAGATCTTGTCGGGAAAAAACTGTCGAGCGGAGACCCGCTGGTGGAGTTGGTGAGCACAGAGAACGTGGTTGTGGATGTGGCGGTACCGGAACGGGATGTTGAACTTCTGAGGACCGGCGCACCGGCCAATATCAAACTGGAGTCGTTCCCGACTGCAACCTTCAGCGGGACGGTTAGCGTGATCAGCCCATCGGGCAAAGCTATGGGCGACGTCCATGTCTTCTTCGCACGAGTAGCGGTACCCAATCCGAAGGGTGATCTGAGGCCGGGAATGCAGGGTCTCGGAAAGATTCGAGTGGGAACGCGCCCGTTGGGATATGTGTTGTTTCGTGATTCGGCTCTCTGGACATGGTCCAGGCTTTGGAAGTGGTTTAGCTGGTGAGGGTCGAAATGAAGCATCTCTTTGCGGTGATGATTGCGGCGTCTGTCCAGTCGATGAGTCTTGGTTGCGCTCCGAGTACAGCTCAACTACACCCCTCGCAGGGACAGGAAACGCGCACGATGCAGACGGCAAACTCTCAGCCCATGAAGAGCGTGGCGCCGCCTCACGGGCTAGTCGTTAGCGGCCCTATTACCCTGGAGCAGCAACTCGATATCGTGGCTCTTCGAGCTGGAGTGATCGTGGCACTTCCGGCCGATGTGGACACCGTGGTGCAGAAGGGTCAGTTGATGGCGGGGCTCGATGCGCGCCAGTTGGAGGCTGATCGCAATACGGCCAGGTATAAAGTCGAGAGTCTTGAAGCGGACCTGAAGAACTGGCAGTCTGAACTGCAGGTTCGCGAGACCGATATGCATCGGGCGGAGGCGATGCATAAGGAAGGAATCACCACCCAGGAGGCCTATGACCATAGCCGCTACGAGGTTGCCGCGAGCCAGTTTGAAGTGGAGCGGCAGCGCGGGGAGATGCTGAGCGCGAAGGCCAACCTGCAATCGATCGATCTGGAGTTGGAGAAGACAAAGTTCGTTGCGCCTTTCAAAGGGGTGGTGGCGCAACGCTATGTGCGGCTTGGCCAATATGTGACGACCGGAGATAAACTCTTTCGCGTGATGGGCGCATCGCCGCTCGAGGTGCGATTCACTCTGCCCGGGGCAGAGGCAGCTCTGCTTAAGCGGGGAGCGCTGGTGACCGTATCGCCTACGCCTGAGTTCCAGCAGACTACCGATGCGACGGTGACACACGTGAGTCCCGTCGTCGACCCTGGCAGCGGCACGATTGAGGTGACTGCCGTGTTGAAGAATCGGCTGCCGGGACTTATCCCAGGCACGGTCGCCTCGGTACGGATTGCGAGATGAATCTCGCCGAAGCATTTAATGCGGCGCTGCCCGATCTGCCTGCACGCAGAAGCCGGACCACGTCTCCCAAACTGGATCCAGCGGTGGTGTTCCGCGAAAATATCGAGGATGGCAAGCCGATTATTGTTGCCCTCATTCGCGGCACGGACAAGATCTACCGATTTGGCTTGGATCAGTGGCGAATTATCGAGTTGTTCGATGGAATACGCTCCTACGAAGACGTAGCCGCGGCACATGCTGAGCTCTATAGCGTGGCCTATAGCGTCGATGATCTGAAGGAGTTTGCCGGCGGCCTGGATGACGCCGATTTCTGGTACAAGACACCGCTGGAAAAGAATATTGCGCTGCAGCAGAAGCTTGAAAGCAGCAGGCATCAACATAGCAATCGCAAGTCGAAGTGGGGTGACATCTCGCATATGCAGTTCTCTGCATGGGATCCCGACCGATACTTCAATCGCATCTATCCCTACTCCCGCTGGCTCTACTCACGATGGTTTACCACGCTTACACTCCTTCTCTTCGGATTCATGGTGGCTTTGTTCTTCGCGAACTGGGCTCAGATTGGTCGAGATACCGTTCAGTTTTATACGTTCACGGAAAAGAGCGCATCCGATCTTGCGGAGTTCTGGATTCTATTCTTGATACTGGGGTTCTTTCATGAGTCCGCGCACGGGCTGACGTGCAAACACTACGGAGCAGAGGTTCACGCGATGGGCTTTCATCTCATCTACCTGACTCCCGCATTCTTCGTTGATGTGAGTGAAGCCTGGGTCTACGCGAACCGCTGGCAACGTCTGGTTACGATCATCGCCGGCATATGGGTGGAGATGATCTTCTGTGCTATTGCGACGATTGTGTGGTGGGGGACCCCTGCTGGAAGCGACGCGCATGACCTTGCTTACAAGATCATGCTGTTGACGGGCGCCGCTGTGATCGTTGTGAATATGAATCCGTTGATCAAGCTCGATGGCTACTACGCTTTCTCTGAGGTGATTGGCTTCTCGGATATCAAGGAAAAATCAACGGCGTACCTCTCAGGCCTTGTGAGGGGAAAGATCTTTCGGCTTCCCGTCGAGGTGGAGTATGTGCCCAGGCGCAGGCGGTTCGGCTACCTTCTGTATGCCATTCTCTCCGGCATTTACAGCTACAGCCTTCTCTACACCGTGATACGTTTCAGCCATAACGTCTTTCTGAAGTACAGTCCCGACTGGGCGTTCCTGCCCGCTCTGGCGCTGGCAGTGGTCATCTTTCGCTCGCGCATTCGCATCTTTCTGAGGTTCGTTCAAACCGTGTATCTGGACAAAAAAGACCGGGTTCGATCGTGGTTCACCGCTACTCGCTTCAGTGTGGCTGCGGCTGTTCTTCTCGTTCTTTTGTTCGCACCCGTTTTGCATGAGACGGTGAGCGCCAGGTTTGTCCTGGAGCCAAGCCGGCGCGAGGTTGTGAGAACGATCGTTCCCGGCCGGGTCGCAGAGGTGCTGGTTGCTGAGGGGCAGAGCGTTGTTGCCGGGGAACCCCTGGTCAGAATGCAAAACGCTCAGATAGATGCAGGGCGTACGAGATCACAGGAGGAGTTCGCTCTGACCGGTGTGCAACGGGTACAGGCTCAGCTGACGCAGGCTGATCTTAGCTCTGTGTCGCAGGAACATGCGCGGGCGGGAGTAGAGCGAACCATCGCACAGGAGGAGACCGAACAACTTGCCCCGAGCGCGCCGATGGCGGGAACTGTGATGACGTCGCATCTGCGGGATCTCGCGGGCACGTACCTGGATGCCGGTGCAACGATCGCAGAGATCGGCGAGACCGACCAGATGCGGGCTCGAATGTTTGTCCTGGAATATGCTGTGCCCCGAGTGCAGTACGGCGCCAGGGTTCATCTGCTGGTGGATGGACGATTCTCACCGGCTACCACTCGCGTGGAGGATTTGCAGCCGGCACCGGAGGCTTTGGCGACCGCGCTTGTGGGGACTAAGAGCGAGAAAGAAGAAGGCATTCTGAAGTACTACGTCGCCGACGCGTTGATACCCAACGATGGCACTCTGCACGATGGGATGACTGGAACCGCAAAGATCACGGTGCAACGTCGAAGCGTCATGGGTCTTATCGCTAAAGAGGTACGGGAGTTTTTCGATCGGAAGGTTTGGTGAGGGTGGGCTTAACGAGAAAGAGGAAGAGCCTTAACTCTTCCTCCTTTACGTACTTCGATAAGAGAACCAGGAACAGACTTCCAAAGAAACATCACGGGCCTATTGGAAAAACCCAGGCGTGCAATTACATCTGGACAGAGAGGCCCAATTGGCAGATATCTGCTGCTAAAAGTCCATCGCTCTTTTAGACCACTTTCTTGGAGAGCGAGATTTGCTTGGACAGGTGGGCTTGCTTGGAGAGCGAGATTTGCTTCGACAGGTGGGCTTGCTTGGAGAGCGAGATTTGCTTCGACAGGTGAGCTTGCTTGGACAGCTGGAGTTGCTTCGACAGGGAGACACCGCCAGCGACCTTCTTCGCCAACATGACACGGCTGGCAACTGGAGCGTTCGATGCCGAGACATCGGGATTTGCGCTCTTGACGGCCGGGGCAGACTTCTTGGTTGACTCGAGGTTGCTGATCAATGATTTCTTCTGGATAGCCATGATGTGTTTCCTCCGAATGTCGAATCAGCTTTAGCAAGCTGTTGCCTTACATGATTGCAATCCTTTTGCCAAACGCGAAGGCAGTGCATTTCAGCCCAAAACACCCGATTCTTGGGAGTTTTCATCTTCGGCTGATCCATGTGTCTCTCTCGAAGTCCCGTTCGAGGGGGCAAATTTAACCTGCCTAGGGTTAATTTTTAACCCGACTGGTTGATTTGGTATTTGCGACAAAGGTACTTCATCTTTTCCTTGGAGATCTGCAACAAGGTGGCCGCTCCGTTCTTGCTGCCGGCCCTGCGTAAGGCCGCCGTGAGATAGGCGACTTCGATACGGGCCAGCTCATCGTCGAGATCGAGGCCGTCCGCAGGCACCAGGATCTCGTCCTGTTTCGCCGTATTCTCCTGGATCACTTTATCCGGAAGATGCTGAACTTCAATCAGATCGCCGTCGACCATCAGGGCCAGACGCTGGGCCAGATTTTCCAGTTCCCTTACATTGCCCGGCCAGTTGCTTGTTTCGAGAACCTGCAAAGCTTCGGGCGAAAAACGCTTCTGCGGCAGATCTCCTGCCGTGCAATACATCCTGAGATAGTGGTCGAGCAGGAGAGGCACATCTCCTGTCCGCTCCCTCAAGGGCGGGAGGAAGACGGGGATGACGCAGATCCGGTAGTAGAGGTCCTCACGGAACTGACCTCTTTTTACCATCTGGTCCAGATTGTCGTTGGTCGCTGCGATGAGCCTGAAATCTATCTTTCGCGGGCTTTTGCCGCCGATTCGCTGGACGACCCGCTCCTGAAGCACACGCAGCAGCTTGCTCTGGAGAGGCAGGCTGAGCGAGCCGATCTCGTCAAGGAATAACGTTCCGCCGTCGGCCAACTCGATCTGTCCGGGATGGACGGCGTGAGCGCCGGTGAACGATCCTTTTTCGTGGCCGAAGAGCTCGGACTCCATCAGGGTCTCGGGGAGGGCGGCGCAGTTCACGCTGATCATGGGCTGGTTGCGGCGAGGACTCAGGGAGACGATCGCGCGGGCGGCGAGTTCTTTTCCGGTGCCGCTCTCTCCGCGCAGCATCACGGTGCTGTTGCTCGCTGCTACGCGGCGGAGGATCTCATAGACGCGCTGCATGGCTTCGCTGCCGCCGATCATCTCGCAGAAGGTGCTCTTCCGTGCAATCTCGCTGCGAAGCTGGTTTGCTTCGAGCCGCTCGCGATGGCGGGTGCCCGCCTCCAGCAGGTACTCCCGGAGTTCGGGGAAGTCTACCGGCGCGAGGAGGAACTCGTCCCCGCCTGCTTTTTTTGTGCGCTGGCGCGCGTTCCGCAGAGGGGTGCGCGAGATGGCGAGGCATAAGATCTGCGGCGCGGCGGCACGCACGGATTCGATGTAAGCAAAGACGTCGGTGCCATCGGGGACGATCGTGTCGAGATCGATGACGACGATCTCGGGGGTTTGCTCGGCGAGGCTTTGGAAGAGGGCTACTGAATCTGGTGCCATGCGGATGAAGAACGCAGGTGCCAGCTCCTGACCGATATCATGGAGGGCTGCGTCATCGCTGGTTGCAAAGAGCAACTTTAGTCCGTCATGGAGTCCTGCTGCAGTTGCAATCGATGCCACGCACAGCCTCGGTTGGAAAGAGTTCTTTCGACATTACAGCAAAGCCGGAATTATTCGAAAGTTCTCTTATAAATGATCTGGCTAGCGGACGACTTGGAAGGTGCGGCCCCAGCGGGCGAAGTCGACTACAGAGTCGATTTTGCCGGGGTGGCGGCGGGTGGGAGTGGCGGTGGCGGATTGGGCTAGGCTGGCGCCTGTGCCGTCGTTGCCGCCATAGCCGTCGGTGTCGTCGGGGTCGTGGGTCTGGAGGGAGAAGTAGATGACCAGGGGTTTGCCTACGATGGCTTCGCGGGGGACGAAGCCCCAGTAGCGGCTGTCTTCGCTGTCGTTGCGGTTGTCGCCGAGGACGAAGTAGTTGCCGGTCGGGATGATGAGCTCGTTGTTTTCGATGAGGGAGCGCATGCGGATCCACCAGTGGGAGTCGATCTCGGGGTCGGCGCTGTGGAGGCGGGGGAAGTTGTCGCGGAAGTTGTCGGGCGGGCTGGGGCGGTAGACGGCGTAGGGCTCGGTGAGGGCGTGGCCGTTGATGTAGACGCGGCCATCGCGGAGGCGGAGGTGGTCGCCGGGGAGGCCGATGACGCGCTTGACGAGGTGGAGGGAGGCGTCGACGGGGTCGTGAAAGACGATGATGTCGCCGCGGCGGATGGCGGCGGTGGGAAGGAGGGTGCCGGCGCCGTCGGGGGCCGCGGCTTGTTTGTCGACGAGGAGGAAGTCGCCGACGAGGAGGGTGGACTCCATGGATTCGGAGGGGATGCGGAAGGGCTGCACGCAGAAGGTGATGATGAAGATGGCGATGACGATGAGGTGCAGAAGGGATTGGAGGGCGGTGAAGACGCTGGACCTGTCGTGGTGGACCGGGTGGCGGCGGTGAGTGGGGTTCGGGGTTGGATGGCGTAGTTGCTGGGCGCCGACGGTGGAGGGGCTGTGCGTGGCGGGATGGCTGGAGACGACGGCGGGTTGGGTCATTCGACCACCTCCGCGGTTACGTCAAGGGAGGCGGCTTCGGCGACCAGGCGGGCTTCGGCGACGAGACGCTCGAATGCGAGGCGGGCCGCGGCTTGTTGGGCTTGTTTCTTGGTGGAGCCTTCGGATTCGGCGAGGGCACGAGAGCCGCCGGCTTTGTCTTCGATGCGAACCTCGACGCGGAAGCGCTTCTGGTGGTCGGGGCCGCTCTGGTCGGTGAGGACGTACTGCGGCTGGCCTGCTCCGGTGGCTTGAAGGTGCTCCTGCAGGGCGGATTTGTGGTCGCCGATGGCGCCGCTGAAGGTCTTGCTGCCGTGGAGGGCGAGGTTGAGGTCGGGTAGGGCCGGCTCGATGATGTGTCTTTCGATGAAGGCGCGGGCGGCGTCGAGGCCTCCATCGAGATAGAGGGCCGCGATGACGGCTTCGAGGGCGTTGGCCAGGAGCGCGGGTTTCTTGCGGCCGCCGCTTTGTTCTTCGCCGCGTCCGAGACGGAGGAGCGAGCCGAGGTCGATGCGGGCGGCTACCTCGCCGAGGTGGCTGCGGCTGACGAGGGAGGCGCGGAGGCGGGTGAGTTCGCCCTCGCGAGAGGCTGGGAAGCGGCGGAAGAGAGCTTCGGCGACGGCGAGACCGAGGACGGCGTCGCCGACGAACTCAAGCTGCTCGTTGTCGGCGGCTGGGTCGGGGAGGGTTTCGGGGTTGGTCTCGTAGGCGAGCGAACGGTGGGTGAGAGCCCAGGTGAGGAGATCGGGACGCTGGAAGATGTGTTCGAACAGAGCCGGGGGGGCGGCGTTCGATTGCGATCGTCCGGGCTTTTTTTGGCGCGTCGTCATAGAACTTCCCTGCTCTACTTTACCGGAGGGAGATGGCCTGGTGCTAAGGGGTAGACGCTCGTTGGTAAAGGAATGAAGCGGATTTTCAGGGAAAGCTTACTCTTGCGGCAGGTGGTCGGGGTGAAGTTCCTATGCTGCCAAGGGTTTGTGCGGCCATGGGCAGCATCGAGCGAAACAAAGACAGAAGCAGATCCCTGCGGGATGACAAACAAAAGACAAGCAAAAGCAGAAGCAACGGCAAGAGCTACGGCAATGCCCTAGTGTGGCGGTGGGGGGCGGTAGGCGTCTTTTTCGGCTTTGCCGCTTGGGTCTAGCGGGGCGTTATCATCGTCTTCGTCCTGGGCTGGGTGGGCGGATTTTGGCGCGACGAAGGGCTCCTTGATTCCCTTTTCGGCGGCTGCTTTGGTGTCGGGCTGGGCGTCGCGGACGGTGAGCGCGGCCTGGTACTCGGCGACGGCCTTCTTGCGATCATCTTTGACGTCGTAGAGGCGGCCTAAGTAGATGTGCGACCAGGCGAGGGTTCGGGGGTCCTTCGAGGAGTCGAGTACCTCCTGAAAGTCGGCGAAGGCGGCTCCGGGCTGGCGCTGCATGAGGTTGACGCGAGCGAGGACGTAGTGGGCCTGGGCGTGGTCGCCTTTGGGGTCGGCGAGAACTTTGTTGGCGATGTAGGAGGCGCCGTCGAGGTCGCCCTTGAAGATCTTCTCTTCGGCGAGTTGCAGGCCGGTGAGCTGCTGCGGGGCGCGACGCAGAACATCACGGCTTCCGGAGGGCAGGAAGGCGATCTGCTGGGCACGATGGCGCTCGCGCTCTACGTCCATGCCGTAGACCATCTCGCCCATGTACTCCTTGAGGCTGACGGACTCTTTCTCCATCTGACCGACCTGGTTGTAGAAGTACTCGGTGAGCACCCAGCCCTGGCGCATGGCGAGATCGACAGCTTTGCGGCGGGTGGCTTCGGCTTCACGCTCGTAGGCGCTCAGGTCGGCGTTGTACTGCTCGATCTCGGCGCGCTGCTTGACCGCGGTGGGCTTGGTTGGCTTGGAGATGCCTACGTCCATGGTTCGGGCTTCAACAGCTTTGATGAGGCACTCGGTGATGAGAGGCACGATCTCAGTCTTGAAGGTGTAGTCGAGCGGCGCATCCTGAACGGCTTTGAGGAGAGGCTGGAGGCGCTCCATCGCGGAGGCGCGGGAGTAGACCAGGGGCTCGATCTCGTAGTGGAGATAGCTGTGGCGGATATCGTCCATATGGACTGCGCCGAGAGGTTCGGCCGCCGGTGAGGTGACGACGATGTAGTCGTTGGAGTAGATGCGTGCGTTGGTGGTGGAGGGAGAGAGCATGGGTTCGAGCAGGACGAGAAAGCGGCGTCCGTCGTAGCTGCTGACCGGGAGATGGAGATAGACGTTGGTGTTGAGAATGGTTCGGGTGAGTGGATCGTGGACGCGCTTGAGGAGGTCTTCGTACTCCGGACGATGTTCAATCCAGAGGGCATGGAGGTGTACGTCCTCGGCAAAGGTTCGGAGGAGCGGGAGAATGTTGACGACCTGGGTGGAGTCGGGCGGCAGCTCTGTTTCGCCGACGATGGGGGCGAGGCTTGGGGGCGGTGAGAGATAGAGAGCGAGCGAGATGTACTGGGCGAGGTTTAGGCTGGCGTCGTTGAGTGTGTGCTCACGGACGTAGCCGCAGAGCGCGTCCCTGCTGGCGCGGGCTTCGGGGGAGGCGGCAACCTGCGCGTTGATGTCATCGCGAATCCTGAGGCGCACCGGGGCGGAGTTGGCGAGGTCGGCGTCGTAGCCGCAGACGTTTAGCGCAACGGCAAGATCGAAGAGGGGCTCGCTGGTTTCGAGAGTGATGGCCGAGCCGCCCGCTTCGGGTTGAGCGATGCGGGGTGCAGATTTGGTGGGGGGCTCTTTGGAGATTGTCGTGTCGGTCGTGCCCTCGGAACTGCTGCTGGAGGAGCTTGATTGCGCCCTGACGCCGAGAGGGGCCAGGAGCAAGGAAGACGCGAGGCACACGAGGAGAGATGCGGGATGGCGAGAGGAAAACGGTTTTGTTGAAAGGGACACGATATGGATTCGACGCTCCCGTGAAGTTTATGGGAGCGAAGGTGTGAGAGGCAACCTGCCCACGGAATGGGCCAATTCAGGAGAGCGGAGTTTCGCGAATCTCCATGCTGCGAATAAGGCCATCTTGCACAAGATAGATGTGTTGCACCATGTGATCGACGAGGACTTTACCGGTGAGATCGCGAACTACCTGATGGACTTGAACGATGGTGCGTCCATCCGGGCCGGAGGCAAAGCCAGCGGGTTCGACGTGAGGGTCGAGGATGGCCCACTGGCGTGTCCAGTAGTCCCGCACGGCATGGTGGCCGTGGACACGACCGCCCTCCATCCCGTTGGGCCAGTCCACATCGGGGTGCATGAGGTTGAGGACAGAGTCGATGTCGCGAGTGTTGAAGTGTTTGTAGGCGGAGGCGAGAAGTTCGCGGTCAGTCTGCATGGGCTTCTACTTTTGCTTCTATTGGATGGGCGATCGGCTTGCTAGCCGCGGACGGAGATGCCTGAGAACGTCAGCACGACGCGCCCGCGCACCGGAGCACCGAAGACGCTGGCCGGCTGGAAGACGCTGGTCAATAGCTGGTCGACCACCTGGCTCTGGACCGCAGAACTCTCAGGTCCGGAGACGATGCGGTAGTCATAGACCTTCCCATCTGAGTTCACGCTGGCCTCAACGACGATGACTCCGTCGTGATCGGTGAGGATGGCGTGCGGGTTGACCGAGGAGTAGAGATAGTGGGGAGAGGTCATCGCGCCGAGGGGCTCGTCGTTCGCCATCACGGGCTCCGGCGCAGCGAAGAGTCCGAGAAGGAGGGCGATGCTGCCGACGAGTGCGATGGTGCCGGCGAAACCTGCGGAGACCTGAAGAAGCATAGGACGGGCTGTGTTGTCCCACATGAGGGACACGGTATCGATCCAACTCGATTTGCGTTTGGATTGCTCGTGCGAGATAGCCAGCCGAAGCCGAAGCGCCAGGTCAGCGGGCGCCTTGGCCGGTCCCACGCTTGAGAGCATCTGCTGGGTGGTACGCCAGGCGGTAAATTCGCGCTCGCATACGGCACAGCTCTCCAGGTGCGATGCGATCTTATGCATCTGCTGTCCGCTGACATCGCCATCGAGATACGCCGAAAAAGAAGATTGGCACTTCAGACATGTCAGGGGAGTCATCGGGCCACCTCAAGCTTAGACGTCTGAGGGTCTGTGGAAGTCGCAGAGTCGGTTGCAGCGATGGCGTCATCGGCGTTCAGGATTGCGCGAAGGGCGGAGCGGCCACGGGTGAGTCGCGACTTCACAGTGCCGAGGTTGACGTTGAGGATCTCGGCGATCTCTTCGTAGGCGAAGCCTTCGATCTCGCGCAGGATGACTACGGTGCGAAAGGCCTCGGGGATCTGGCGAAGGGCGGCTTCGACGCGCTCGCGAACTTCGGCCTGGACGGCGTGGTCGAAGGGAGAGTCGGACTGATCGGCGAGTGTGGATGCGAGGCTGAGATGGCTATTTTCCGCATCGGGATCGGACTCGAAGGAGGAGTCGATGGTGATCTCCTGCTTTTTGTGGCGGGACCACCATCGTCTTTGATTGGAGGCCTCGTGCAGCGCGATGCGGTAGAGCCAAGTGCGCAGGCTGGCTTCGCCGTGGAAGCCGCGAATGCTGCGGAACACCTTGATGAAGACTTCCTGGGTGATGTCTGAGGCGTCTGCCGGGTCGTTGAGGCTGCGTGCGATGAGCGAGTAGAGCGGCTGATGGTACTGTGCGATGAGCACAGCGAACGCCTCCTCGGAGCCGGCCTTGAGGTCAGCGATGAGAGCGACGTCTTCTGTGGTGATGCCTATCGCACTGGCTAGATTGCCCACTATCGTGCCCGCCTGCATATCGGGTGTCCTTTACATTACGACGTGATGAATCGCTATGCAACTTTCGAGCGTGCGACGCTCTAAAAAGGTGTTAGGAACTGCGCCGCCGGCGGCCGAGTGCTCGCTCACTCTATTAGCTTTAGACACCGGGACATGGGAGATAAGTTCCCGCGCACGTTGACTAATATCGCGCTCTCGGCCAGAATAGAAAGAGTCCTTCCTAAGAGTGGGCCTGTGGCGCAGCTGGGAGCGCGCTTCCATGGCATGGAAGAGGTCATCGGTTCGATCCCGATCAGGTCCACCAAACAACCCCTTACAAATCAGATAGCTACAGGAAGTAGGCTCCCTCCTTCCCTTTGCAGTTTGGTGTCATTTGGTGTCACGCGCGCCGATGACCTCCGCCGACTGCTGACGACCGCTCCGGTTGACGCCGACTCTTTCGAAGCCTTCCGGCCCCGGGCACCCGACTTTCTCAACTCCGAATTGATCGAGTTAATCGTCGATTGCACGCTCGCTGGGATCTCCTGCATATAGACATCCGTACCGTTTCGTTATCGGTTGTGGAACGGTTCTCCTCTGCGGTTCGCTATGGCTGAACTTCTCCTTAGCCCACCGGCCAATCCCCAATCGCTATATCCGTATCGACGAAATGGGACGCGCCCAGGCGATACAGTACACCGACCTGAATTACAGCCCGCGCGAAGGCGAAGTACGTACCTATCTAACGGATTGGGTGAACTACCGGTTCACCATCAATCGGGAGGTCATCGCGAAGAAGTATCCGTTGAACTACTACTTCCTCTCGCAGCCTCTCGCGTCGCAGCTCATGGCTTCCGACAATCAGAACCATCTCGTCTCCCGAGTGACCGCAGGACAGGTGGAGTCGGGGGATGTTCAGGTGCGGAACGTCACCATCACATCTATGTCGGAGGAGATGGTGCAAGGTACGCGAGTCGCGCGAGGAACAGCGCTTCTCACGCTGGATAAGCTCTTCTCGGAACAGACTTCTCATCAGCCCCGAACGGAGCACTGGTTGCCCGGCTCCGGCGCTTGCGGGAGAAAGAGGCCATGCTGCGCTCGATACGGGGCGGCTGACTGCGCGTGCAGTTCCAAACCCACAACCCCTGCAGTCGGGGGATGTGTCTCCAGATCGAGTTGGAGGAGTTTGAGCAGTGTCGCCGTATCCTGCAACGGCAATGCAGGACGAACGGTGCGCTCATGCTCTGCTCCGCCGTCGAGACGCAGCACGACACGAAGCGCGGCGATGGCCAGTGCCTTCCCGCGAACACGCTCCAGTAACTCCGTCGTCATGCGGGAGAGCAGAAACAGAAGACGTTCCAACTCCTCTACTGGAAAGTCCAGTTCCATTCGCTCCACCGGCTTCGAAGCTCGGTCTATCGGGAACATCAAGTGCGGCCATGTACCGCACGCCAGAGAATGCAGTCTCTTTCCAGCCTGTCCGAGCCGCGCAATCAAATCTGTCTCTGCCAGCGCGGCCAGTTCCGCACAGGTGCGAATACCCCAGACCGCAAAGGTCGCTTCATGCTCCGGCGCAAGCTCGAGCGCCGTGACCGGGAGTTGGCCGATCGCGTGCGCCTCGCCGCCGGACGGCACAACGGAGACGCCAGCCCTGCCACATGCGAGCGATATGGCGGCGTGGAAATTTTCGGCGACGGCAATGTTCGCAAGAAAGCCCGCCGTCATCACACTCCGTCGCAATTTATTCGCAAGCTCCACAGCATTGCCGTACAGGAGATCCATGCCGCGAATATCGAGCGCATACGTGCCGGGCCGCTCTTCCACCGACTCGATACGGGGCGAGAACATGCATGCGATGTGGTGAAGCGTGGCATGGGCCGTATGCTCGTGCTCGATAACACGACGGAGCGCGACGACTTCCGAGAATGCTTCGGCCTGTATCCGAGTCATACCGATCTCGACACCCTGAGAACGTGCTGCATTGTTCGCCGCAAAGACCATCTCGCTTGGCGGCTCTCCATCCAGCACCACAAACGGACTCTTCCGCAACTCCGGGCGCTGGTGCGCCGCGGCCTGTGCGAAGAAGTTCGACGGATGGAGAACGGCGTACATTACCGGACCCTCGACCAAAGCGTCTCCGCCGACCAGCTCACGCGCTGCGCTGGTCTCCTATGCATGAAAGGCGAGCCTTCGTTGCGGTTGCGTTCCCGTGCGAACTGGTACTGCTGTCTCTCGAACAACGGAGTCTCGCCCTGGCTACTGAATGGCACAACTGAGGCCGGGTCACAGCGAAGAGACAATGTCGCGCAACTGCTGGCGCAAGGCGATTGCGTGAGGAAAACTAACGCGGTGCGCGCATGTTCTGCCGCCAGCCGGAAGCGATACCACGTGCCCAACGGGATGCGTTGCGTGTGTTGCGGCAACGCATCGCTCATATCAAGCACGACCGCTGCAAAGCCTCCTGTTTGCAAGAGGAGATCGGTCGCCTTCAGTGCTTGCTCCAGCCGGGACCAAGGCTTATCTGCCAGCTTCGTTCGGCGTTCCGCAGACATGCGAAGCCAGAGCAGTCGCCGTAATTCCACACCGGAAGCCGCTGCTGTCTCCGGCGACAGGGCATCGCTCACATCGACCCAGGCGCAGGCATTACCAAGCTGGGTGATCGAGGCGAGGGTACAAAGAGCAAACGAGGTCTTGCCCGTGGAGGATGGGCCGCTGACTTCGGTGATGGTTCCGCGCGGGATACCACCCCCAATCATGGCGTCCACCTCCGGCATGCCGCTCGCAAAGACCTCCGGCGCTTGTTTGATCTTGAGCGTGAGCGCGGCAGGCACACGTTGCGCTAACGTGGATTCGATCTGGACCCGAATTGTGGCAGCGGAGGGCATAAGCGTATTCGCTTTATATTCGCCTATTCGATTACCATTCCGCTAATCTCGCTTGCTCTGGAAAGGGTGCATTCACTTGTAAGTCATTGGAGAATAAGGGCAGAATAATTGCTGCAACAAGCCGCTTACGTACGCCCGTGGGATCGATCGGGTGAAACTCGGATATCCCAAGTATTGCCTTGGGCCTATTCCTCGCACGGGGAGGGCTACACGATGCGGCTCTAGAACTTCCAAACGATTCCCGCTGAGGGAACCATTGCTTGTGTGAACTTATCGATTTTCAATGCGGGCACATCGAAGTCCGGAGCCTTGTACAAGAATGTCTTCGCTTGGCCGCGGATCGCGAGATGTCTCCCTAAAGGGACATCGATTCCGCCCCCGAAGACGATAGCCTGCTTCGTCTCGAAGCTCGTATCTGTGTTCTCGGGATGAAAGATGAGGGCACCGCCCCCGACCATGAAGAACGATTCGAACTTCTTCGTCAGTGGATTTGGCAGATTGAAGACGGCACCCCCGCTGACCGCCGCGACGTTCGTCTTCTGCGAAAGAACGAGGGTCGAGGTCGTGTACTTCTGACTATTGCGGAAATAGTCGAAATCGCCCTCAACCCCGAGCCACCGCGTCAGATAAAAACGATAGCCAACGTCGACGCTGCCCGCAGACGTCGGTTTATAACGCACGCCGTCTTCGGTTACGGCCCGGGCAAAGATTGCACCGCCCTGGAGGTTGATTTCTGATGTTGGGCGGCGGTACGCCGAAGGCGTGGCCTGGGCAGCCGCAAACCCGCTCAAAGAAAGCAGAATGGACAGAGTGAATACCGATCGGTTCATGGGATGACTTGGCTCCTTGTTATCGGGGGGACAATTAAATACGTACCAGTAGGAACTATATGAAAGAGAGGTGTACTGACGCTTGATCTTTGCCTTGGGGTCTGAAGTGAGTGGGAGGACGTTACTGAGTTGGCGGATTCGTGCCGAACATCGTGTCGAAGAGCTTACCAGCGACCTTCTTGAGAACGTCCGATGTCACCACATCCGGATCAAACTGCGTCTCAAGCTGCAGGGCCGTCAGCATCGCGAACGCCGTATGCACCGCCTCAGTCCTGCTGATAGCCCGCTTTCCCTTCGCGGCTGGTCCCAGAAGAGAGCTGTAGGCCGTCTCCTCGTTGGGAGGAAGGATGCTCTGATAAAGCTTATGGAGGCGTTCTCGGGACTTCGGATTTCTCACCGCATAGAGCCGAAAATCCAGCATGAGAAAGCTCCAGCGGTCATTCGTGGCGAATTCAATGAAGAACTTGCGGAAGGCGGCCATATTGCCCGCAATCGAATCGGACTTGGACAGAAAATCCGCCATGATGGCGCGACGTCGAAGGGAGTTCTCTTCGTACAACGCAAGAAACATGTCTTCTTTACTCTTGAACTGTGCGTAGATGGCACCCTTGGTGCGCCCCGCAAGCCTGGCGATCTCTCCCAGCTCCGCCTTTTCGTACCCGTCCCGGGCAAAGACCTCCTCCGCAGCGCTCAACAACAGCGAGCGAGTCTCCTGGGTTTTCAGCTCATGCTTGTTCGGCTTGGATGGCATCGTCGTCCCTTCTATCTTAGTGGATAGAAGGGGATGGGCTACCGTCTCCATGCTGAGCTGTGCGTCTCTCTGGTCTCTGAAGTGATTCATGTTTCTCCTGTTGCGCTTTGCTTGTTTTATGACTGCGCGAATCTGGTGGAGCCGATTTCGCGGGACCTCAGAACGGCAGAGGGCTGTTCGCCCTCGCCGTCAAGGTTGGTTGCTCGAACTGCTTGGTGGTATTGGCATACGACTTGGCGATTTTCTTGGCAACACCGTCGGTGACATTTTTGCTCTCTCCCTCGCCGCGAAGGGTGGCTTTGACCTCTTGCGTCGAGTTCAGTCCGCCTGATGAATCCCGGATCGTGACGTTGAACGCCATCTGGGTGGTGCCGACGAAGAATCCGATGGGTCCGGTCATGGCGCGTTGGACCTGATTGCCCTGCTTGAAGCTCACAATCGAGATCGCGACCGTGTACTGCGGGCAGACTGGCTGCGCCCCCGTCTCGCCATCGCGGAACACATGGTCAACTCCCTTTACGCGTTGCATCCGGTCGACGATGTGCTCATACACCATCGCTCGATACGCAGCTGGTACTTGCGCGTCGTTCCATACGGGAGCAGATACCAGGACGTTATGCGATCCAGAACCGGGTTGGCAGGCCAACGCCGATGCGGTCGGCACGATTCCCAGATCCGGATGTGGTTGCGCCGTCAGAATTGCATGGGTGTAGATATCAAGTACACGGGTTGCATCGTTGCCTGGGAGGAAGAACACAGCACCGTGATACGCACCCCTTTGGTCTCGAAACTCCACGGTGAGTTCGTTCACCTTGTGATGCATGACTCCCGCCGCCGCCAGTCCGCCGCCATTCGGTATGACCATGCGGACGAGCCGTCCGGTGGTCCCCCACATCTCTACGCGCTCGACGCCGTTGCTCAATGCCATGGTGTCTGCCCATGGAATCGTGTAACGGCTCGTATTGCTGGTGAAGATGAGACCGGCGTTGTTGATCTCCATCGTTCCTTTTGCCTTCGCTTTGGTCTCAGGGAGACCATAGGCATGCTGGACCTTGCTGGCGGTCCATGGATCGACGTGGATGGCCGATGTGGACGGAATCCCCTCACCCGAAATGGGGGCGACATAGCGGCTGGGTTGTTGAGCCAACGAAAGGCCAGACAGAAACAGGAGGCCCGTTAGCGTGGTCAGTGTTTTCTTCATAAATCACCTCAAATAGTACGTACTGGTAGGTATTGTTGCAATGAAAGGTCGGGATGGCTCGTGCTTTGTGCGCCATCGGTGGACAAACTTATATTCGAGATGCTTCTTGCTGCAGCGCGAGGTACTGGTGGATCGAAGCAATCACCACGCTGCCTTCGCCTACGGCACTGGCCACTCGTTTGATCGAGCCGTGGCGTACATCCCCTGCGCAAAACACGCCGGGAAGACTGGTTTCAAGCGGGAACGGCAGGCGGCTAAGATCGCTTCCAGATCGCGGCGTTACATCCCGGCCCGTCTGGATAAATCCGTCATCGTCCCGATTTAGGTTGGAAGGCAACCACTCGGTCGACGCGTCCGCGCCGATGAGAATGTACACCGCGTCCGCCTTCCGGCGCGGCGAGATCGTGCCACAGTGTGACGTGCAGATCGTTCTGAGCACACCGTGCCCCGCGACGGATTCCAGCTTCGAGTCCGTCTCGATCCGCACATTCGCCTTCGCTCGCAATTGCTCGATGAGATATTGCGACATCGTCGCTTCGAGCGTCGCGCCGCGCACCAACAGCGTCACCGAAGCGGCATAGTTGGCCAGGGCCACTGCCGCTTGACCTGCCGAGTTGCCGCCGCCGACAAGAAACACGCGCTTGCCGGCAAGGTTCACAGGTTCGATCCCAGCCACGCCATACGAGACACCGCGACCCACGAGTGCAGTAATTCCTTCGGCTTCGAGCGTCCGCCAGCGCACACCGGCCGTGATGAGCACGCTCGCTGCGATGAGACTGGTCCCGCCATCTAAGATGACACGATGGCCGCCAGAAGCGTCGGGTTGGAGACGAAGGACCCGACGGGTCAATACGAGCTCGGCCCCGAATTGCTGTGCCTGTCGAACTGCCCTTTCGGCGAGATCTTCTCCGGAGATGCCACTGGGGAAGCCGAGATAATTCTCGATCCGCGAGGAGGAGCCTGCTTGACCGCCCATCGCGTTCTGCTCCACAAGCAAGACCCTCAGACCTTCCGAAGCTCCATAGACCGCAGCTGCCAGGCCCGCAGGTCCGCCTCCCACGATCAGGAGATCGTAGCTGCGATGCTGCGGTGTCGTTGAGATTCCGAAAGCCTCCGCCACCACTCTTTCCGAGAGCGGCTTCGCAATCGCGACGCCATCGATCGTCAGCGATGGCAGTGCACAGGCGACGGAGGCCTCGCCGGTGTCAGGAGCATCGACCCACTCATAGGCGATACGGTTTGATTTGAGAAACTTCAGTATTTGCGTGAGGGACGGGTCGTTGCGCGAGCCCGACACATGCACTCGGGCGCTTGAGATTTCGATCGCGTGTCGAGGGCCATCTGCCAGACGCGTCTGTAAGACCTTGCGAATGAAGTCGCCGCATTGGGTTGAGCTTGCCATCAACTCCATCAGTTGTTGGCGGTCAAAGGCCGCAACGCGGCAGTGTGTCATGGCACACAAAGAAGAGGCGGCGGGAAGATCAAGGAGAGCGTTGACCTCACCGAAGAAGTCGCCGGTAGTCATGTCAGCAATGTGTAGCTCTTTGCCGTTGATCTGCTTTCGGACGGCGAGGCGCCCCTTTAGGATCACCAGGAACTCAAGTCGTTCTCCCTCACGGGCGAGCCAGGCACCGGGCGCCAAGCGAATGTCCGCGGCCTTCGACGCGAGTCGGGCGAGGTCTTCTCGATTCAGAGACGAAAAGAGTTCGAGTTTTGCCAGAAGTCCTGGAGTGATCATGGTGTGCACCAAAAAATGAAAATCTTGCGCTTTGTCGTACTCACGTATCGCTGTAAATAAATACCAACCAGTACGTACTTATATTCTAATCAGACGCGCGAGGTTTGAAAAGGGTGCTAACTTTTCTTTCGGTCGCGGGCTTCCTTTAGGGCCGGTCCGCTCAGACGTGGGATTTGTGAAGCATTTTCTGGACTTTCGCTCAACACGGGCTAGCCAGTCGGTGATGACGTGATCCTGGGCTGCTCATCCGCTAATTGAAGAAGTTCCATGAGGGAGGAAGTCTCCTCCCTGGCTCTGGCCGCGTCCTGAGCTACCCGCCTCAGCGGGACGTTCCTTCCCGCAACGCCCTCCCCAATAGATCTTGCGTGCGGACGGACGCACGCGCATATCGAAGACAGACCTCGCTAAGGGGCTCTGCCCCGATCGCGCGGCTTCAAGAGCGTCCGCCACTCTTCGCGCTTCGCTTAGAAACCTTTTCTCGATTTGTCTTGTCGTTTTTGAGTTGCTGAACCGTGGCAGACTTTAATGATGGAAAAGGCGTAAGCCAGTTCTTACTAGTCTTATGCCAAGCTCCTCGGCGGCTTCCTCAACGTCGGAACTCCTCACGGAACCACCTGGTTCGACGATTGTGGTGACACCGACCTCGCTTGCGTAGTCAACGTTATCGCGGAAGGGCAAGAATCCGTCAGAAGCCATCGTGATGGCTGTGAGTTCGCGCAGCCAGCGCTGGCGCCAGGAAGGATCGCCGAAGGATTCCACGGCATCATTCCCAAATGTTGCTGCAAACTCTCTCAGTTGGAGTGGCGTAATGAATCCTTCGGCGAACCGGATCTCCCAGTTCAGCCGATCCTGTCGCGACATCCCGTTCACCTGCCTCAACTCGTCAACCAATGGATGACGCCGCAGCCACCAAACACGAGCTTTCTGTGCTGCCAAACGAACACAGTCCACCCGATTCTGTTGGCCGGCTCCAATGCCGATGCACGTGCCATCTTTCGCAAGGGAAACGGAATTCGACTGCGTATAACGAAGGGTCACCAAGGCAAGAAGGGCATCCGACGTAGTTGATGCCGAGAGAAGCTGGTCGGCAAAGAGCGCCTGATCGATGGGCGTGGAGTCGCGCTGCTGGTCGAGGCGCATGCCGAGGACCTCGCGGCTTTCCCACTCCGGGGCAACATAGGCTGCATCGGCTTCGAACACTAGAAACCGCCCATTCTTTTTTGCTGCCAGCTTGGCTAGGACCCCTGGATCAAATCCCGGCGCAACAATAGCGTCCGCGACAACCCGGCTGACAAAATCAGCGAGTTCATAATCGACTACGTCGGATACCGCGATGACGTCACCAAACGACGATTTCGGGTCGGCGTCGCGGGCACGTACATAAGCCGAAAGGAGCGTATTCTCGCAGCCTTCCGACACTCCCCATGTTTTTCGCGCGGAGGCATCGAGACGACCCGCAATCGCCACCCCAGCCGGCGATACGTGCTTAAATGACGCCGCAACCGGAACAGCCACTGCCTCACGCGCCTCACGCACCAACTGCCATCCGTTAAGAGCATCCAGATAGTTGATAAAGGAAGGTTCGCCATTAACAACGGCTAGTGGTCGGGGGCCTTCCCCAACACGGGCAACCTGATGAGGATTCATGCCATACCGCATGCGCACTCCTGAACCGATAAAAATCGATCTGGAGCACCCAGGCGTTCGACGCGTTCCATTTTGCTTCCTGGTGGTTGTTCCCACCTTCGCCAGTCGCTTTGTTTATTTTAGCTGACATCGGTTGACTGAGTTTTGAATATAGCTTCGTACCGATATCCCTCTCGCACCGCCATCCGCTAAGTCGCCAAGCGGCCTGTGCAGAAACAGACCGAAGTTCGTGTGTAGGCCGGGGAGGAAGTCTCCTCCCTCACTCTGGACGCTTCGCGTCCGACGCTACCCACCTTGTATGTTGCGAATCAGGGCGTAACGATGAAGTTGCGCTTCGGCGGAAAGGCCGTACCCACCTGAGGCCCGGAGCGATCCTGAGCCTGACGCAGAGAACGGCCACCGTCCCTCTCTTCTTACGCCGTGGAGAATCGGAGGCATAAAGCCTGCATGTTCAAGGTCGGCGACAAGAGCGAGTCCATGACTGCGGACAGGGACGGGAGCCGAGGCGGAATCTTAACGCCGGAGGCTGTTCATGAGCAAGCGATCCATACTCGTCCAGGAAACAATGTACTGTGGCATTGATGTCAGTGCCAAGAGTCTCATCGTGGTGATTCAGCGCGGTCATCAGCGAGTCGAGCAGAAGAACTTCCCTAATAATTCTAATGGGCACAAGGCTCTCATCGTCTGGCTGCGGAAAGCCAAATCGCAGGTTCGAGTGTCGTTGGAAGCAACGGGGATTTACTCTTTGGATCTCGCGTTTGCACTTGATGCGGCGGAAGGGATCGAAGTCGCAGTCTTGAATCCCAAGGTCGCCAATCGATTCGACGGTCGAAAACTGATGCGGCAGACGCCGAGGTGTTAGCTGAATATGCTCGTCGGATGCCGTTCACCCCTTGGGTCGCCCCTAGTCTGGGGTCAATGCGGCTGCGCTCAATCGTCCGCCACGTCGAGAGTCTGTCTGTGCAATGCGCTCAGAATCAGAACCGTCTTCACGCGGCACAAGGCTCCACTTCCACACCCGGCTGCATTGTTCAAGATTTGAAGCGCTCCGTGGCATCCCTGGAGCTTCGTATCCACAGACTTCGGCATGAAGCAATGGCACTCGTCCGACAGGACGATTTGCTCCGCAAGCGATTTGAGCTGTTGGTAAGCATTCCGGGCATTGCACAGGTGAGCGCGATGCAATTGCTCGCGGAACTGGCCACCCTGCCGCCAGACCTTACGGTGCGAGAATGGGTCGCACATAGCGGCCTTGATCCTGCGCATGAAATATCAGGAAGCTCAGTCAGGAAGGCGTCTCGCATCAGCCGTGCGGGGAATCGTCACCTGAGAAGAGCGCTTTATATGCCGGCGCTGGTCGCATCCCGTTGCGATCCCCACGCAAAAGCCTTTTTCGAAAGCCTGCTGGCGCGAAAGAAAGCTCGTCTACAGGCGCTCATTGCTGTTGCGAGGAAGTTGCTGCACTCCATATATGGCATATTTCGGAGCGGCCTGAAGTACGAGGGAACAAAGCTATTTCCAAGGATCACCTTGTCCTGACACGATCTTCTTCAGAAGCGCGCGTCTTCCGGCACTGATCCACATCTGACCGATTCGCGGCTATAAACCGGAGTGGATGAGTGCATTGGCCTGAATGCAACAGTTGACAGTTCAGGCTATCGATGTTCATCGACGCTCGCCGAATTTTCGTTACACGTCGGCACAGGTGCCACTACTCCAGATCATCAGTTCAGGTCGGCTGAGGTGATTCTCGGCAGTTCCAGCAATTGAAGACAGCGCGGCGAATCCATTCGGCGGACCCGGTCCTGCACTTGTCAGACGTGAGCTATACCACCGCTGGGATGCCGAGCTTTTCCGCAAGCAGGCTGGTTTTCCGGCTCACTTCCCGATCGCGTTTGGCGCGAGCCTGGTCCGAATGTAGCGCATTGCCGTGACAACTCAGCGCGCTTACGGTCGCGCCATGATCGGCCAAGATCTTCTGAAACTCGGCGAGAGCCGAGCTGTCTTCGAGCATCGAGAGCTTGCAGTGCGCGTCTCCGGGATAGTTGCCCGTACCGAGTTCGACCGTGTCGATGCCGATTGTTTTCAATTTATCGAGAACAGCTGAAAGCGAAAGCTGCGATAGCAACGGGGTAAAAACTCCGACATGCATAGCTGGTTATCTCTCCTTGAAGCAAAACGGCGGTCATGTATGTCTTCACGCCCGATGAATTTTAAAGACTATTTTCGAGCGCAACTCGCCAGGCGCAGCAGACTTTCAGCAGCAAGGCTGCTGCCACCAAGCAAACGAACTCGGGTTACTTCGCCTGTTCTGGAATCTTCTCGTACTCGGTCCAAACAAATCTCTTCGAATCCGCCGACCAGCCGCTGGTATTGCCCGCGCCCTGCCCACCGTGGAAGGTCCTCACCGTCGTCAATTCGGCGCCTTTTTCACCAACTCCGTTCTTGAGGCGCAGCAGCTTGATCTTCATGCCGTCTCCAATGTACGAATGGTCCGGATGATCCATCGGGTAGGAGATGGTGTAGAGCCACTTGCCATCCCGAGAGATATGCGGAAACCAGTCCTGCGTGTCCGTGCCATTGGTGATCTTCTCGGCCAGTTTGTCGTCCGGCCCTGCGCCATCGGCCGGCATGCGCCAGGCATCCCACTTGCCTGAGCGCTTCGAGCAGAAGTAGACCCACTTGCCATCGGCTGAGTACTCGGGACCATCATCCTCTGCTTTGTTTGTGGTCATCCGCAACTCGTCGCTTCCGTCCGAGTCGATCCGGTAGACGTCGGCATTGTTGTCGACGATCCCCGTGTAAACGAGGTATTTACCATCGGGAGACCACCCATGCAACCAGCCCAGGTGAACTTCATGCGCTGTGCTCCCGTCCATATTCATGACCATGACCGGGTTGTGAATATCCGCTGCACTCCTCATATTCTTCGGCAGCGGCAGCGTGATACCCGTGACGGCGATCTGCTTGCCGTCCCATGAGAGGGCGTGATCGTTGGTGAGGATCGCCTTGGTGGGGTCCCCATAGATCTTCTCGGGTTTCCCCATATTGGCGCCGCTCACGGGAATGCGATATATGCTCCCGCCCATGTCGCAAACAAAGTACTTTCCATCGGCGGTCCAGTTCGGAGCATGCCACTCTCCCTCAACGGTGAAGACGGTCGTCGTGGTCTTCTTCTGTACGTCAAAGATCACAAAATTGGTGCGGTATTTAGCGCCGGACTGAAATGGATTCTGTGCTGAGAGCCCCGCGGAAGCAAAAAGCAGCCCCAGAAACGGGCCAGAAAGCAATATAAAACTCAAGCGTAGAGACCTCACGATGCTTCCTCCGGGAAACGAGCGAATCATAGGTTCCTTATCAATCTCAACCGGCGGTTTTTGTCATTTCGGAAATCGCGCCGAGCCACCCTAACTCAGAAGTGGTTTGAGATAGCGGTAATCGATTTCAGCAGCTTCCATCGCAGAAACTTCCTTGAACGGCCCTTCCTGCTCCACAAAGATGTGCTTCACCCCAGCCTTGAGCCCCGCTTCGACAATCGGCTTGTAATCAATGCTTCCACGGCCGAGTTCGGATGACGGCGGCCTGTCAGCGGAAAAGAGCGCGGTGACCGGCTTGGTAATGTTCTTGAAGTCCTTGGCATGCAGCATGGCAATGCGATTGCCATATCGCCTCAGATATTCAACCGGATCCTTACCGCCGACCTTCATCCATCCACAGTCCAATTCGAATTTCACAACCGATGCGTCGGTCTCCTCGAGCAGGATGTCGTAGCCTGTTTTACCGTCGCCCACATCCCGGAATTCAATATTGTGATTGTGATAGGCGTACTGCATCCCTGCTGCCTTTGTCTTCTGCCCAATTTCATTGGCGTGCGCGGCTACACTTCTGAAATCGTCTGCGGACATGCTGTTCAAGTTCTTGAAGAAGTCCGCAGCCCCCTCATTTTTGGGAGCAAGCATAGAGCTAACAGCGTATTCCGCTCCCAGTGTTTTGGCGTCATCCAGCAGTTTGTCGGTGTCATCCATCCCAAACCCGAGATGAGCGCTGGGTGCCCGTAGTCCGGCATCCCGTAGCAAGTCGCGGAATTGTGCGGCGGAGAGTTTTCCAAATCCCGCTGTCTCTACCTCGGAGTAGCCGATCTCTGCGAGCTTCTTGAGAGTACCGGCGGGGTCTTTGGTGAGGTCGGCATTCACCATGTAGAGCTGAATGCCGACCGGCAACCCGTGGGTTCTCCGCGTCTGCTGCGAGAAAGCGGCGGCTGCAAGCGCTCCTCCGGCCAAGGGAATAAAGCGGCGGCGAGAAATCTTCATATTGCTCCGCATGTGGTGATCTCCTTTATCAATCAGTTGGGTTTTGAGTAACGATTCATTTGCTCCGAAGTTCTGGAGATTCCGCACTGCGAGTTCCTTACGGCAGTTTCAAATGAGATGAGATCGACGACGACAGCTGTTATTTGGAAGGATCGGGAGCGGTGAACGGAGAGCAGCAGGGCTCCGAGGTGTGATGGAAGTTCATAAATTCCACGCGAATCCAATCTGGATCGAAGAGATTTAACTGCCCTTTGCCGTCCAGGCCCACCTGGGTGCCGTCCGACGCTGGCATGCCGGCGAGGCGGCCTGCTTTAGCCAGACGGCCGCTCTCCTTGAGCTTGGTTAGCGTGTCGTCAACAGAGTTTTCACCGATCGAGAAATGATCAAGCACGCCGAGATACATCTTGCTCATGTTCGCCGGAATGCCCGTCCCTGGGTCGGAAATCAGCATATATTCCAGCCAGTCAGTGCTGTCGGGAGACTGCTCGCTTACCCAGTCAACCTTGCCTTTATTTCTCCCGCCCCACCAGTAAGGACGGAAGTCGAGCAACGTGCGGTAGAACTTGTCTTCCGCATCTCGGGAGTGGACAAGAAAGCCGATGTGGATGATGTGATGGCCCATAACGTCCGGCGCCACTAACGGCTTGCTGTGAGGAGGAAGCTGCACGAACTGAACCTTGTTGCCCTCCGGATCCAGGACTTCGAACCAGTGGGAGCCGTCGGATCCTTTTTCCACCTTCTCTGGAGTCTTCCAGTTGTTGGCGGCTAGATAGCGACGAAGCTGCTCGGCATTTTCGGTGTTCCACGCGCTGTGGTCGAGGCGGTTGACGCCAGCTCCGGCCGGCAATGGCAGCACTTCGATAAACTGCGTGTCGCTCAGGGCATAACGCACGCCCAGCGGATTCTCAGGATCGGACAACTTCACTGCGCCTATGACCTCGCGGTAGAAGTGGTCGGTAGCTTCGGGATTCGAAGTGAATACGGTCAAATGCGAGAGCCCTGTAATCTTGGGCCGCTCTACCGCAAGGTACGCGCTCGCTGCGGCGTTCAGGGGCTTCAGCTCCACATGCGAGAAGACTGCCTTCTCCAACTGGCCGTCATGGTGCGAGGCAACTCCCAGGCCCACATAAAACGGCTCCCCAAAGTGCAGCTTGATCGAAGCGCCTGTCGGATGCAGCGGCTCGCCCTTCATACTCACGAATAGCGTGATCGTATCGCCACGCTTCTCCAGCCGCACGATCTTGGGAGCAGCAACGTGGTTACGGGGATCAGCCAAGCTGGCAGCGCGCGACGGTGTCGGATTGGTGTTGGGAGAGTCCGGGTCGAAAGCGATTTCCTGCGTCAAAGCGCCCTTGCCGGGTCGATACTGCAGCGCCGTGTAACCCGAGCCATGCACCGCCACATACGCTGTCGCCGAGTCAACATCCAGTGTCTGCCGGAACATTACGACCGCCTTGCGATGCGGATCCGACTTGCCCGGCGTTGGCGCGGCAAACTCGATATCCGACGTGAGGGAGGCGTCGCCCGATACCTTCTTCCAGATCATATGGAAAGCGTCGGTCTTGTTCCAAAGATTCATCCCAGCAGATTCGATTGTGTACACGCCGCTTTTCGCATCAAACGACGCCGTGCCGGCGGGATTCGCTTTGCCAACGTCCGCTTGGTTCTTAAAGATCCCGCCCGGACCCGCCTGCACTACGAGGAATTGCTCCGAGGCCACATCTCCTAAGCCAGATGGTCCTGCGGGTGCCGGGCCAGACTGCGAAGATGCTGAACTTGTGACAGCGGTAAAGTCGCCTGTGATGCCGAACTCCTTTACTTCGACAGTACCCGCAATCTTGCCCGAGTCACCCAGGGTTGCGGTGTAGATGAGGGTCAGCGGAGACCCGTTGTACTCGGATTGATATTGCCAGGTGACCTTATTTCCGTCGACGGTGCCCGTGACCGGGAGCTCCTTGTCTTGAGGTTTGCAGCTTCCAGTGATCTTGTTTCCGGCGGCGACCAGGTTGCATGGTTGGTCGCTTTCGTTTCCGGCGATGCTTTGATGGATGGTCCACTGGCCCGTCACCGCGCTCACCTGCCCTGAACCGGATTGTCCAGCAGCCGCCTGCCCAGGCTGCGAAGTTGCTGAGCTTGTGACAGCAGTAAAGTCGCCTGTGATGCCGAACTCCTTTACTTCGACAGTACCCGCAATCTTGCTCGAGTCACCCAGGGTTGCGGTGTAGACGAGGGTCAGCGGAGACCCGTTGTACTCGGATTGATATTGCCAGGTGACCTTATTTCCGTCGACGGTGCCCGTGACCG
This sequence comes from Edaphobacter lichenicola, assembly GCF_014201315.1. NCBI lineage: Bacteria > Pseudomonadati > Acidobacteriota > Terriglobia > Terriglobales > Acidobacteriaceae > Tunturiibacter > Tunturiibacter empetritectus. Next base: position 183,155 of record NZ_JACHDY010000007.1, read on the forward strand.
GGAGCTCCTTGTCTTGAGGTTTGCAGCTTCCAGTGATCTTGTTTCCGGCGGCGACCAGGTTGCATGGCTGGTCGCTTTCGTTTCCGGCGATGCTTTGATGGATGGTCCACTGCCCTGTGAGGTTCGGCGCTGCGTATGCAGACGAAGCTAACAGGAAAGCAGATATTGCGAGAAGTCTCTTCATCATGAGTCACCTTTTGAATTTCCGGTATGGAATGGATCAATTGCGATGCAAACTTCGCCGGGATGTCCGTTGAAGTTCGCATCGGAACGGGTTAGAACAGGAGCTTCAGCGCGAACTGAAACTGTCGCGGGTTGATGTTGGGGACGGTCGAGCTAATTGTGCCAAAGCCACCAGCGCTCGTGGGCGTGTCTCCCGGCAGCAATCCAACCGAAGTGCAACCCGAGGTCGTAGCGCTGCAGAAGCTTGGATTGTCTCCCGCTTGAATCGGGTACAGAAAACCATGTTGCTTTCCTTCCGTCCACCCGCTGATAGTCGAATTTGGAGGCAGGAAGTTTGGCGTGTTGGAAATGTTATAGGCCTCGGCCCGAAACTGTAGCGTCATCTTCTCGGGCAGCTCGAAGTTCTTGAAGATCGACAGATCCGCGCGCCGAGTATGCGGTCCGAAAAACTGATAACTCGCCTCATTGCCGGGAGTCCCGGCAGGCTGTGGCGTAAAAGCATTCAGGTTCAGCCAGTTCGAAAGGCTTGCATTAGAGGCCTTGTAGGCCTGGCCGGCGACCATGCTGGGCCGGTCGGTGGTGATGGTGGGCAGATTGATCTGCGCGGAACCGTTCGCATTGGTCCAGGCATTAAGCGCCTCGAATGGCTGTCCCGTCTGCCAAAAGAAGATCACGTTACTGGTCCAGCCCTTGGCGAGCAACGCTAGGGCACCCGTCGTTGTTTTGCCGAATGGGAGCACATAGGTCCAGGTGGTGGCAAAACGATGGCGGATGTCGATGCTTGCATTGCCGTAGTCGTAGTGTGGGTTCGTTGGAAGGAGGCCGATGCCACTTCCCCCGCTGTTGCCATCCGGAGATCCATTGCCCAGATCGTGCGCCCAGGTGTAGTTGACATTGAACTCGAGACCGCTGGTGAGCCGGCGGGCGAAGACCGCCTGCAGGCCGTAGTAGTTGTTGGTCGCACCGCCGCTTTGATACGCAATCGTGCTCACGTTCGGCAGCGAAGTCGCCGTCAAAAGCGGAGGAGGCGCCTGCGGTCCCGTGGTGGCGTTGTTGGCATACGGCCCGTTCGGGTAGGGAAGGTTGATGGTAGAGGAGAAAAGGGCGTGCCGGCCCAGTTCGCCAACGCCCCCCAGGGTGAAGACATTCGCGCCGAATTCCTGCTGCACCATCAGGTTGAACTGCTGCACCGACGATGTATTGTAGTTGCGAGACACAGCGGTGAGCGATCCGGAGAGATTCGTCGTAGACGATGCCGTGGGCACCGGCAGATTCGGCCACCAGCCAAAGCAAGGGACGCAGTTGCTTGAGTATGCGTAGGGAGGATTTTGATTGCCGGTTAGAGCGGTACTTATGGGGTAATAGCTGATTCCATAACCGCCGCGCACCACTGTCCCAGGACGCACAGAAGCTGAAAATCCAACTCGCGGCGCGAAGTTCGCGTGATTGGTGGCAACGCCGACATGCGGGTCCGTTGATCCTTGTATCAAGGTAAGCGTTGAGTAGTCGAAGTTATCTTGCCGGTTGTGCGCCTCGGTGAAGGGCGTGAAGATGTCGTAGCGGAGACCGAGGTTCAGGGTCAGCTTGCTGTTGATACGCCAGTCATCCTGCGCATAGTAACCTTCTTCCCATGCTCTGTATCCGGGATTGATAAGCAGATTTCCACGCTGATAGCCGAGCGGCAAGCCGGTCAACATGTCTTCCGCCGAATTTCCCGTCAGGCCCGCAAACAAGATAAAGCCCAGGGGAAAGGTGGCTTGGGCATAATTAAGCTGTCTGCGGGTAATCTGCGCACCAACTTTGAAGTTGTGCGCCCCATGCGTATAGATCAACGCCCCGTCGTAGATGAACGTATTGTTGGTGTTGATGATGGGCGTGAAGAACGAGTCGCCCAGATTCGCGTACCCGCCCGTGAGAAAGAAGGTTGGCGCAAGTCCCGTAGTATTCGGCGCCGCCGGCGTGTTGGCGTTCTCAAGGCCAATCGCTGATGAAACATTCTCGCCGTAGTTGAGGTTCTTCGAGAAGATATCGATCCGCGTAAGGCCTGCCTTGAGCTCCATTACTAGGTTGGGCGTGAACATGTGATCGTAGACGAACGCAACACCGTGAGCCTTGGTCGTCGAATCGCCTGAGAAACCGCCTAGATTGCCGCCAGGATAGACCGGGGCGCTGATGCCGGGTACGGTAACTGCCGGGAAATAGCCCGGAGCGTTGACGTTCACATTGTTGTAGGAGTAGCGACCGAAGAGCGTGTCGCCGTTCGAAAAGTGCTGGTCGATGCGTCCGTCAAGAGAGAGAGTCATGCTCGGCTGCTTAACAACGCTCGAGTAATTGTTGAAAGTCGCAGTCGAGGAGATATTCGGGCATGGGAACATCGAGAAGTAAGCCTTGCCAACTGGGTTGGCAAAGGCGGAGGGCACTACGGTGCCCCCGTTATCGCTGAAGTCGTAGTTGCCGGTGGTATTGCCAGGGCAGCCTGGGTTCTCCCGGACACTCGGGACAGTGAGCAAACCCGAGGAGAGCCCCTGAATCACGCGGTTGTCCTGAACATCGGCGAAAAAGAACGTCTTGTTTTTCACGATGGGGCCGCCGATGCTGCCACCAAACTGATTCTGGCGGTATTCGGGCTTGGGAGTCGTTCCGACCTTCGCAAACCAATCGCGTGCGTTCAAAATGTCGTTACGGAAATATTCGAAAGCCGATCCGTGGAAAGCGTTTGTGCCCGACTTAGTGATAACGTTGACCACTGCACCGGCGGCAAAGCCCACTTCAGCGCTCGAGTTGTTGGTCTGCACCTGCACTTCGGCGATGGCGTCAATCGAGGGAGAGACACCTATGAGCCCCTGCGCGCGCACGTTGTTGTCCATGCCGTCGATCAAATGGTTGTTGTACAGATCCGACTGACCATTGGCCGAAACCGTCGAGGTTGCGGCGCGGTCATTGGGGCGCTGCCCCGAGGAGATGGCGCTTGGCGAGCCCGCATTCACGCCCGGTTGCATCTGCACAAGATTGATAAAATTGCGGCCATTGAGAGGCAGGTTCTGCACCGATTGCTCGGTTACGGTACTCTGCACGGTCGAGCTGTCGGTCTGCAGAAGCGGTGCCGCAGCGGTAACCTCCACTGTCTCTGCCACGTTGCCGAGCTCCATCTTCTCGTTTTCGCGTAGACGGTCGCCGGCGGCGAGAGCGAAGCCAGGGATAACTAACTTCTTGAAACCCTTGGCCTCGATGGTCACCGTGTATTGGCCCGGATTGAGCAGATTGAACGTGTAATCCCCGGTATCGTTGGTCGTTGCGATAGCAGCAACCTTAGTTCCAGTGTTGGTGAGCGTCACTTTGGCGCCAGGGATCACAGCGCCGGTTGTATCGGTGACAGTACCAATAACGTCCCCGTTGGTGAGTTGAGCCTCGCCAGACCTGGCAGAGAAGCCAGCGCAGAGAGCCACCAGCCCGAAAGCGAAAACCCGCAGGAGCAGCCTACTTCGATTGAACATTCCTTGTTGCATCGTTGCTCTCCTAGTGATTCGTTGTTTCCTTTGAAACTCGGGAATTTGAGCAGAATAGAGAACGCTCCGAACGTTTGCTGGTTTTGTTGTCCCCTGCTACATTCCCGTGCGAACCATTCGCATCTCTGCGTGTGTTTGAGCTAACGTTCCGCCGAAGGTTCGCTTGCTTTGCCGTCGGCGTTGTAGGCGGTAACGCGATACTTGGGACCCATCAGGCCTTGGGGGCTGAGGTCAGGCCAGCCCATGTCGGAGTCGATGGCGCACTTGTCGCAGACGAGCTCCCACTTGCCTGCGGATGCGGCGCGTTCGACGCTGTAGTTGACCGCGCCGGCAGACCCGCGCCAGCGGATGATGCCCAGGCTCTTGGTGGTGATGACAGGCGCGGGCGGGATGGCGTGTGGGGGCACAGGCAGGCCCGCCATTTTGAAGGCGTGGGTGCGGAGCATCTCGGCGCGGGCGCGCATCTCATCGCGGGAGTTGACCAGGGTGTCGATGCCGCCGTAGTAGAGCGACCACCACTGGCCGGTGTCGCTGGCGACGGCTTTAGCATGCCGAATGTCGTTTGTGGGCATGACCATGGGCTGCCAGCCGTACTCGGGGGCGTGCGCGTAGAGAGCCCAGAATCCGTCGCCGGAGATATTGGGATCGGACTCCATCGCGGTCAGGGCAGGCCGGAAGTCGTCCTGGGTGGGCCAGTCGCTCACGTCCCAGCCGTATTCGCAGGCGGAGTAGGCTTTGCCATGCGATGTGATGAGTGCGGCGTCCTTGGAAAAGCTATCTGCAGTGTTCTTGATTCCGAACGCCATGCCGAAGAGCGGGTTGAAATGTGGATAGTACTCCGCGGTGACGAGGTCGGGAGTCTTGTCGTTGAGGACATCGGGATTCTTGAGGAACAGGCCGCTGTTGTCGGAGTAGACATGCTTCTTGTCGATGGACTTGACGAAAGCGCCGATGGTTTCGACCCACTTGATGAGAGCGGGGCCCTGTTTGGACCCGGACATCATGGCGACGATGCCGCACATGTTGCAGTTTTCCCAGGCCATGATCGTGGGATCGTCTTTGAGCGCGATGCCGGTGAGGGTGCTCTTGTGGTTGAGTAGCGCGGCGATGTGCTTCTCGAACATCGCGATCAGTTTGGGGTCACTGAAGAAGTCGTTTATGTTCTTGCTGCCGCCCCATTCGGTGTACTGGCCGATGCCGCCGTTGTCGCAGTAGGTGCAGTCACCTATAAGAGTGACTACGTAGCGCAGCCCGCGATCGTGCGCCGCCTTGACTGCGTAATCGATTGGCTTGAATGCCTCGGGATTGAACTCGCCCGGCTTGGGCTCGATGCAGAGATCGCAGCCCACGCTGTCGCCGAGGGTTTGCGCGCGGATGACGCGGGCGCCCATCATTTTGGCGGTGTCGAGGGCGTCGTCAACCTCAAAGTGAGTAGGATAGCGGGGGCCCATGTTCTCAGAGGGGCCGTAGGCCTCAATACCGAGCCACTCAATGTTGGGGCCACTGTAACGGAAGGGTTCGCCGCCGAGGGTCAGGCGGGTTCCGTCGTGCTGGACAAATTCATCGTTGGGCCCGGTTTGCGCCGAACTCCGAGCACACAATGACATCACAGCCAAAGCCAAAAGGGTCACAGAAGTGAACGTGCCCCTAAGTAAGTGAGTTTTCCCCGACATCATCGTCCTCCAACCACATCTGTCATCCACGCCCTGAACTGCAAGAATCTTGCATACGCTTCTAGCTATTCGCTTTCAGGGACGAAAAGGACGGGGTTGATCAGCGATCCGGATAATAATGATAGTAACTTTCATTTGTCAATGACTATCTTTTAAATGTAAATTCCATTTGACAGTCAACACCTCGATGCAAGAGCATGTAGGTTAAGATACTGCGGCGCAAGGAGATGTCTGGCATGGGTTTACGAGAGGCAAAGGCGAAGAAAACTCGAAAAAGGATTCTTAGCGAGGCATTGCAACTATTCGGACGCAATGGCTACGAGCAGACCACCATGGAAGCGATCGCGGAAGCCGCCGAAGTCAGTCCTTCCACCCTATACCGCTACTTTCTTACTAAGGATCTGATCCTTCTTGACCCGTTGGTCGGTTACGACCTCATCGCATCCTTTTCCCTCCATGCGGTGAACCTCCCGGTGGAGGAGGCACTCGCCAAAGCAATCTTGGAATGGGCCAAATGGCAAGATAGGAATGCGGAGGAAATACTGCGGGTTCGCTCGCTCATCGATCAAAACATAATGCCACGTGCAAGAGTGTGGGATCTTATTTCCCAATCGGAGCGGGATTTGAACGCACGTTTGGCGGAGAAACTCCATCTGCCTGAGGATGATCTACAGGTTGTGCTCTCGGTGCGCCTGCTCTTTCTCACTATCACCTACACGGTAGCGGACCTATGGAAAGCAAGTGCTGGCAGATCCTCAGCCGTTGCAATTGCAGAGCAGGTGCTGAGAATGTTCGCGGAGCACAAAGTCCTCATACCACGAAAAGCACCTCGCCAATGAGTGCTCCTTCATAATCATTTGCGAAGTCACTGCCAGGTGACGTTATTTCCATTGCAATTGACCTGGCGATCCTTGTCAGGGATTGAATCAATCCCGTTTTGGTCTCCGCCGGGGTGTCCAGATACGAATCGGCTTTGCCGGTGAGCCAGGAATCAGGCGTTCATGTACGCGCCTTCGTTGCGCATCCTGGCTCAGCGTCGATGGGGATCCGGCTCTGTTCGGAAGCTGTAGAGAGGTGGGCTAGGATCGCCGCAAAAGAGAAATCTGGGGCTCGACTCGACTCCCGAGAACAAGGTGATGTGTGTACCATGACCAAGCGCATCACTGCGATCCGTGAATACGCTCAGGACAACAATCCATTGCGGGTGTTGGTAGTGGGTTCGCAATACGACACCGAATGTCGCAATATCCGGACTTTCTTATCTCTAAACCGGATTCTCTATGAATGGGTGGACAACGCACGCGATCCAGATCGGGTGCCGCTGTGTTTGATTTCTGACCCTTCGGGTCCGTTCGCTCTGGTAGACGGCTCCGTGATAGAGCCGGCATCAAGAAGTCGACACGAACGTCGATGTCATCTCCGTCGTCACGAGCGGGAACCATGCGCCGGAGTTGGAAGTCCTTAGTGTCCTCTGTCTGCTCGTATTGATGACCCATTAGCGCCTTAATCAGGTCCGCGTATTCACCGTTCTGAAGCGCTTCCGCGTCGAGGTTTAGATCAACGTCGAGGGTGCCGACATGCTCCATCTCTGAATCCTCTAATAGGAGCCAGGGAACCGAGCCTCCGACGACGGCAAACTTGCCCCGAAAGCTGCCGAGGATCTGGCCGATTTCCACGAGAACCATTTTGACTGCGGCGGTGGTTCGGTCCTGATAATCATCTGCGGATTGCGGCTCTTGAGGGACTAGATCTGCCATGCGAGTTTAGCCTTTCGAAGATGGTCGGCGGCCTCAAGCCCTCGGTCGCCGGCCTGAGATAAATCGAGATACGTTTGGAGCGGGCTTGTGCATCGTATCGCCCCGTCGACTTCGAACGAATCGGTGAAAACTCCCTCATCTTTCGGAATCCAGACAATGACGTTCTCCCCCATCACGGGTTTGCTCAACCCAAGGGATTCTTGTAGAGCCGAGATCGACTCGCGATCAGCGTAGAAGAAGTGAGTCGATGACCTCCCGTATGGTGCTATCCACTGTGCGGAAGAAAAGGACGCCAGTGCAACGTGGTCGAAAGAGTGAGTCATGAAGTAATCCCGAACGGATCTATCCCAGGCTTTTCCGTGGAGGACGGTGTAGAACTTCAGCTCTTCGACGGCTCCAATCCGATAGCTCTCTCGCCATGCATCCAGGAGCAAGTCTGGCGACTTGAGCTGAATTCCGGCGCTCCCATCCTCGATCCATTCCCGGTCTTGAAGCGCATTGCGAACGTTGCTGACATGACCAATACTGACTCCCGATTGCTCGGACAGTTCAGAGAGCTTCCAAATTTGCTTTGGATCCCGAAGGAGAACACGCAAAACTTGCGCGGAACGCGGTTTGAAGAGAGAACGAAATTCGCGCTTTTCGCTGTCAGGCTTACTGGCGGTTGATCTTTCGATGTAGACCGGCCCAAAGGCGATGTGGGCGTTGCCCTCAAAATCTAGATAGCCGACGCCTTCAGCTCGGCAGAGATCCTGGGTCGCACTCGTCAAGAAAGGAGCAATCAGGATCGGAATTGCCTCCTTTTTGAAACGGGCAATGTAGGCCTTTAGTTGGTGGATTGCGTCTCTCGCAAATCGAGGTTGGCCGCTGCGTTTGACCTCACACACCAGGAGGTAATCCTGTTTGCCGGAGTGAACGCGGACGAGTATATCAATCCCTCTATCGTTATCGCCAAGAGCTTCAACGTCTACCGATTTCACGGTTAGACTTGGGACTCTATCCAGGAGCTCTTTCAGGAATGAGGCCGCCTGCTGTTCGTCCTCTTTCACCGAAATGCCAGCTTTCAACATTTGTTGAAAGTATCATATTAATTGAAATAACGCTATCCCCGATGTGGCTAGGGAAACGCTTCAACTATCCCGCGATCAGACAGAGGAACTGTGGAGTGATTGTGAGCTGGCCCGCCACGACCCAGCTCACGGCCCTAAAAATTTGGTGTCAATTTGGTGTCAAAGACCGCTAATTGGGCCGGTTTTGCCGGTTATACCGGCTAATAACTGCTTTACCGTCAATAACTTACGATTTTGACATTTCCATGGCATGGAAGAGGTCATCGGTTCGATCCAGATCAGGTCCACCAATAACTCCATAAAATTCAGCAAGTTGTAAATTACGAGCAAAGCCTCCTTCATTTTGAGAGCTGAAATTTGCTACCAATTTGCTACCAAATGCTCTTTCCAAACAACTCTTCAACGAACTAGAACGCTGTGACCTCTTCCAAAGTGTGGAAAGGGTCATCGGATTTGCGCCGCGATAAGCTGAACACGAAAAATCGTTTTTTTGAGGGGTTAGCTTGAGTGGATAGGTTGCTCAATCACCGAGGGGAAGCAGAAAGGCCGACTGAAAGCTCTCAGGCTTCATTCGGAGTTCATTGTCGGTCTAGGTCGCCGCCACTCGCATACGCTAGAAACAGGTCCAGAAGAGTCTCTCGCATCACTAATTAGAAACGCGCCGAAGGAAGTGGTCGGATTGGTGAAAACCAGCTCTCTAAGGAGAAGCCGATATATCAGTATTAATCGATTTCCTCGATGAGTGCATTGGCGATTTAGCGCTCATTGAGAAGGCCGTAAAGGGTCGATTGACCGCAACCACTTGTCCGACAAGCCGGTTTTTCGTCCATTTGCCCAAAACACAGATCGATCTGAATAGATCGATGAGCGCATTGCCCTGAAGTCCTCAATTGAGACTCTGACTACTGCGATCAATGACTAAATGAATTTACCGTAGCTATTTCGGTCCGTGGCTCAGATGTGCGGCTCATGCCGCGCTCGGTTGCGTCACTATGCCATTCCTCGCTTCAATCGCCTTAATGCTGTTTACGAATGCCTTCTCCAGAACGCTCCTGCCAATGGTTTCGAGGACGAAACCGAGCAGGTGTCCTTTAAGGTTTTTACCCTCGCGTGTGACCACAACGTCAATGTCGGTGGTACCGTCGGAATGACGAATAAATGTGTAGTTATGGCCAGAGGCGCCGCCCCATATGTTGGAGTCTGTGGTGGTAAGGACGACATTGTTCGGTTCGGACCAGTCGTATTGCAGCCGCTCCCACACGCCTCCGGAGCCTTCGGTGACGTCAGCTTGGGCATGGCCAAGCTGATGCACCTTGAGATATTCGTCGGCGCTGTTTCCGAACAGCGCTGATCGGCCGGGCCCAAAATCGGTAAGACCAGCGATGTACTGCTCGGGCGTAAGAGATGTGGCCTGGTGAAGGTGGATGGTAGCCATATTTCCTCCCTGTGCCCATCTAGGACGGGCGTCATACATTTTGATATGATGCCCATCATGAATGGGAGATTCAGAAAAGATGCGTTACCCAGCCAAAGAAACCGCCGCCAAGCATGAACTCATTGTGAAAGAGGCCTCGCGCCTTTTCCGCGAACGGGGATTCGAAAACGTCAGTGTTGGCGAGGTAATGAAGGCCGCAGGCCTTACACACGGCGCGTTCTACGCGCACTTCACCTCCAAGCAAGAGCTTCAGGAGGCTGCAGTTGCGTACGGCCAGGAAGTCTCGAGAGACCGCGCTCAAAGCGACGGCGCAACAAAAAAGGGTAGACGTGCATACGCTGAACGTTACCTGGCTGTCCGACACCGTGATAATCCCGGTTATGGCTGCACTATGGCTGCACTGGGGCCTGAAGTAGCTCGCTCCACACCTGAACTCAAGGCAACGTTCGAGAGGGGACTCGAGGAGATTCTCGCCGCAAGCGGCGGAGATCGTGAAGAAGCCATCTTTCAGACAGCCGCGTTATTAGGCGGAGTCGTGCTGGCACGCGCGGTAAAAGATCCGCGACTTTCGGATGAGATTCTAGAGAGCATTCGGCAGAAGCTCTGGCACTGATCAATATGGCGATAAACGACAGCTCGGTCGCTACATTCTTCAACAAGTACCACTACAACTTTTGGCGCCCCGAAACCGCGATCCGTGCAGGCGACACGGACGGCAATCCGAGAACCGACCCCGATCCGGACTTCGTCCCATTCATCGTGACCCCATGTTTCCCCAGCTATCCCTCAAACCACGGCAGCGCAAGCAGTGGGGGGGCCGAGGTCCTGAGACGTCTTTACGGCGAAGGTGGACATTCGATCACGTTGTCAAACCCCGCAGTGTCCACCATCGTCTTGCAATACACCTCGTTTAGGCAGATTTCCGACGACGTCTCCGACGCTCGCGTTTACGGCGGAATACATTTTCGATTCGACCAGGACGTGGGAGCACGCTTGGGGCGGGCTGTCGGCAAAGCAGTCTACAAGAATAACTTGCGTGCTGTGCACGATGATGGCTGGGATGATCACTGGGATGATAATTAATTGATCAGCTTGAGAACGACACTCCATTCGTGTCATGCGGCCGGGGATTGTGCGGTCAGGTTTTGCCCAAAGCGAGACCGCAAAAGTCTCTCCAGAAGTTGTGCCCTTCTGTGCCTGGACGACGCATCCGAACGATTTGGGAAACAGCTCCGGCGGACGTTTCAACGCAGAAAACGCAGTGGCATGAATGGATGACTGTGGCCGAAAAACGTCACGTCTGAGCGAGCACGAAGTATCTCGGTAGGGATCGGCCACTCCTTATCGAGTTTGCACTTGCCGGCCAATTGGATGCCGTCGAAGGCTAAGAAGTGATGGCTAGGCCCGCATCGCGAACAGTGTATCGTGATCATGTACCGCATCAACGATGTTCCTATAACGCAGCGAATCAATGATCTTCTTCCCTTCGCAATTGAAGACCTATGGTGATTCCGGCCAGTTCTCATCTCGCGCTTTTTGCGGCGAGAACCAGCGGCGAAGAGAGGAAGTCTCGTCGCCGCCGGTCGAATATGTTGGATTGAAATTTAGAACAGCGCTTTGAGTGCAAACTGGTACTGCCGAGGAATGTAGTTTGGATCTGTTGCCGAGATCTGTCCGAAGGCCGAGTTTCCAAACGCATCGCCTGAGTTGCCGTTTGGCATGTAGAAGTTTGGCGTGTTTGAGATGTTGTAGGACTCAGCGCGGAACTGGACTCCCAGACGTTCTGTGACGGGAAAGGTTTTGAAGATGGACAGGTCTACGTGGCGGAAGTTTGGCCCGAACAGCGAGTTGCGTTGAGCAGTGCCAACTGTACCGAGTGGTTGAGGGGCAAATGCTGCCGTGTTGAAGAAGTGCGAATTGGTCTTGTGACCGAGCCGAGCGTCCATGATCTGGTTGGGACGATCCTGCCCTGAGCTGTTTTGCGGGGTCGCACGATTGTTGAAACCGTGTGCTATGCCGTCGCTCTCGATAGGATTGTCGGCGCCTGCGCCGGTTTCGACGATGGTGAAAGGCTTGCCACTCTGCCAGACCACAATCGTGTTGGCTTGCCATCCAGAGAGAAGGGCTTTCTTGACTCCTGTGAAGTCTTTCCCGTACTGAAGTTCGTAGTTCAAGCTGAGAGCGAAGCGATTTTGAATGTTGGTCTCCGAAGTGCCGTACTCGATCTGACGAATGCGGGTTGGATCTGCATCGCTCCAACCCTGGTTGCTCCCTTGCTGAGAGAAGCCGGTGATGTCGCTCAGAGCCTTGCTCCAGGTGTAGTTCGCATCGAATGCCAGTCCTTTGGTAAAGCGACGCTGGAAGGATGTCTGCAGACCGTTGTAGTTCGATATACCCTCGCTCTGGATATAGCTAACGGTACCGACATTGGGAAGCTGGGCGTTGAGCTGATGTACTCCTCCCACAGGATTGGACGGGCTACCTATCGGAGCTAAGGGGTTGAACGGCGAGGGTTGGTTGATGTTGTTGATTGATTCCGGCAGGTGCTGGCCGACGTTACCGACATAACCGATTGTGAAGACGTTGGCGCCGAACTGCTGCTGGACCTGCACATTAAACTGCTGGATCATCGCCGACTTGAACTTCGGAGCTTCGGCTACGAACGCCAGACCAGTAATGCCGGCCAGGTCGGCTATGTTGGGTGGAACAGGGGTTGGCAGTCCCTCGTTGATCACTCCGGGTGCACCTATCGTCGCGCAGTCTGGATTTTGGCCCGCAAGAGCACCCTGATTCGTTTCAATCTGAACCGCAATGGTGGACTGGCAGTTGGGGCTGAAGATTGAGGTGAACGGGGGGTTCTTCAGGTCGGCGTTGGAGGTGTAGTTGCCGGGGAAGTAGCTTATTCCATAGCCACCGCGCACGACGGTTCCCGGGGTCAACTCTGCTGAGAAACCGAGGCGCGGGGCGACGTTTGAGTAGGTGGTGGAAATGTTTACCTGTGAGTTGACGCCGTTAAGATTGGCTATCTTCAATGCGTTTCCTATGTTTGCAGGGGATAAGGTGACAGCCTCTGGGAAATCGAAGTTCGAAATACGGTTATGTGCTTCGGTGAAAGGAGTGAAGACGTCGTAACGAATGCCTGCGAGCACCGTCAACTTCGGGCTAACCTTCCAACTATCCTGCACGAAGCCACTGGGCTCCCAGCTACGGTAGTCGGGAGGAAAGAGGTTGAAGTTGCGGGTCTCTGATGCGTAGGCTCCGACCAAGGTCGATGCGAGCTGGTTGTTCTGGGTCTGTAACTGGGTAGAGGCGCTATCGCTGGGCAGATTGAATTGATAGGCACCGACTGCGGAAGCACTTTGAACGTTACGAGCCTGCCTGCGAATAAGGGCGAGACCTGCTTTGATGCTGTGGTTGCCCTTGGTCCAGCTCACTACACCGGAGTAGAGGAAGGTGTTGTCGATGTCCTGAAGAGGAACATAGGCGCCGTCGCCTATGTCGCCGAAGGGGCCAACTGAAACCGGCGTCAGGGAGTTGGCGAAAGGACTGAAGGAGGTCATGCTTGCGGCAAATCCAACAGTCTGATCAGCATTCAGTCCGTAGTTGAGCGGAAGGGAGAGATTGTTGATCCGAGTGAACGCCGCCCTAAGGTCGAGCAGGAGGGCTGACGTGAAGATGTGAGTGTACCCCAGGACATACTGTTGGGCCACATCGGTTGCCGGACCGTCAAAGTTGAATCTGCCGCCGCTGATCTCGAGGCCATTCACGATTCCAAAGTTCGGCGGTGTAAAGGTGTTGACGGTGTTATAGCTAAAGCGTGCAAATACCATGTTGCTGTCGTTGAACTTGTAATCGACTCGAGCGTCGTAGGTGTTGTAGTTTTGTGTTTTGTTTGGGCTGATCGTGAAATTTGGCGAACCGGCCGCGGCAGCAGGGTTCGTCGGCGCAGGGAAGAGTTTCAAATAAGCTAGGGTGAGCGGATTAATGCCATTGACGAGATTCGGGCTGGTGAGATATCCACCCGAAGGAGTCAGTGTGCCGTTGCTGGTCGACAGCAGCGCTTGGGGCGATCCACCGTTGAGGCTGTTAATGTCGTCGTACTCAGCGAGAGTTGGTACGGTGCCGGTATCTGTGACACCGCTAACCTGCCGGAATCCTTCATAGTCAAAATAGAAGAACATTTTGTCTTTGAAGACCGGTCCGCCGATGCTGCCGCCATACTGGTTCTGGCGCAGTTCGGGTTGGTTTCCGGTGGTCTGAAGCACGTTGCGGGCGTCGAAGATATTGTTACGGAAGAACTCATATACGCTACCGTGGAAAGTGTTCGTTCCAGAGCGCGTGACGACATTGACGACACCGCCGGCAGTGCGTCCCACTTCTGCTGCATAGTTGTTGGTCTGGACCGTGATCTCCTGGATGCCTTCGACGTTCGGCTTGACTCCGATAGTTCCGATAATACGTTCGTTATCGTCGACTCCATCCACCACCCAGTTGTTGAGCGTATCGTCCTGACCGTTGACGGATAAACCGGCGGCGTTGGAGCGGCGATCATCTGGACGCATACCGCTGCTAAGTCCGTTACCGGCGCCCTCGTTGGCGCCCGGAACGAGATCAACGAGCTGAACGAAGTTGCGGCCGTTCAAGGGAAGGTCCTGCACTGCCCTTGCCGACACAGTTGAGCTGACGGTAGCGTTATCCGCCTGGAGAAGAGGCGTGCTTGCAGTGACTTCGATGGTGGTTGACTCTGAACCAAGCTGCAGGTGGATGTCGTTACGCGCGCGGTCACCTGCCTCCACCGCGATATCTTTGGTGGTTGACGCCTTGAAGCCTCCGGCTTTGACGGTAACGGAGTAGTGTCCGACAGGAAGGAGCGTGAAATTGTATTCGCCAGAGCTGTTGGACTGTGTGGTGCGCTTTTCGTTGGTTCCCAAGTTGTTCAGGGTCACAGTGGCGTTTGGGACGACTGCTCCGGTGACATCTTGTACTGTGCCGAGGATGTCGGCGGTGTTCAGTTGGCCGAGGGCCGTTGCGGTAAAGAGGATCGAGAGCGCCAAGAGAAAGGCTGGTCGCCTCCATCTCTGGAACATTGCGCGTCCGCACTGGCCTATGCGGTCAATCGTATTGATCAAGTTACGTTTCATGGTTTGCTTCTCCCGGATGCTTCTGTTTTGAGGTCGTTTAGTACATACATGCGGGATCAACCTTAGAATCACATCACTTGAAATCACAGAGCCAGTTCGAAATACTTTGCTATATCCAGTGCCGCAGGCATCACGACTTCTCGCGGCCTGCAATCAGTGGCCAGCTCGGAATGGATAGACCCGCATCATCGAAATGAGCCAGTGAGCGAGCTGGAGCTAAGTCGATGTGTCATTGTTACGGGAGATTTCGGACAATCAGAAGATCGGAGAGCACTTCCATGCGAAGAAACTGGTGTGTGCTGGGATCTCAAAGTCAGCCGCACGTCTACAAAAGAAACGCATGCGCGAGACGTTCGGCCGCAAGAACTATGTCGCTTTCGCTGATCGCTGCGAACCCAAAGACAAATTGCACATGTCCGGCACGCTGGATCGCTGAACTTCCATGCCAATAAAGGCGCTCTACCCGCACTCCCGCTGCGAGCACGCGATCGAAGGCGTCGTCCTCGGAAAGGCTGGTCTGGAAGTCGGCCAGGAGATGCATTCCAGCTTCATCGCCATAGATTGTTATTCTGCGTCCAAAGTGTCTTCGCAGTGATTCGATGAGCAGAGCGCGTTTGCGGCCATAGATAATTCGCATCTTACGAACGTATGGTTCGAGATGCCCCTCATTTAAAAAGTCTGCGAGGACGCTCTGATCAATGGACGAGCTTTGAAGGTCGCAGAACAGTTTGGCTCTGGCAAAGACATCTTGAAAAGCGCGTGGAACCACGAGATACCCCAGTCTCAAAGTAGGAAATAGCAACTTCGAAAACGTTCCAACATAAAGTACGGGGGCATTCGGCACCATACCTTGTACAGAGGGGATGGGTCTTTCGTTATATCGGTATTCACTATCGTAATCATCCTCCAGAATCAATGAGCCAACATCCTTGGCCCAACCTAAAAGATCCATCCGGCGTGGGACCGAGAGTGAGACGCCACGAGGATACTGGTGCGAAGGCGTTATATAGACGAGCTTTGGATATTTATCGCGATGCTTTTTGAGTTGAGCAATTTGCATCCCATTCCTATCGACCGGGATCGGCAACAAGTTTGCGCCCTGTGAAGCAAAGACCTGACTGGCAAAACGATAGCCCGGACTCTCAATCGCGACGAAATCGGATTCGTCCAGTAAAACCCGAGCAGCGAGGTAAATTGCCTGTTGTGATCCGTTGACGATCACGATCTGACTTGGATCGCATACGACCGCGCGCGACTTTTGCAGATACTGAGCAACGGCAACGCGCAGCTCAGTGTTTCCGTTAGATTCCAGTGTGTACTGTAGGAGATCTGGGCATTCTCCCTGCATGCGACGGGTACAGAGGTGCGTCCAGAGCTTCTTCGGAAATGCCCGTACATCGGGGCCAGGCCGATCGAGACGAATTATCTCGGGAGAGACGGGAGGCAGAAGTGGTGTATTGACCGATGCCCCATAGCGGGACAGCCGCATCGGCACATCACGCTGACCTTGGGTGTGATGGTCGATTGTCGCACCGGATGCATAAAGGTCCAACTCAGGCAATCGGGTGCAAACGAATGTTCCCGAACTTCGCCGGGTTTCTAGATATCCCTCCGAAATCAATCGGTCGTAGCATTCAGTCACCGTAATACGCGAGACTCCGAGTGAAGTAGCAAACGCACGCGAAGCCGGAAGTCGGGTGCCCGCCTCGAACCTTCCCGAGACGATGCCTTCGCGCAAACCATTGTAGATTTGGCGATAAAGAGCTACAGACGAGTTACGGTCCAGAGCGAGAGCGACTTCCATAGTTTAGAAGGCCACCAGGAATACTAAGGCTCCCAATCAAGAGAGCGAGAACAACTCTCGAGCGAGGAATTCCAACTTTATCTATACTAACGATCTTATAAGCTCAGGTAGTTGGTTTATCCAGGTTCAAAGGCGAATGGATCGCAGTCAGGGAGATTAGAGACTATCCCCCCTCGATCTCGTTCGATGAGCTCGAGCGAATCGGGATTTAAATACCCACCTTGCGTTCTCTTTCAATGTACGGTGGTCGATAACGCAGCTTATGTATAGTGAGATTGTAGCCGCTCTTTAAAAATGTCACGGTCCGGCCATTAGAAGTGACACTAAAGGGATGAGGAAGGCGCGGAGCGCTGGTCCACCAGGCTCGAGGACGTGCCTCCAACCGCCAGTGGAACTCCGGCTTACGCGAGTAGGCGGTCGAGCACGTCCGATCGAAGTACGCCGACTTCGGGCCGACACTCACGACCGAGATTCTACTGGAGAAGCACCCAGAATTAAGCACCTGGTACGCCGGCGATCCCCCGGCGGCGAGATCGGCGATGCCGCCATCTCCAACAATCAACAACAGACCGCTTGGGTCAGCGGCGTCCACGTCCAGGCCTACTGGTCCAATCAGTACGGAGCCACCGTCATCCCCATCGACCGCGACTACCAGGCCCGCATCAATGGCGCCATCAAGCCCGACAAGCGCACCGTCGAAAACGGAACCTTCCGCTCCGATCCCGAAGACAGCCGCCTCTGCGACATCCTCCCCCAGTGCTGCCTCGCCCAGAAGGACTACAAGTACACCATCGTCCACCGCGACGAGATCGTCCGCCTCCGTATCGAAACTCAGCGCTATCGCACCCCCGTCCTCGCCTGGACCGTCGAAGGCCAACCCGTCACATCCAACACCACCCTCTCCGTCGACGTCCTTGCCGGCACCTTCACCAAACAGCACCCCCACTTCGTCAACAAAACCATCTCCGTCCAGTGCGAGCTCCAGAACAACGAGATCGTTCTCCACACCGTCGGCACCGCTGCCAACTTCGACCTCACCGTCGGCTGCTCCGTCACCGACGGCTCCTTCGTCGGGAACATCCGCAGCAACGTAATCGCCAAACCGTCCCTGGATATCGGCTTCGTCGGCGCCGAGCTCACCGTCGACCCCGACTACGAGCACCAACGCTCCGAATGCTCCAAAGCCGCCGCAAAAATGTTCAAAAACATCTCCCAGACCTCAGCCAAGGTCAAGATCGGCGACCCTGTCGAGTTCTCACCCACCGTACTCGCCGAACTCCCAGCCTACGCCCGCGTCGACCAATACCAGCGCGCCCGCTGGGCCATCGCTCTCTCCCGAGCCGCCTCTCTCCTGCGCGACGTCCCCGCTCTCCAGGCAGCGATTGCTGCAAATGCAAAACGGGGCGAGAGGAGCGAAATAGCCACTTCCCAGCTTGAAGAGCCGCAGTGGAGTCTTTCGATCCTGCCCGCTCCGTCGACTTATCAGGACTGAGCCGAGCAGTGTGTTCGATTTAGGTTTACAGTTTCGCGTATGTCTTGCTCTCGGCGAACTCTCGTACGGACTGGCCTGTTAGGCGTTCCCTTCCTGCAGGTGAGATCATCACTCCTCCTCCTACGCTCGCCATGACGGTTGCTATCCGCAGTGCGAATCCGGAACAGTGGTTCTGGTTTCTGGACATACCTTTTGCATGAAGGCCACCGGTAAAGATACGGGCGGCTCCTCTGCGTGGCTTATAGCAGAAAACGGACCAGTCTCATCGAGGCGGTCAGGACGATCATTTCGCTCTTCCAGGGTTGTCCAAAAACGAGGGCGGTAGAGCCGGCGTCTTTGCAGATTATTGCCCATCATGGGTCTGCCCTCGAGCTGCCTGAGAACACATTGCAGTCCTGCCAACGTGCTCTGACCCTTGGAGCGACCGCTCTTGAGATCGACATCTGCATGACTGCGGATGAACAGTTGATTCTCTGGCACGATTGGGATCCAAATGACCTCATCTCTGTAACCCGCCAGATTGAGATCGCTCAGTCTGATAATGCTTTCAAGCCTCAGGTGCCAGAGGTAGATGACGGGTGGCGAAGGCCTACCATCGAGCTCACCCTCGCTGATTTTCGCGATCACTTCTCGTACCAGGATGAGCGCGACGCCGCAGTCGCAATCAAGTGGAAGATCGATCATGGGGACATTGACCTCACAGTTCCCACACTGCCCGAGTTCTTCGCAGCAGCGACTCATTGGGAGAAACTCCGCACCGTGTATATAGACGTCAGATGCCCGCAACTTCCGCTCTGCGGTATGCAGGTCCCATGGCTGACCAGATTCGTGCGTTGAGCGGTGAAATGAGGCAGCGACAATTCAATGTAGTGGTGATGGTTCCCGATAGCCTCGTCTTGCAAGTCATGAAAGCGCGCGCCGATGTGAAGGGCTATTCGCTGGTCTTTACATGGGACGTGGAGTTTCCCCCGGGAGTGATACTCAATCCTCTCAGCTACAGCGCTGTCGACCATGCAACAAGCTCGCTGTTTCACAATGCCGCGGCGAGTGTTGGTAGACCAGTCGCCGCACTCTTCCCATGGCGGATCTATCGGAGAACCATAGAGTACGACATCCGTCGCAGAAACCAGGTCAATTCAGATCCCGCGGGACAGAATGCAGGCGTGCGCATCGATTCCTTGATCGCGTGGACCATCAACGACAAGGACGAAATGGCTTGCCTGGTCCAGATGGGTGTTTCAGGAATCATTACTGACAAAATCGGCGACCTCCTTGCCGTCGCGGCCGCTAACGGGCGCTGATAATGCGCCTTGTGTATAGCCGAGGTGAAGGCTTCAAGTCCACAACTACCCCTCTTCGCTAAAAAGAGGTACCCGCTCTGCGAGCTTGCTCTTCGCGGCAAAGTCGATCATCGCTTGCTCGTGGCCGTCGGGGCGCTGCTCGCGCCAAAGCACCAGGAGCAGCCGCGGCATCTCCGAGAGAACCACCTTTGTCCGACCGACTTTGGCGTGGCAATCTGCGCATAGAAAGATCATCAGATTCATTTCCGAGCGCCCAGGAACGCGATGATGCACTACGATGGATCGCTTGCGACGACCCGAGGCTCCGCATACCCGACAGCAATAGCCGTCACGCTGCAAAACAGCCTCGCGAAGCCCGCCGAAGTACTCCTCATCCTGCCGCTTAAGCGTGTAGCACGTCGAACAGAGGCCATGCGCGAGAATTCTTTCATTCCCGCATCTGCAGTACATTGCTCTCTGGACCCTTTCTTCACTTTCCTACCCTAAAACGACGACGCGTGTTGCCGCCGGCCTCTCGTGACTGCTCCTTTGGATACCTCTCCAGTTTAGCGAGCTAGAAGTGCACCGAGAACAACCCGCTGCGAGAAGCGTGAGCGACTATCGTGTTTCCGAGCAAGTCTATTGCATGACCCTCCAGGGGTACGTCGTAGACCACCCTTTCAACTCATTGGTAGCCCACTTAGTGGATTTGTCGATGTGACACGAGGTGCAGGGGTTAGGAATTCCTGACTGCTCCGTCTCTGCAGGGGTAACGAAGCGGAAGGTGTGCGCACTAACAAAGTTATCTTTTATTGTCTGCTCGATTTTGGGCATATGGCAGGCAACGCACTGACTCCCGGCGCTTCCTTCAGCATGGTGAGTGTGCTCGCTCACCGTCCCTTTGAGCCCGGCAGGATTTTCCTTCGTGTGGCAGGACAGGCAGACCGCATTGCCGACCGTAATGAGGTTCGCGGTGTTCTGATTACCGTGTACTTGATGGCAGTCGAAACAGCGGATCTCCCGGTGATACATCTTGCTCTGGATGAAGTCGTTGCCTTGCATCCGGTTTTTGTGCGCGGTCAGGTCGGCAAATTGATAGAAGTTGGTGTGTTCCAGGCTTCAGTTCTTCGAGCTTCCAGTAATCGGCTAGCCTTTGGCATGGCAAAAAGCCAACGGGCCAGTCGTAATACTTGCCCGCGATTGGGTTGTTGAGAGTCTGTCCCTGGCTGTGGCATTGAATACATGTGTCATTGCCGCGCACGAAGTCCAGAGCCGCTGGCTGACGATGTTTGTCTTAGTGGGGTGCTCGACATGGAGACTGCCTGGGCCATGGCACTTCTCACAACCAACATTGCATTCAGTCACGTGTTTTGTCTGGATATCGTAGTTGACGGAATGACATCCGTCGCAGGTGGGTCCAGTGGGCCGATCAAAGTTGCTGGGGCCATAGAACGGGACCCACCAATCTGTTCCCCCTCGACATGGTAAGGCAGCACCGGCCTTTCTTCACATCCCACTGCGCGGGTAGAGGGTAGTAATCGTCGCCTCGCTTTGTGAAGTACCGCTGCTTCCAGCGGCTCCCGTACACGAAGGCCACCTGATCAAGACTGAAGGTGCGCAGCGGATCGGCGTGGATGAAGTCCCCGACGACCTCCTCTGGATGTTCCTTTGGATCGCGAACGACATTGGCCATGCGAGTCTGCTTCCAGCCGTGTACGCTGCGACGTGGCAACCTGTGCAACTCTCCGATCCGACGAAGTGAGCCTTCGGCTCTTGGGCGGAGCATGGAATGGCGAACAAGACCATGGCAAGCAAGCCCAAGACTATTCGCCCGACTGTGCATCGCAGACCCCGAAAGCCAGGCGATGTCTCTCTGTGCTACCGCTCCATAAGCCTCTCCCCAGCAATGCCTATTTCTGATCAACCGGTCGCATGATTCTCAAAAGCGGATGCCCATCGACATTCTCCAAAGGAAAGTAGACAAGGTGCGTCTGCGGATCGACGGCAACCGTGTGCGCATGGGACATTTCGAACGAACCGATCAGCTCGAGTTTTCGGTTGCCGCTTTGGAAGATGGTGACGGTGCCGGATTCCGCGGAGACATACAACCGTTTGAGACCTGGCTCGTAGGCGAGCACATCAGGATCATCACCCACCTGATAGGTCGAGAGGATCTTCATCGTGTTGAGATCTAACATGGCTAGCGAATGATTTCCCTCACCGGCGACGAAGGCGAAGCGGCCACTAACATCGAGTGCGATTCCATGAGGGTTCTCAACTCCGGGCAGAGGATATTGACCTATGATCTTGTTGGTCGCCGGATCGATAGCGACGAGTAGGTTCACACCATGGACTGCCACTAAAATGTGTCCCGACCCCGGATCGTAGACGGTGTTTCCAGCCCCGCCACCGAGAGGAATTTTGGTGATAAGTGTGTTGCTGGTTGCGTCGATGACTGCATCTACACCTCCGTGCTCATCGGAAACAAACACCTTCTGTTCCTTGGGGACGTACGCCAGGCCATCCGGATAGTTGATCGGTCCAGCGGTTCCCACTATCTTGAGCGTCTGAGTATCGACAGTGGCGACTTGATGGTTTCCCGTCACAGAGGCATATAGCCGATGAATCTCAGGGGCGGCGAACACGCCGTGCACCCGTTTGAAACCATCGAGATTGGCGATCACTTGCCTCGTTGAAGTATCGAAAACAACAAGCTGGTCGGCATTCATGTGCGCGATATACAGCCGATTGCTCGATGGATCGAGGCACTGATAGGTTTGCAGACTGTGCATATGCCGGAGGAAGTAGAAGAAATAACATTACGTCCGCGCGCCTGATAATCCCTTTTAATCCACTGCGATTCATATTCATGTGTGGGACCTCCTCTAGTCGAGTTGGTTTGCGTTATTTGGTCGCGGGCTTCACGGAGTTGGTCTGGTCGAGCGCAGCACGCAGCCCTTGTGCTAGCTTCGTTGCGTTGTCGTTAGCCCAGAAGTGCATGAAATAGAGATGTGGCTGGTCGTTGAGCATGTGATTGTGCATGGCCTCGACTTCAATTCCGTGCGACCTCAAGGCGCGGAGCACCAGGTTTACCTCACTGGCAAGCAGCACAAAATCGTCGGTGACCGCCGCTTTGTCTCCGCCAGTAGGCTGGAAGTTGATGGCAGTAGCCGTACCCATCGCGGGAGGAATCTCCATTCCTCCATCGGTGATCTTCTCTACGCGCGGGACAGAGAATTGCAGGATGCCGCCGTTTACTTTTCCGCTGTAACCGAGAGCTTGCTCGATCTGGGCAGTGTTCAGATCGATGGTTTGCTGCATAGTCGCCGGCGCTGTGGGTGCAGGCGCGGGAGTTTTCGTCAGGGCGATGGCAGCGGCAAGCGAACCCGCCAAGACATCTACACGCTGTCAGTATTGTTGGAAGGAGGTCTTCCCCGAGTGCCGGAGCAGATTCGATCGTTGTCGACAATCAATTTAGGTGGAAGCATCAATGCGATTCATGCAGAGCACATCCTCAGATATTCCATTGAACCTCATTGGCACGAGGAATTTGCCGTTGGACTGATTGATTCCAGTGATGTGCAGTTTAATCACGACGGCAAAACGGAGCATATCGCTACCGATAACGTCGTGATAGACAACCCTGGCGAAGTACATAGCGCGGACGATTTTGGCGCCTCCAGTTTGAGCTTCCGCATGGTGTGCATATCCCGGAAAGCAGCTTTCGTGAAATGGTCTCGCAACGAACGAAGCTGCCCGGTAGCCTCTGCTTCTCTCAAACAGTGTTGAGTGATTCATCTGTGTCTCGCGACTTGTCGAAGGCACTCCATCCTCTGGATTCGGACGCCAGCCTTCTTGCAAAACAGGGAACGCTGCTCAACATCATGGCGGCGTTGATTCCCGTTTCAGTTCCTGGTCAGGCTTCATCGACGGATCAGTCGCACCGAGCACCCTTGACTTCCGCCTCGTAAGGTCGACGAACTTCTGTCGGAACTGGCTGCACAAACGGAGCATTGGATAACGGCTGAGAATGCTCCCCCATGAAAACGGAGGTACCTGAACTATGGAAACGTCATTTGTACTGATCGTTCTCTTACTTGCCGCGCTCGCAACCGGCGGATTGATGGTCAACTGGATAGGGCTAGGACGCGCGATGTTGCGGACTCCGTTTCTGCTTATGTTGAATTCCACCAATATACGAATCACACTTTCGATCTCTACATGCCGATCGTGGTTGTCGGTGCTCTGGCAGGAGGGATAGCTCTAGGGGTGA
The DNA here is from genome assembly GCF_014201315.1 of Edaphobacter lichenicola. Classification (NCBI taxonomy): domain Bacteria; kingdom Pseudomonadati; phylum Acidobacteriota; class Terriglobia; order Terriglobales; family Acidobacteriaceae; genus Tunturiibacter; species Tunturiibacter empetritectus. The sequence continues at coordinate 206,769 of NZ_JACHDY010000007.1, forward strand.
GGTATGGTATCAATTCCACTTCAGAACAACTTGCTGCAGCAGGTGCGGTCGGCTATGCGTTGGTATTAGTCATCACCCTACCCACAAATCTGCGCATAAACCATCAAATCGAGTCCTGGTCGATTCAGAATCCACCGCGGGAATGGGCCCAAACGCGCGCGCGATGGATTCGGTTCCACGTTATTCGAACTTTATTCTCCGTTCCCGCGTTTGCCATTTATGTTCTTGCCGTGATGTCAAATACCGGGCATCAATAATAGTGATGATCGATACTAATGCGGAGTCTCGTCGGCTATTGTCCCCTTTTGGCCCGATCACCCCGTTACGGTGAATGGCGTCTCAAGCAAGCTGGTTGGCAACGTTCTAAAAGAGCGATGCCGGCCGTTGGTAGCCACAAGAGATGCAAGCAGGGGTAGGCCATGGACTTGCCCCTGCATCGTTCATCAGTCGCTCCGCTTTTTCGAAGAGCGGGAGCTTGTCACTTGATGGCTCCTTGAAGGCGTGGATCGATTCACCGAACCGGGCGAGCGGAGGTAATTGAGACATGGACAGAAACAGAAGACGCTGGACGACAAGTGATATTCCACCTTAGACAGGACGACGTGCGCTCGTAACGGGTGCGAACTCTGGGATCGGCTTTCACACCGCTCTCGAGCTTGCTCGCAAAGGAGCAGAGATAATCATGCCAGCGCGTACCCAAGCTAAAGCTGAAGAGGCTATGAGGCGGATTCGAAAAGAGGTACCCGCTGTTAAACTTATTCCAGATATTCTGGACTTGGCCGATCTGGGCTCTGTTCGTACCTTTGCCGAGCGATTTATAAAGGCTTTGCGAGTGCTTCACTCGACCTTCTGATCAATAACGCCGGAGTGTACGCGTTGGGCACGCGTCAAGTGACGTCTGATGGATTCGAGCGGCAATTTGCTACAAACTATATTGGCCCGTTTGCACTGACCGCTCTCTTATTTCCCTCCATCAAACGAGCACTGGGTTCACGAGTTGTTACCGTCGCCAGCATCTACTCAAAATCCGGAAAGATAGATTTCGACAACCTTCAATCCGAACGATCTTATAGACCTGTGTACGGTGCTTACGCTATGTCTAAGCTTGCCGATCTGATTTTGGCTTGGAACTGCAAAAGTTGTTAACCATGGTTGATTCGCCGATTGCCAGTATCTGCGCTCATCCTGGCTATTCGATCACGAACATCAAGAACAGTACGCCGCTTACATAAGATTTCTCGATGCTCTCCACAGCCCTTTCTTGCGCAGAGTGCCGCTCAGGGAGGACTGCCCACACTCTTCGCAGCCGCCGAGCCAACTGCTCAGGCAGGAGGATTCTATGGGCCGGACGGTTTTCTGGAAACAAAAGAATATCCCGCTCCAGCCAAGGTTCCTGCTCGGGCGCGAGACAGTACGGTCGCACGACAGCTTTGGAAGGAATCGGAACGTCTCACCGGCATCAGCTTCCCTGTACTCTCGGACGCGGGTTCGCCGTAACCGGCACGTGCTGACCACAATCGGTGCACTCTGAGGTAGGGCAGTACGTCAGGCCGCTAGTCGGAGCCAGGACGCGAAGGAGTGAAATTGGTACAGCTGTGATCGACATGCGGTATCAGAATCCCCGCTACATGGTTGAGAATGCGGGCGCGGCAGATCTTATCTCCGGCGGCCGACTGCAGTTGGGAATCAGCCGCGGCTCCCCCCAGCAGGTCATCGACGCTTGGCGCCATTTTGGCTATTCCCCGATCGACGGCGAGATCGACGAGGACATGGGACGTCACCGTGCCAAGGAATTCCTCGAGTGCTGCGTGGCGAGGGCTTCGCTCAGCCGAATCCCCGTCAGATGTTTTCCAATCCTCCTGGACTGCTGCACCTTGAACCACACTCCGAAGGGTGGCGCGATCGTATTTGGTGGGGAGCCTAGTGCCGGGAGAACGCCGAGGATGGCTTTCGCTGCAAATTCGCTTCGCTTTCTCCGAGATTCAGAACCTCAATTCCATCGCGGCCCGGAAGCATGACATCCAGAATGATCAGGTCGAATGTGCACGAACTGGCATGAAAAAAGCTCTCTTCACCGACCTGCGCCCAGGTAATTTCGTACCCTTCCGCCTGCAGCCCTTTGCTTAGCGCGTTGCCCACTTTGATCTCGTCTTCCACTAGCAGAATCCGCACGGTGCGACCTCTCTTCTTTATAAAATCAATCAGCTCTGTCTACCCTGAGGTGTTCCTTAAGACTTTCTGACTTCAAATTAAGGATTATGACTGCTAATACCGAAGAGACCGTTGGCATATCGCCAGAAATGGCACGAGCTTGTCCTCTGATCTTGAGGAATTGGTGAATTGTCTTAACAGAAAGTCAGACAATCTTCAGAATAACTTCAGTTGCACTTCCCAAGGAGCCGCAGGATCATATATGAGAAAGCTGTTTGTAAGCCGAGCGACGACGCTGGTCCTGTTGGTTCTGACAGCCACGGGGAGCCTTTACGGGCAGACCAGGCAGCCTCTGTCGCTTGTGGACACCATTTCCATGCCCAATGTAAAGGGGCGACTCGACCACCTGTACGTGGACGTTGGGAGTCAGCGGCTCTTTGTCGCGGGACTCGAGAATGGATCAGTCGAAGTGGTCGATCTGAAGGCAGCCAAGTGGTTGCGCACCATACCAGGCTTCCAGAAACCACAGGGAATCCTGTTTGTCCCTCCTCTGGATAAGATTTACGTGGCCAGCGGAGATGACGGAATGGTCCGGGTCTTCAGCGGAAAGTCATTCCGCTTGCTGGATTCCATTAAGTTGGACCGCGGAGCGAACCGTGTTACGTACGATTGGCGCAAGAAACTCCTTTATGTTGGGTATGGAGGGAAAGATGCGGGACAAGACTACGGTGAGATTGCAATTATTGGTGCAGCCTCAGACAAAGTTGTAGCCACAGTTCAAGTGGATGCACATCCGGCCGAATTGCTCCTGGGCGACTCAGGAGAGAAATTGTTTGCGTTCATTCCCCTGCGCAACGAAATTCAGGTAATCGACACCCTGAACCGCAAGGTCATCGCTACGTGGCCTGTGAGCAGCAAGAGCCCTGGAGATGCGGCGTTGGACGAGTCTTCGCAGAGACTGCTGATTGGTACGCATACCCCACCGAGCATGATCGTGATGAACGCACGCACTGGCGGGGAAGTCGCAAGCCTGCCCACTGTGGAAGGTATGGACGGCGTCTACTACGACACAACACGAAAGAGAGGCTATGTCTCCGGAGGAAGAGGATTTGACGTTGGCAGCGTCTTTGTCTACCAACAAACGGGCCCCGACCAATACAAGAACATCGGAGAAGTACCCACAAAGGCGGGGGCTGGAACATCTTTTTGGTCGCCCGAACTGAATCGCTACTATGTTGCAGCGCCTGCACACAACGGGGAGCAGGCGTCTATCTTGGTCTTTCAACCACAACCATAACTTATCGATTGGCTTCCTCATGCCCCAGGATGAGGGCAGATAAAGATGATTACTCAGGAGAGATTCATGACAAATGCGTTATGTCTGAAGGCGTTCACGTTGGCCGCGATAGGTGCGCTCTCGATTTTGAGCGTGAGGGACCTCCACTCACAGGCGTCATCCCGTACGATTCTCCCCTTGCAGCTTGAGGAGCAGATTCCCGTACCCGGAGTCGCCGGCCGCCTTGATCATTTCACTGCGGACGCCAAGCGCAAACGGTTGTTCGTATCGGCACTAGGAAACAACACGGTAGAAGTCATCGACGTGTTCTCCGGCAGAGTTATTCACAGCATTAAGGGGCTCGCGCAACCGCAAGGGCCACTCTACGTTGCCGATGTCGATAAGCTCTATGTTGCAAATGCAGAGGACGGGAAGGTAAGAGTCTACGACGGTGCGAGCTATACACTCTGTAAGACGATCGACTTTGGCGCTGATCCGGATAATATGCGCTACGATGCGGCCTCTAAGAAAGTATTTGTCGGCTTTGGGGAAGAGGATGGTGGGATCGCCATGATTGACCCCAGCACGGATGAGCGTGTAGGCCAGGTGTACAAGACTGGCGGCCATCCCGAGTCGTTTCAGGTGGAGGCTTCAGGGGCGCACATCTATGCAAACGTTCCGGACGCTGGAAATGTAGTAGAGTCAATCGACCGCAAGACTGGTGTAGTCACCAAGTGGCCGCTGAAGGGGCTCCGAGGAAACTACGCCATGGCGCTGAATGAAGAAGATCACCGGTTGTTCACAATTACTCGAAAGACGCCAATGCTCGTGGTGTTCAACACGGAGACAGGTGCGGAGGTCACACGCATGCAGGCAGCAGGCGAGAGCGACGATGTCTTCTTCGATGCCTCCCGCAAACGCATTTACGAGATTGGTGGAGAGGGCTTTATCAGCGTGTTCGAGCAGAGTGACCCCGATCATTACCAACTGCTCGCCAGTGTTCCTACCGGGATAGGCATTCGGACTGGCTACTTCTTCGCCAAGCGCGATCGCTTCTATGTTGGAGTGCCGGCCAAGGGCAATGAGCCAGCACAGGTCTGGACATATGAAGCGGAGGACTAAGGCGGGAGAGTAGTTGGCAAAAAGGACAGCGTAGCTCATGGCCACACATCTGAATGCCAGGCTATTTCACTTAACGTCCCTCATGGAATGGTGCGCTGTGCACAATAGGAGAAACGATGGTACGTGTGGTCATGGCCTCTCTAGTTGCCGCGATGACTCTCACATTTGTGGGAGCAGCCGCCCAACAAATCCCAGCCAATGAGGAATCTGCGCCCCTTGTCCTGGTACGCACAATCCCTATGCCAGCAGCGGAAGGTCGCGTCGACCATATGGCTGTGGATACAAATAGCGGGCGTGTGTTCGCCACCGTATACGGGAACGACACAGTGGAGGTGCTCGACGTTCACCGAGGTAAGCAGATCAACGTCATCCAGGAAGGGTTGAATGAGCCTCAAGGAGTGGCCTACCTTCCCGAGTTGAATCGAATCGTCGTGTCAAACAGCGGCGACGGCACCTGCAAGATCTTTGAGGGTGATATGTACAAAGTGATCGCATCCGTCAAGTTTCCTGCGGATGCCGACCAGCTTCGCTATGATAAGTCGTCGAAACGGGTCTACGTGGGTTATGGCGAAGGCTAGGCGTCATAGACGCAACGAACAACACGCGTCTTCCGGGCGGTTTCGAACTTGGCGCGCATCCTGAATCCTTTCAGTTGGAGCAGTCGGGTCCTCGCATCTTCGTAAACCTGGCTTCCGAGAGCGAAGTCGCAGTAGCGGACCGGAATACGCAAAAGGTTGCTATCGGGCAGGCGATCCACGATGCCGACTTCGACGATGAGAAATTCGGGCGATCGGAAGGCATCATCATCAACCTGATTCTGAAGGGATGGGCCAAGCAAGGCATCCCCGACGACGAACTGCTGCGCAGAGGAATGGACCTGATTGAAGGGCTCTATCACTCGATTGTGTAGAAAAAAGGAGAAAAAATATGACAGGACGAAAACTTTGGCTGGCTGCTGCGTGTCTGCTCGCTTTGAGTTGTACGTTTGCACAGACCCAGGAGGATTCCACCACAACATGGAAGCTGGTGGAAGCAGCATTGGGTCGGCCGGGTCGCCTTCAAGAAGATGGGGAGCGAGGCGATGGTGATGGGCGACCTCGTCCTGACGGAAGAGGAGATAGAACCGGTCATGTTGAAGCTCCAGCAGGAAGGGATTGAGCAGACCTCAATCCATAACCACTTGTTGGGGGAATCACCGCGGGTGATTTACATGCATATCGAAGGGCATGGCGATCCGGTTGCATTCCGCACCCATATGGATGCAGATCGTCGATTGGAAGAAACCTGGAGCGCGAGCGGCGCTCTCTAAGGCGTTCTGCAACCACAAGATTCTGTCTCCATCTTGCGTTAGCTTTGGATTACCTCGCGGCGTCCGCGCTGAGCAATATCGTTCTATATGCGCCACCGATTCGTTCCTATTATTGAATCTATGCGCTGGGGATTGAAACTGCTCCTCGCACTGAGGCTGGAAAGAAATCAATACCCGGAGGAAACCCTTTGTCATCGGAAACGTTGTTGTTGGAAACTCGTTTGATTCAGTCAAAGAACGAAACGACCTTCAGTCTCCTGGGGCCGCCGGTCCAGTTCTTGCTGGACCCTGCGAGGCCACCGGCGCCGTCCTGGGCGGCCGCCCGCAAAGCGACACCACCCATACGCAAAATCAAGGTCAATAGAGTGAGGGGGCGCTCTCGACTGCGTGGGTCTTTAGCAAGAGCTGCCTGCGGCTGGGTTTCCGAAGGCGTAACACCATTCCTCCCGGATCACCAACTTGCCAAACCTAATTGAAGGGTCACGCGCGATACTCTGGCATCTGTTCTGCTACCTCCTCTGGAGAGAGGATGTGGACACCATACTTCTCAAAGATCTCCATGGTTTTTGTGAGGTCCATGCTCGCGTACGTAAGAACATCGTCGGAAGGGATCTCTATCTTTTGAGCGGGTTCGTTCATTTTATTCACAGCGTTAAAAAAGCCACCCGGAGTAATGACGGTTATGCTGTAGACCTCGTCAGATTGAATCAGGAACGCATGCGGCTTGCCTTTAGGGAGAGACGCGGATTCACCGGCTCCAACTTCGAACACCTGACCTTCAGTGTAAAAGCCAATACTTCCAGAGAGGATATGGAAACAACTACGTGATCACTGCGGCAGAACTGGCGCTCATACCTCTCTTCACTAGCCTGGACGAATCTGCGCGCCAAAGACTCGCACAAAAGCGGCAGATATCCGCACGGAAGGCGGAGATTGGGTCATACGCGAAGGCGAAGATCCGCGGTTTTTCGCCGTTCTGGAGGGCTTGCTCCGGTGGTGAAGGATATTGTGGACAACGCCGGGAGCTTGAACGGCCGCTGTAAGCCGCTGCGAGGACAAGCCTCCGAGCGGGCCTTGAATGATTGGGTATTGCAGTCCCAAACGAGAGGTCAGTCGATTTCCCCTCCACGATTTTGATCCCACTTGATTTGCCATCATGAACTCCTGTGATCGAAGTAAGGCGAGAGCTATGCGGCTGACCCTGAGCATCGCTGGGTAACACCCGGGTTGCAACTACACGTTGTCGATGCCGTCGGGTCAGACTGTCTGAAGCCCAAGCCTACTTGGCGAGGAAATCTGTAACCAACTTGATGGTGGCCTGTGGATTCTCCTCCATGATCCAGTGCCCGGAGTTGGGCACGATGCCTCCCGTGACGTTGCTGGCGGCGAACTGCATATGATCGGCCATGTTCTTGCCGAAAAACTTCTCGGCACCGATGGCAAACACCGGCATGGTGATCTTGCCGCCCTTGGCGAGCAACGCCTTGTTGTCGGCGGCGTCCTGGCGGAGTGCCCCAAACTGCTCGAAGGCATCGTGCATCGCCTGCGGCCGTGCGTACAGGGCAGCAAAGTGCTGCCGCGTATCTTCATCGATCCTCTTGGGGTCTCCGGACAACTCGTTCCAGAAACGATCGAGGTAGATGCGCTCCCGGCCCTGCACCAGACGCTCCTCGTCAGGACCCCGGAAATCGAAGTGCCACAGCATCGGGCTGCGAACGATGTTGTCCCAATCGCCTATTCCGGGCAGCGGTGCATCGATCGCCACCCAGCGCGTGACCCGGACCGGATATTGAGCAGCCAACGCATAGCCGATCATATTGCCGATGTCATGTGTGACCAGGTCTGCCTTCTGGACCTTGAGTGCATCCATGACGCCGGCAATGTCGACCGCCTGGTTCTTCTTGGTGTAGCCGGTATCCGGGTGATCGGACATACCCATGCCGCGCAGGTCGGGGACGATCACGGTATGGTCCTTGGCCAGAACAATTGCCAGGGGAGCCCACATATCACCCGTAAAGCCGAAGCCATGCAACAGCACCACGGCCGGACCTTTGCCGCCGACTCGGACGTAGAGCCTGGTGCCGTTCGTCGGAACCATTTGCGTGTGAAAGCTGGCTGGAAACGGCGTGATTTCCGCCACGAGGGGCGCCGACAGCAAGATCCCGAAAAGGATGGTGGCGACATACCTGAACATATGAACTCCCCGCTTTCTTAGTTATTGACTTCGAACGTTACCTCAAGCATGACCGGCGCACCAAGAGGCAAGCTGGTTACGCCCAGGACGGACCGCACGGATGTCTTGGCCTCGCAGCGGATAGGGCATTCAGGGTCGCGGTTCGCAGAGCATCACGGCCAGCATCTGAATCGAGTTCCTTGCCCAGACGCCCGACTATTTATTGTGCGTTTGTAAGGCAGCTGTCGTCCCCACACTTTCGGGTTCGCCCCAATGGGAGTGCCTGCGTGTCAGCAAGAGATAAATGACAGCCAGCGGCATCACCATAAGAGCATCGACAAAGAACACGCCATATCCCAACACGAAAATGTGACTGAGAATTATGGCGGTCATCCACACAATGACCAATCTCGCCCCCAATCTGGCTGTCTTCGGAATCAGGAACAGAACTGCTACCGTGGTTTCGAACACCCCTGATCCTAGCCGAAATACCGGCTGAGGTATCAACCCGTGGAACGCTTGCGACATCTGCGTGAAAAGGGCGACCGACTGAGGGATCCCTGCAAACTTGGCAAAGATGGCGGCATAAAGAAGGTTCACCGCCACCAACAGGCGAATTGCCACTAATGAGTGTTTTTTGTTCATAAGATCTTTCTCCTTGTGCACCTCGAACCGTTGACCCCAATTTTTTGCAGGTCTCCCGCTTGGCACTTTTGGTTCCTGTGGTGCTTGATAGTGGTCGTAGACGTTGGCGTGGTGCAGACATTTCACTGCTATTGCTGAGGCGGCAGAATGGAGCTCCCGGCTTTCGCTGCAGCTTGCTCGATGAAGTCTGCGACTGCTTTCGGCTGAGAAAGCATTGGCACGTGACTGGAGGGAACAGTGATCGCTGTGGCCTTCATTGCCGCCGCTTCGGCCTTCTCAAGCTCCGGAGAGACAGCGCGATCGTTACCGGCAATCACGGACCAGGATGGCTTGGTCCTCCACGCGGCGGTCGTGATCGTGGCCCCAAATACAGCTGCTGCAGTTGGACTCTGTGTCGCCGTCAACAGCTGCTTCTCCTTGTCTGGCAGATCCTGGGCGAAGTCTTCAGCGATTCCCTTTGGGGTCACAGTCAGAAAACCTTCAGCATCCGCCCGGACCTCGCTGCCTAGCGGAGCCGGCGGAAACGGTTTGGTGACCGTAGCAACGGACTCACCGTCCGACGGCGCGAGCGCAGCCACATAGACCAACCCGACTACCTTTGGATCGTTTCCTGCCTCCGTGATAACTACTCCCCCATAGGAATGGCCCACCAGCAGGACAGGGCCATCCTGCAATGCGATGGCGCGCTTGGTAGCGGCGACGTCGTCAGCCAGCGAGGTCAATGGATTCTGCACGGCGACCACATGCAATCCCTTGGCTTGAAGCAGTGGAATCACTTTGGACCAGCTTGATCCATCGGCCCACGCACCGTGGACAATGACAATATTTTTAACTCCTTGAGGGGAGTTCGTCTGAGCGATCGCTCCCGTGCGAATCACCGCAGTCAGTAGAAATCCTGCAATTGCAATCAAAGCAGTTCGGTATGTTTGCGAGAGTTTCATATTCTTCTCCTTCGTTGAATCGTTGAAGTCATGGTTTATCACGCTCTTGCCGCAATCACAGCACGCGAGAGCCGACGCCGTCCTTGTAAAACGGTCTCCTTACAGGAGGTTGATCGTAACGTCGATGTTGCCACGTGTGGCATTGGAATATGCGCATGTCTTGCTGTGCGTGGCGTCCACTATGGCCTGGGCGACTTCGCGCTCCAAGCCCGGCAGACTGACGTTAAGCCGTGCTCGGAGGAAGTAAACGTCGCCAGAATTGCACAGGTCTATTTCGGCATCGACGGCTATCTCAGCCGGAAGTTTGGCCTTCATATTGTTGGCCACAACCCCCATCGCGCTAATGAAACAGGCCGACCACCCAGCGGCAAACAACTGCTCGGGATTGGTACCAGTTCCTGGGATTATGGGAGCCGAGAACTTAACATCTAAGCGGCCATCATCACTGCGTGAGACGCCGCCCCGCCGACCACCCGAAGTATGGGTCTTCGCGGTGTACTGTACCTTCATGACTTCCTGGGTTGAACCAGCTACTCCGTTGTTTTTTTGATAAGTGGTCATCCTTGTTTTTCTCCGTGCGCCGGTCAAAACCGGCAAGGTGTAGTGAATGAACGTTTCATTCGTTGAAGGTTCTCCGAAAGGAGGGAGCACCGCTCCCTCCTTCTCAGTTATTGACTTCGAACGTCACCTCAAGCATGACCGGCGCGCCCAGAGGCAAGCTGGTTACTCCCAAAACGGACCGCACGGACATCTTGTCTTCTCCAAATACATCCCGGAGAAGCTCCGATGCTGCGTCCGCAACGATAGGCTGGTTGTGAAAGTCTCCTGCTGTTGCCAGGTAGACCTTCACGCTGACAACCCTCGTCACGCGGTCTAGTAACCCCAGGTGCGCCTTCGCGACGGAAAGAGCATTCAGGGTCGCAGTTCGTAATGCATCCCGGCCTGCAGATTCATCGAGCTCTCTACCGAGTCGCCCAACGGATTGAAGTTTGCCATCCTTGACTGGCAGCATTCCGCTGAGGAAAAGCAGACTGCCGGACCGGACGGCCTCAACGTATGCGCCAAGCGGGTGAGGAGCATTGGGGAGCACAATCCCGAGGTCCAGCAGCCGGCGCTCCGCGCTGACCGGCTGCGGACTGTTCGGGCTTACCATTTGCCGTTGTGCGCACCGCCGTCCACGTGTAGCACCTCCCCAGTGATCTGGCGCGATTCGGTGAGATAGACTACCGCGTTTGCGATCTCCTCCGAAGTTGAGATCGTGCCCATCGGCGACAAGGTCTTGAGGAAATCCTTCGGGTTGTCTTTGTGGAGAGGAGTATCAACAACTCCTGGCGCGACCGCGTTGAAGCGGATGTGTTCCTTCGAATACTCCGAGGCCAGGCTGCGAGTGATGGCCTCGAGACCGCCCTTCGTGATCATCGGCAGGGCCACCGGCAAACCACCGATGGGATTTTTCACCAGCGATGACGTGATGGCCACGACGCTTCCACCCGACTTCTGGGCGAGCATCTGCTTGACCGCGAGCTGGGTGATGTAGATATAGCCTTCGAGATTCGTCGAGACGAGGGCACGGAAATCGTCAGCGCTGTAATCCGTGAAGGGTTTTGCCGAGAAGATGCCCGCGTTGTTAACAACGACATCAACCGAGCCGAACTTCTGAACGGTGGCCTCGATCACTTTTCGAGCCGTGACAGCCTGGCCGATATCTCCGTCCACCAACACAAGCTTGTCGGAAGCCTTCAACTCAGCCGACTTGGTCGCATTGCGAGAGGTGCCCACTACGTTATAACCACGTTCCAGGAACGCCTTGACTACTGCAGCGCCGATTCCCTGGGAGGCGCCCGTCACGATTACCGTCTTTTGAGTGTTTGCCATTTATTGCTCCTATCGAACCAATACTGCCAGCACCGCAGATGGCAACATGAGGATGATCCTTCAACGTTGGCGATGTCGCACGTTGATGCGTCCATCTGCGTTCAAGCTGGAATATAGATGTGAGAGGAGACCGCTACGAGGCCCGATTTGTTTTGATACCCGCTATCGCTCTAGTCGATAGCTTCCAATTGTCGATCGAGGATCGCAACGTCCGAGATCTGGCGACTCATGTTCAAGAAGGTGTCGAGTGCGCTCGTCGGGTAACGATCATGTCGTCTAACAAATACAGTCTCTACCTGCGCCTGATCCACTGGGAGCTCATGCACAGTCACGGACTGATCTGTCCAAAGTCTATTCACCAGCATCTTCGGCAAGAGCGTTATACCTACGCCTGCAGTGATGCAGGTAATGATTGCATCAAGAGATGCAAATTCCATCACCACGTAACGAATACCTAGCCCATCTAGGATAGAGCTGAGTCTTTGACGGTAAGAACACCCCTCTCGAAACACAATGGCTTTGAGATTTTCAACTTTAGCGAGGTCATCGAGGTTCCGTACGGATAAAGAACTTACGAGAACAAGCTCTTCGAAGAAGAGTGACTCTTCGCTCAGTTCTTGATGATGAATAGGCCCTGCCACAAAGGCACCATCTAACTCGTGTTCCACCACCTGATTCATCAGAGATGTCGTGGTACCCGTAATGATGGCTAACTCGACCTTCGGATGTTCCTGCGCGTATTGGGCTATAAGTGTTGGCAGCCGCAGTCCAGCTGTGGTACCCAGCATTCCGATACGCAGTTTCCCCTTTGGAGTTCCATCCTCTTTGACCGCCGTGATGGCTTGCTGGAACAGTGCACGTATCTGCTCCACGTAGGAAAGGAGGCGTAGACCAGCTTCACTCGGCACCACACCACGGCTGTGCCTGACGAATAGCTGAACGCCGAGCTCTTCCTCCAGGAGGCGAATGCGCGCGGTGACATTTGATTGCACCATGTTCAGTTCAGCCGCCGCCCGGTTCATGCTGCCGATCCTTGCCACGGCGTCCACAATCCTCAAGTCATCTGCGTCCATGTGCGTTTTGCCTCCACATGCCAGTATAGAGACGAATCTCTTTCCAATTAGTCGGTTTTCTCAGCAAGGTGCGCCACCTTTCGATCCAACACCGTACCTTTACCTCGCTGTCGAAGCCTGCGTTCAGCGGTAGGAATCAACGTTATTTCCTATGAGGTCTCGACATTATGTACCTAGATTCCGTCGTAGGAGGAATACCCATAGGGAGTCCAGTAATCTCTTGGCTCTTTCACGGAATAGGTAATCCGCGTAATGGCCTTCACATTCTTCAAACCAAGTTTTACGGGTACCAGGAGACGGAGTGGTGCTCCATGTTCCACCGTGAGGGGCTGACCGCTGAGGTGTGTGACCAGTAGCGTCTGCGGATGGCGTGCCGTTGCCAAGTCGATTGAGACAAAGTAGGGATCAGGATTTCCCGAGTTGTCGAGATTGACCGACGACTCCACCCGAGCCCATTTCGCCTGCGACATCGGTGGGTAGGCACGAAGCAGGTCATCGAATCTCAGACCAGCCCACCACGCGATCGCACTCCAGCCTTCAACGCAAACAAACCGGATAATTTGCTCATGCATGGGGAAGCGATTCATGAGCTTCCGAATATCGAGACAGACGCTCAAGCCGGAATCGAGCCCTTCCAGAGTTAGATTCCATCCCGATATATAGCCAGGGTCAGGAGTGGCTCCGTTGTAGTTGTTCTTGATCGGGGTAATATGAGATTTCGTGTATGTAGGCACCATACGATTCAGCGAGTAGAGTGCTTCAGCCACGTCATCGTCGATACGAAGAGCTTTGTTGAGCATCCACTCCTTCCTCGGCGAACTCATATCTCGGCGCACACCCAGGCGGCTGAGTGTATTTTGTGGCAAAAGAAATTCAGCGCCTGCCGCCGCTGCCACCGCGCCGATTCCAAACCCCAGGACGTCGCGCCGGGTTCGATAGCGCAGTACCCGGGGAGCCATCACAATTACAGGGAGAGGCTGCTCTTCAAAGAAGCTTTGCTGTTTCTTCACGAATAAGGGTTCCACTGCAATGGGTGGAACCACTTCGTCAATTCGCGGCGCAGGCTCTACTGATAATGAGGGCGATTCATCTGCATCTCCGGATTGCTGGATCGTTTCAACGGCCTCGGACCTCTCAATGACTATTGAGGCGGAAAGATTCGCATTCTGAGGGCCAGTCTTCGCTAACTCTTCCATCTCCTGTTTCGCAGTAACAGAGGAAGCGACTTTATCTGTTTGCAGTGCGTGACCCACTGATGATGAAGGCGATCCATCCGCATTCGCGGGTTGTTCGACCGATTCCACGCCCTGGCGAGTTTCAGCGCCTACTGGGGCAGTGGGGTTAGTATCCTCAGAGCCAGCCGCCAGTGACTGCGTGGTTTCCAAATTCGATCCAGTACTCGTCGAGGGAATATCTTCCGATCCGACTGAATTGCCTTTCTCCTCATTGATCACTTTCGATGACCTCCGACCGGTCTACTTTGGCTGACCAACCTACGATCATTGCGCGAAGCGTATCCCACCCGTCGGCGAGAACCAGAATCACATGCGGCACAACAAAGAAAATGAAGAGCCACATAAGCCAGAAATGCCATACACGCGCTGTGTCAAAGCCTCCGAATAGCGCAGCCAGCCAATGGAGTTGCATCGGTTTATGAATCGCCCAGCCTGTGGCAATCGAAAGAAATCCGGCGACCGGAACAGAAAAGTATGCTGCACGCTGGAGCGCGTTGTACTTTGTGTTGAAACGGGGATGCAACCATTCGCGGTGTGCGAGTTTAGCGAAGGGAACGCCGAGGTAGTATCGAAAGATCCTGAACGCGTCAACCACGTCGGTCCTGCGAGGCAGCAAGGAGCGCCATCCCCCTCCCATGACTAGCCCTGCAGCGTACACCATGCCGTTTAGCATGAATAGATAAGCACACAACCAATGAATGCGCAGGGCAGGCGCTAACATGCCTGGCCCCAGGCTCATGTGGTTGTAAATCCAGTCGGGCGGACTGGCGGAATGGTGTTGACCAGGGAGATGCGCGCAGATCCAGATCCCGATATCCGCTGCCACATCGAAGTTTCCGGTAGCCGGATCTGGCTTGTGTTGATAGACCGGCGAAGACCAGTAAATGGAGATGCCGCTCAGAATAAGGCCAAGAAGGAGCGGGATGTTCAGCCAGTGGCTGCAGCGCACCAAAAGTTGGTGCCGTTTAGCCACGAGCACGCCTGGCTGTTCCAGTAACGTGCTCGTGGAACTCGGTCCATGAGCAGGGGATGCCGAAGGGTTCACTTTCTGAAACCTCAACTGCATTGTTTAGTGGGACGCTGCTGCCGGAACGAACTGAAAGATCTTGTCAGTTACGAGCGTTCCGTCCGGGAGCTTCTTAGTCGTCGCGTAGACGGCATCGCCAGGGGTAAAAGTAACCTGTTGGGGGACGACTTCTGTGACGGGGACACCAGGCGGTACGGAGATCGTCTGGGAGCCGTCCTGGTAGTTAACCACCAGCGTGGTACCGTTGCTATTCTGG
The DNA here is from genome assembly GCF_014201315.1 of Edaphobacter lichenicola. Taxonomy (NCBI): domain Bacteria; kingdom Pseudomonadati; phylum Acidobacteriota; class Terriglobia; order Terriglobales; family Acidobacteriaceae; genus Tunturiibacter; species Tunturiibacter empetritectus. The sequence continues at coordinate 221,852 of NZ_JACHDY010000007.1, forward strand.
ACCGTTCCGTTCGTCATGCGGGAGTGCGATCCAGCAGGGCGAGAGACCGAGCCGTTGGTCATTCTGCTGTGAGAGCTTGCACCCGGGGGGTCTGTCAGGACGCTACCTTCCGCAGCTCCCCTCAACTCCATGGGAAATATGAAGATCTGCTTCGCGACTTGCTTACCGTCCTGCTCCGCCGACGCAACTCCGATATAAGGCGCCGCTGCTACATGGCTCAAATCGGAGGATACCTGTTTATAAGTTGTGAGGTGCCCTTTGACAACGACGTGGACTACGCCTGAACTCGTCGCAACATCGAGGGTCTTACCATCGAATGCCTGGAGCTTCCCGATGATACCGTCAATCGGAGGGGCGGCCTTCGCCTGGGCTTGGACTGTGAGTGGCGTTGCCAGCGTAGCGAGCAAAGTGGCATAGACGAGACGCCGTAGCGAATGTTGATTCATTTCAGATCTCCTTGTTGTTCCGGCATCAAGCATCAATTGATCCTTGCCGGTGGTTTTACGTTGTTGAGTTTCGCGGCTTTCTCCGCGCGAATTCGGGAAAGCGAAATCACGCGGAGGCCGAGAACGATTCGTGCAGATCTTCTAGGTAGCTGGCCCGAATACCGCAATCGAACGGACTTGCGATTCGATTGTCTCCCACCTAGTTCTTCAAAGGTGTGGTTGCAAGGATCTCCACTTTTTCGATCTTCGGAGGAGTCGCGAACAATTCGTTAGCCCGCGCCCCCAACGCCTTCGCAATCTCGCCAGTCAGATGAGCATTGCGGCCCGCTTCATTTGCAAAGGTGTCGAAGATGCCGAACCTCCCCGGCCCAAGCTTGATCGCATACCATTTCAGGGTCCCATTTTCATTGAGCGCGAGGGGCTGAGCCGAGTTTAGAAAAACTTCGGCTTCAGCTTCCTTGCCTGGGCGTGCTTCGAGCGTGACTAGCAATCCGATTGCTTCCATTGAGTTACCCTCCTGTGTTGAGTTATTCCCGGCCGATTGAACCTGTCCCCGGGATCCCAAGTTGTTGCGGCATCCTGAGCGCGAGCTGCCGGGTTGAATCCAAAAGCAGCTGCCAGCAGAGCGACCATCGCAACAGGAAACATGCGGCGATGGCTCGTGCCAAGCGGATGTTGTTTTATGACTTTGACACGCATCGAGCCGACGTGTCCGTGTGCATTGGAGGGGAGCATGACGCTGCCCAGCTTTCCTTTGCTAACCGTGACGTATGAATCTTGAGCGACGCCAAGCCGTACTTGTTCCTGCTTGTGAGCGAATGGTAGAGATCGCTTGGCCTCTCTAAATACATCGCGGAGAAGCCAAGTCGGACCCTGTTCTTAAATCACTTCAAGCTTTACGTCGAGATTGTTCCGGGTAGCGTTGGAGTATGGGCAAACCTGATGGGCTTTCTCGACAAGGGCATGTCCGTCGGCAGGGAGCAATCCGGGCAGAGAGATAGAGAGTCCGACTACAAGGCCGAAACCACCCTCAGATCTCGGGCCAATGCCAACAGAAGCCGTCACAGAAGTATCCTGAGGAACCTTCGGTCCCCCTTGCGAGGAAACAGCCTTCATTGCACCAAGGAAGCAGGCAGCGTATCCAGCTGCGAACAATTGTTCAGGATTGTTCCCTGGGCCACCGGGGCCACCTAACTCTTTAGGAATCGCTAGCTTTACATCAAGACTCCCGTCTTTGGTCGTAGCGCGACCGTCACGGCCGCCGATCGCAGTAGCCTGCGTCGTATAAAGAACATTTACTGACATATTTCTCTCTTTCTTCACGAACTTGAAATTGATCGGATGAGCACAGCTAATTGCTTGCAGAGCTGTAAGAACCTACTTGCGCGGACGGCTAGGAGAGCTTGACACCCATTACGTCTAACTGCTAAATCGCCGGAGGCTCTGCATGGCAAGCTTCCGCCTCAGAGCCGAAACGCAAACCACATGGGAGTCGTCGTCTCCCGGTTCGCAAGCTCGAGTCCCTGCATCAAGAACGCAGCGAGCTCCTCTTCTTTGCCCGATTTCGCTTCCAGGCGGACAAAAAGGCCAACTTTATCATTTCATTGCTCCTATAGCCATAAATGGCTATGTCTCAATCTAGGCGCTGGTGGGCGATTTAGCCATTGGCAAAACTGCCATATTTAGTATCATATGAGCCATGCGTGTTTATGTGCTTGCACTCGATGGTGTCTTCGATCTGGGCTTGTCGGCGATCCTGGATGCACTACAAACTGCGAACGAATTGATTGAGATGACTGGACTCGCTGTTCCACAGTTCGAAGTCAAGATCGTAGGTATGCGAAAGACAGTCCTAACCGCACACGGCCTGAAGGTTCCGATTCAGCCAGTCGGAAGCCAAACCCCTGACTGCGTTATTGTCCCGGCAATCGCATGCAAGAGAGCCGATACTCTGAAAGCAGCTCTGGCCAGGCCTGACGTCCGCGATGCTGCGAAGGCGTTTCGAAAGTGGGCAAGCGACGGGGTAAGGTTGAGTGCTGCCTGTGCGGGAACCTTTGTGCTGGCTGAGTCTGGCCTGCTCAACCAGCAGCGCGCAACCACCACTTGGTGGCTGGCGCCGATGTTTCGAGAACGATACCCTCAGGTACTATTGGACGAATCGGACATGGTGGTCAAGTCAGGGAACGTTGTGACCGCCGGAGCTGCTCTAGGCCACCTCGATCTTGCCCTATGGCTGATACGCGGTGTTAGCCCCGAGCTCGCCTCGCTCACCGCAAGATATCTCATCATCGATTCCAGACCCTCCCAGACTGCTTATGCTCTTACTGATCACCTAATCCACTCTGACCCGGTTGTACAGCTCTTCGAACGCTGGGCGCGTGCGAGGCTCAGGCGCGGATTTTCCCTCGACAGTGCTGCGAAAGCCGTAGGCGCAAGCAAAAGGACGCTTACCCGGCGGCTACAGTGCGTGCTAGGGAAATCTCCGATGTCGTATTTCCAAAGTCTGCGCGTTGAACGCGCGGTGCATCTCTTGAAGACCAGCAAGGCAAGTGTCGAAGAGGTCGCCGCACAAGTTGGGTATAAGGACGGTGGAACGTTGCGACTCCTTCTGCGACGTCGGCTCAATCTCGGAGTGAAGGAGATAAGGAGAACTTTCTAAACGTAGCGACGTACATCGACGAGATCCTTCCTTTATGGGAGTCATGTTCATTCCCTTCGGCAATGGTGTTTGGGGGCACGGTTCCCGCTATCTTCCGGTCCATGAAAAGACCAAACCAGATTGTTTGTCGCAATTCTTCATATCAGCGTGCGGGCCGTATCCTCAAAAACTTGAGGGCATGGGGTATTTCCGCCTGGCGCGCGACTCCGCGGATAGCGCCCGCTTGGCCGGGGCTTCTTGACGGGTAGTGCAAAACGTGCGGAGGAATGCACAGCGAAGGACCACCGCCGGTTCGATCCCCGTTTCCAAGGCGAGAATTTCGCCGCCAACATGAATGCGGTTGAGATCGTGCGGACCATCGCCGACGCCATCGGCGCAAAGCCAAGCCAGGTGGCCCTCGCTTGGCTGTTGGGCAAAGGCGATTTCATCGTGCCGATTCCGGGCACGAAACGCCGTGTCTACCTTGAGGAGAATGCCGGCGCCGTGGATATCAAACTCAGCGACGACAACGTGGCTCGCCTGGAGGCAGCATTACGCCCTGAAGCCGTCTCCGGACCGCGCTACAACGAAAAGGTCATGGCGTGGGTTGATCGCTGATCTGAACGAGCCAAACCGTTTGAGGTAGTCGCTCTGACTCAACGAGGTTTCGATCCACAGGTGCCCTGGGCTCAGGAGTTAGAAGAGGCCCGGGAAGTCCTTGAAGGGCGATGGAAGATCCTTATACTTTTCCATCTTTTCACTGCGCCCGTGCTCCGCTTCTCGGAACTGCGTCGAGCCGGAAGGTCTATCCGGAGGTGCCGCACAAATCGCCGATTCACTCAGCGAACGATCCATGAGGAGTATTGAAAGATACCTCCTGTTTGGAATTCTGGGTGGAGCACGGCTTACATGGAAGCTATCTCCCCCTGGTGGCTCTGCCTTTACCTCATCGTGTACTCGTTGTACCTGTTGCAAGCGAATTTCGTGGTGATGAGAAAGGCTTTCGTTTTAAACAGGGGCAGATGAGAAGATGCTGGTGCAGAAGCGGAGGCAGATCTCCTTATGAGTTACATCCAAGGCGAGGGACGGAGTCAGGGAACACTGTTTCCTGTGGTCTTGGACGACTTCGTACCCGCAGATCACGTGTGCCGTGTGATCGACGCGTTCGTCGAGAAACTCGAGATGTCAGACCTCGGCTTCGAGCGCGCTAAGGCCGCCGATACGGGACGGCCTCGCTACGATCCGCGCGACTTCTTGAAACTGTATCTGTACGGATATCTGAATCAGATCCGCTCGTCGCGGCGCTTGGAAGCTGAGTGCCGTCGGAAC